>JAYWBT010000115.1:0-35829 GCA_043781235.1 Deltaproteobacteria bacterium
AGGCGCACGTCGGCGGCTTTCTCGGCCTCGTTGGCGGCGAGAACCGCATAGGCGGCGGGCTCGGTCTCGAGGATGAAGAGGCTCTGCCCGGGCTGGATCATCGAGCCGAAGCGAATCTTGTCGATGATCATCGCGTGCATCGGCTCGATGCCCCGAATGATGGTGTTGGAGATGACCTTGGGCTTGACCCGGTCCTCTTCCTTGGCGCCGAGGTGCTTGAGGATGGCGTCGCCGGCGGAGCGGACCTCGCCTTGGTCCTGGTGGTGCACTTCGATCATGCCGAAGGCGCGCTCGACCACCAGCGTCGCGGGCTGCACCGAGGTCTGCTTGAGCGCGACATCGAGCACCTGATGGATGGCCATTCCCGGCGCGATCTCGACGAAGAGCGAGGCCACGTGGGGCACCGGGAAGTAGCCCCGGCAGGTGGTACAGATGTGCGCAGCGAGCTGGGGCTGCAGCGAATCGAGGAAGACGTAGGCGCGAAGCTGCTCTTTGGCCAAGGGCGTTTCTCCCGGAAGTCGCGGGGCAAGTAGCACGCCGCACCCTTGCGAGCAACACGGTAGACGCTGCACTTGCGAGAGGCTATGTGAACTCACCATGACCATCCGCAGTTGGGCCAGGACGGACATCGGCAAGAAGCGCAAGCACAACGAGGACTCGTTCCTCAACGACGACGCGCTCGGCCTCTACATCGTCGCCGACGGCATGGGTGGCCACGCAGCCGGAGAAGTCGCGAGCGCACAGGCCGTCAAGTCGATCCGCGAGGCGCTCGTCGACGGCCGGCCGCTGCTCGAATCGTTCGCCAAGTCGCCAACGGTGGAGGCGCGTGAGCACGTCGCGCAGCTGATGGAGCGAGCCATTTTAAAAGCCTGCGCCGACATCTACTCGATCGCCGGCAGCGACCTGGGCAAGCGCGGCATGGGCACCACTGTGGTGGTGCTGCTCGCGGCGGGCAAGAAGGCCGTCTTGGGCCACGTCG
The DNA here is from genome assembly GCA_043781235.1 of Deltaproteobacteria bacterium. GTDB lineage: Bacteria > Myxococcota > Myxococcia > Myxococcales > 40CM-4-68-19 > JANYKT01. The sequence continues at coordinate 980 of JAYWBT010000115.1, forward strand.
GCGACAGCCGCGTCTATCTCTTCCGCAACGGCCGCGCGCACCAGCTCACCGAAGATCACACCATCATCCAAGAGCAGCTCAAGCGCGGGCTCATCACCAAGGATCAGGTCGCGACGGCGGAGAACCGCAACGTCATCACCCGCGCGGTCGGTATCCAGCCTTCCGTCGCGGTCGACACGCTCGTCACCGATCTCCTGCCGGGCGATCTCTACCTGCTCTGCTCCGACGGGCTGCACGGCTACCTGGAGGAGGACGAATTGCCCGCGCTGCTCTCGGCGGAGCCGCGCGCGCTGCTCCCCGAGTCGCTGGTCGACCTGGCGCTGCAGCGGGGAGGCAAGGACAACGTGACCGCCATTGCCCTCTCGGTCGAGGCGGTGGACGACGAGGAGCACACCGACGTCGAGGGCAAGACCGAGATCCTCCGCCGCATCCCGCTCTTCCAGCACATGACCTACAAGGAGCTGCTCGCCATCCTCGGCATCGCGCGCGGGCGGCAGTTCGAGAAGGGGCAGCCGATCATCAAGGAGGGCGAGACCGGCGACGAGCTGTTCGTGCTCTTCCGCGGCAAGGTCACCGTGCTCAAGAGCGGGCTGCAGATTGCCCAACTCAAGGCGGGCGGCCACTTCGGCGAGATGGGCCTCGTCGATCAGGCGCCGCGCTCGGCCACCGTGGTCGCGCACGAGGAGACCAGCGCGATCTCGATCGATCGCGACAGCCTGCTCAAGCTGATGCGGCGCGATTCGCTGCTCGCGGTCAAGCTGCTCTGGAGCTTCGTGCAGGTGCTCTCCGAGCGGCTGCGCAACACCAACGACGCGGTGGCCGACTTGAAGCATGAGCTCGACGAACTGCGCGCCAAGACGACCGACCCGATCGGCGACCCTTCGGCGGGCAGCGGGAGCACGCCGTCGCCGTTTGGCTCCTGATGCGAGCTGCAGCGATCTTCCTGCTCACTCTCGCGGCCTGCAAGGGACCTTTGCCGGTGCCGGTTGCCGCCCTCGATGCGGTGGCCATCTATGAAGAGGCGCGCCAGGCTCATCGGCTGCCCGAGTCGCTCAGCTGCGACGCCAAGTCGTTCGTCGACGCGCCCCAGAACGGCGGCCGCTATCCGCTGCACATCTCGGTGCGGCGCAGAGCGAGCCTGCGCATCGAGGCGCTGACCCCGCTGGGCGATCCGGCCGCGGTGCTGGTCGCCGACCAGGGCCGGTTTGCGCTGCTCGACCTGCGCAACAACGTCTTCTACCGGGGGCCGTCGTCGCCCGAGAACCTCGCGCGGCTCCTGCCCGCACCGCTGCGCGACGACGAGCTGGTCGCGCTGCTCCTCGGGGGCCTGCCCGAACTGCCCGGCGCCGAGCCCATCTCTGCGGCGCGCGAGAGCGGCGGGGTTTTGCTGACCCTCTCGACGGTTCCGCCGGGCACCGCCGCGCTGCGCGGGCTGGCAGAGGAGATCCTGATCGGCGCCGATCAGCGCATCTTGGAAGTGCGGCGCTGGGCAGTGGGCGGCGCGCATCCTGAGCTGCTTTGGAAGGTGCTCCTCGACGAGCACGACGACTCGAGCGGGCAGCAAATGCCGCGGCTCCTCCACCTCTCGGTGCCGGCGCGCAAGACGCAGATCGATCTGCGGCTGAGCAATCTGCTGGTGGGAAAGCCGCCGCCCGCGGGCGCCTTCCTGCTCGGGGCTCCGAAGGGGATGGAGATCGTCGAGCTGCCTTAGCAGCCTGTTGGCGAATACCCCCGGCAGGCTCCTCGGCGAAAGAACCTCAAACCAAAGTTGCCGCTGCGACAGCCGTTGCCCTAGTATCCGGCGCCATGCGGATCAAGATCGGCGACCTGCTGGTGAAGGCAGGCGTCATCACGGATCTCCAGCTCAAAGCCGCGCTGGCTGAGCAGTCCCAATGGGGCGGCAAGCTCGGCGACATCCTGGTGCGGATGGAGTTCCTCACCGAGGAGATCCTGGTTCGCGCGCTCTCCAAGCAGACTGGAATTCCCCGCGCCGACCTGACCGGCGAGGCCAACAAGGCCGCGCTCGCGATGGTGCCGCCCGACGTGGCCGAGGAGTTCGGCCTGGTGCCCATCGGCGTCAAGGAAGAGGGGAGGGTCATCGTGGTGGCAATGAGCGACCCGCTCAACCTCTCGGTCACCGATCATCTGCGATCGATCACCGGCGGAACTCGCGTCGAAGCTCAGCTCGCAGGTGCGAGCGCCATCCGCAATGCCATCTCGCGCTGGTACCGCGGCGAAGAGATGCTCGGCGAAGGTGAAGAGCAGCCGGCGATGAAGATCGTCAACAACAGCGGGAACTCGGTCGTCACCCTGGACCCGCGCAACAAGCCGCGCAGTTTGCCGGACCACTCGCTGCCTGCGTCGGCGAGGCCTGCCAAAAGTGAGCGGACGCCAACGCCGATCGAAGCGTCGGTGCAAGGACCGCCCCGCGTCGGCGCCGTGGACGTGCTGCGGGGAGTGGAAGAGACTCAGCGGCGCTCGGTGTCAGCGCTCAAGGCAATGGTTGAGCTGCTCATCGAGAAGGGCGTTTTTTCCCGCGACGAGTACCTGTCGCGCGTGAAGCGTTGAAGGAAGGAACGAATGCCACCGCGCAAGCGACTCGGGCAGCTCCTCACCGAGCTGAAGGTCATCGACGAGCACCAGCTGCAGAGCGCCCTGGGCACCCAGAAGCAGTGGGGCGGCAAGCTCGGGACCATCCTGGTGCAGAAGGGCTTCTGCAAGGAGGAGTCGGTCGTTCGCGCGCTCAGCCAGCACCTCGGCATGCCGGTGGTGCGGTTGGCCGATCAGAAGATCGATCCGCGCGCGGTAAAGTTCGTCAGCAAGCAGTTGGCGGAGAAGCTGCACGTCTTCGCCTATGAGGTGAGTGGAACCGGGCGCGGCGAGGTGGTGACCATCGCCATGAGCGACCCCACCGATCTCTCGGCGGTCGATCAGCTCGCGTTCCACACCGGCAAGCGCATCAAGCCGATGCTCTGCGGCGACAGCGAGGTCGTCTCGGCGGTCGCGCTGCACTATGGCGAGTCGCCAGCGCTCGCTGCTTCCGCTCCGGCCGCTTCCGCAGCGCAGGCCACCGCGCCGCAGAACACAATTCCCTCTCGCATCACGCCCACGCAGTTGATGGCCGCGAGGCCCGCGCTGCCGCCGGTGCGGCAGGGTCCGGGACCCGCGGGGTTTCCCCGGCGCTTCGAGCCGGCGGGGCCGCCGCCGGTGATGACGCCGATGCGCCCGCTCGCGCCGTACATCCCGCCGCCGGCTCCGCCGCGCGCAGCGCCCGTGCCGGTCCCGCAGGCCGCGCCGCTCGAGGAGATCGAGCCGATGGACGCCGACGCGCTGGCCGGCCTGACGCCGCCCCTGGGAGCACAAGTCGCGGAAGGCGGCGAGACTGTCGAGACGCAGCCCGCGCCGGCGGTCGAGCCCATCGCGCTGGAAGACGAAGACGCGGCTCCCGATTCGCCCATGGAAGGCCTCGAGCCGATCGCCGCGCATTCGCAGGGCGCCGAGTCGATTGAAGGCAGCGAAGAAGTGCGCGGGCAGGGTAGCGCCGGCGAAGCGGTCGAGGGACTGCAGCACGCGGCCTCCGCGATCGAGGGAGCCGAGGCGCCGATCGGCGAGACCGAGCCGCTCGAGGGTCTCGAGCCGATCGCGGCTCATTCGCAGGCGGCGAAGGTCAACTCAGAGGCGACGGCTGCGCCCGACGCGGGCTGGGATTCGGCGCCCGACGCGAGCTGGGATTCGGCGCCCGCGGCAAGCTGGGATTCGGCGCCCGCAGCGGCCGCTGGATGGGAGCTGCCTGCGGTCGAATCCCCTGCGGCAGCCGCCTCGGCCGATTGGGGCGACGCGCCGTCTGCGGCGGAGCCTGCTGTGCCCTTGGGCGATTTTGGCGCCGCGCAGGACTGGAGCGTTCAGGGCGAGGAGGAAGCGCCCGCCCTGGACCGCGAGCCGGCTGCGGCTGCGCCCGCAGAAACCGCCTGGGGCTCCGAGGAGCCCGCTGCCGAGGAGCCTGTCGCCGAGGGCGCGCTCGAAGAGGCCCCCGCAGATGAACTGCCGGCCGATGCCATCATGGGCACGGCCGACGGGGTGGCCGCGCCCGCGGAGGAGAACGGGCTCGAGCGCGAAAACCCGGCAGAAGCGCTCCCTGTCGCGGAGCACGCAGCGGCCAGGGAGGCCGACGTGTGGGGCGCAGCCGCCCAGAGCGCAGCAGCAGCGGAGGGCGGGGCCTGGGATGGCGTCGCTGCCGAATCGGTTGCGACTGACGCGCAGGCCACGCCAGCCGAGGCCCCTCCGACCGAGCCGGATCCGTTCGGCGAGGCAAGCAGCGAGCGGACCGACCCGGATCTCCCTTCGCCGCTGTACATGGAGGCCGCGGAGCACGCACACGAAGAGTTGGCGGCGGAAGAGTCGCCGTGGGGCGTCGAGGAGCCGGCTGCAGGCGAAGCCGCGCCGCACCAGGGAATCGGGGCCATCGCCACGGAGAGCTCGAGCGAGATTGCCGAGACGGAGGCGCCGGCCGCCTGGGCGGACGAGCCCGCAGTTGAGGCGCCGCTCGCGGCAGCGCAAGAGGAACAGGCCGCTGAGCCCGAGCAGCACGCGGAGCCCCCCCAGCACGACGAGCCGACACAGCACGACGAGCCGATGCAGCACGCCGAGTCGACACAGCACGCCGAGCCGATACAGCACGACGGGCCCGAGGGGCACGAGGACGTCGCTTGGGAGTATCGGCCAGCGGAAACCGTAGCGGCGGCGGCCGAGGAGCGCGCCGCGCCTGAGCCCGCTGCAGGCGATGCGGCCCAGAGCGATCTGCTGCAAGGTTGGGTTCCGCCTCCGCCCGAGCAGGCGCCCGAGGGAACCGGCTGGATCGGCGAGGCGCTCGCCGCCACCGCGCCGCTCGCTCCAGCCGATCTCGACACCCTCGCCGAGGTGGGGCTCGACCCCCACGATGGCTTGGCCGCGCTCCGTCTGCTCGCCGGTCTCCTGCGCGCGCTCGCTCGCCACTCGGTTCTCGACCTGGGCGCGCTCGCGGCCGACATGCGCAACAGCCATGCGCAGGGCGCAGCCGCTCTGGCCACCGCCGAGCACCCAGCCGCCGCGACCGACGCCGTTCACCCCGCAGCGCAGGCTCCGAACGACGAGGCCGCGGCAGCCGAAGAAGAGCCGGGCCCGGCCGAGGGCTGACCGCGCACGGTGCGCCTCGCCCGCACCCCGAGGGCCTTGCAGCGCACCTGGCCCTCCTCGCTAGGGTGAGCGGTTGCTCCGCAATTTGCGAGGAGGTCCGCTTGGACTTCGCCATGTCCGGCACGGTGCTCACGCGTGATCTCCTCTCCGCCGACGGTCGCAAGATCGCGGGCCGCGGCGAGGTGCTCGACCTCCCCTTCCTTCGCGACGTGGCCGCCCGCGCGCCGCGCAACCGGCCCGAGCGGCCGCTGCACCAGACTGCCGTCGCCGCGGCGGTCCTCGAGGCGTTCGATGCGCCTGCGCTCTCTTTCTTGGTGGGCACCCCCGAGACCCGGGCGCTGGTTGCCGACGGCCTCGTCGACGTGCGCTTCCCGCAGGGCGTCTGGGACGAGCTCGCGGCGATGCAGAGAACCGATCCCTCCCGCTACCAACACGCCATCTGGAGCGCGGTGGTCGCGGTCCGCCTCTTCCGCGCGGCGCTCGGCAACGCGCCCGGCATCGCGCGGCTCGCGGGCGGCGCGCTGGTTCACGACATCGGGATGGCGCAGGCAGCGCCCCGGCTGCGGTTCAAGCGCGATCACCTGACTCGGGCCGAGGCGCTCTCGCTCGAGGACCATCCGCTCCTCGGCGCGCTCATCCTCGCGAGCGCGGTCGGCGACGCGCCTTCGGTCCACTTCGCGCTCTTGCACCACACCCGCGCGGGCCAGGGCTATCCGCGGGTCGAAGGCCAGCCGCCCTTGCGCGGGCTCGATCTGGTGGCGGTGGCGAGCGCTTTTGCGGCGCTGGTCGCGCCCCGCTCGTATCGCCTCGAGCCCTTCAACGCCCGCGGCGCCGCCGATCAGATCCTCGAGGAGTCGAATGCCGGCCACTTCGATCTGCGCGCCGCGCGGCTGCTCATCCACTGCCTGCGCGGAGGCAAAGGCTCGCTCAGCGAGCTACGGCTGCCACGCAAGCTGACCGGCCAGCGCCCGTCGCGCAACCACCACGGCGTGGTCGCGGAAGCGATGTCCGCTCCGGGCTAGCCCGTGGTAGAGAACTTTGCGCGCGCCGGCGCGTTGAAGATGAACCAGGACATGAGCGACGAGGAGCTGCTGGCCGCATTCCAGCAGGGTGACGCAGGGGCCTTCGAGCGCCTGCTGCGCCGCCATCGCGGGCCCCTCTACACCTTCCTGGTGCGCATGCTGGGCGACAAGGAGAGAGCGGAGGATCTGGCGCAGGAGACGTTCCTGCGCATCGTCAAGGGCGCCGCGACTTGGGAGCAGCGGGCGAAGTTCCAGACCTGGCTGTACACCATCGCGCGCAACCTCTGCGTCGATCAGAGCCGACGCGACAAGCTTCGCCGCACCGACAGCCTCGACGAGTCGGGGCTGGATGGCGCAGAGGACGGGGGGCCCTTGATCGATCAGCTGGCGGGGCCTGGGCCCGGGCCGGATCGGGCGGCCGAGAGCCTGCGGCTGCGTCCGGTGCTGCAGCGCGCCTTGCTCTCGCTGCCCGAGGAGCAGCGCGAGGTGTTCATCCTGCGCGAGCAGGCGGGAGTGCCGTTCAAGGAGATCGCGGAGATGGTCGGCGCCAATGAGAATACGGTGAAGAGCCGGATGCGCTACGCCTTGGAGGGGCTGCGCCGGGCGCTCGCCGCGGCAGGATTCGACCGCGCCGCCGCCGACGACCTGGACGCGCCGCAGCCGGGCGCACGACTGGGGCGGGCATGACCTGCAGCGAGTGCCAGGACCTGCTGCTCGACCTTGCTTACGGCGAGCTTCCGCCCGAGCGCGCGACCGAGGTTGAAGCACACGCAGCAAGCTGCGGGGCCTGCCAGCTGGAGCGGGCGCTGCTCGAGAGCACCCGAGGCAACGTCGCGCCGCTGCGCGAGGTCGAGGAGCCGCCGGAGGGTTTCGACGCGCCGATCATGGCGGCCGCGCGCGCCGAGGCCTCGCTGCTCTCCGACGGGCTGCCGGGCGCGGTCATCGACGCGGTCGCGAGCTCGCGGCCGCTCGGCGTTGCGCCCGCGCGCATCGACACGGGGGCCACGGTGGTGCCGCTCGCGCCGCCCAGGAAGAACCGCAGGGCACTGTTGCTCGCGTTCGCTGGATCGCTCGCTGCGGCCGCGGTGATCGCCCTTGTCGTCTCGAACGGCAACTCGGGGAGGCGCACCGAACCGGCGAGCGAGGCCGAGTACCAGATCCACGTCCGCACTCCCGCCGATCTGGAAAAGGAGGCAGCGCAGCGCGCTCAGCAGCAGTCCGAGCAGCGGCAGAGCAACCAGCAGCCAGCGCGGACGATCCCTCAGCCGCCACCGCCGCCCGAGGAAGAAAAGGGCGCCGTGCATGAATTGTCGCGGCGCGCCCCGGCGGCGCCGCCGCCCGAGCAGAAGCCCACCGAGCAGCGCAGCAGGGCAAAGACGAACAGGGTGGCCAAGGAGGAGCACGCGGGTGACCAGCTGCTCGCCGAGCGCTACCAGGGCAGCGGCGGCGACGGGTTCGAAAAGCCCTCGCCCGCTCCGGCCTCCCGCTCTCGCGACGCGCTGGTCTTGGCCAAGGAGGCCCCACCTTCTCCGGCCCCGAGGAGTCTCGCTGAGGCCCCCACTCCCTCGGCCGCCGTGAGCGCCGCGCCCCCTGCGCCCCCGCCTCCAGTGCCCGTTGCAGCCGAGTTCGTCGAGCAAGAGGCCGCCGCCGCCCGCTTGGCCGGAGACTACCCGCGCGCCGCCGAGCTCTTCCGCCGCGCCGCCCAGACCCGCATCGATTCCAAGTCGAAGAACCAGAACACGACCGCCTGGGATCTCGCCCACGCCGTCCAGTGCCTCGCTTCGGCCGGCTCATTCGACGAGGGGCGCAAGGTCCGCAGCTACCTGGCCCGGCTCTTCCCCGGCGAGGAGGGGCCGATCGCCGCCGCCTCCCGGGCGCTCCAGCACGCGCCTTGAGGCCTCGGGCAATCATCCGGGTTTCTTCACGCCCGGACCCGCGCCTGCCCTCCGGCCCCTGCCACACCGGAGGCACTCGCCGCGCGCCTCGTCGGCGAACAATCGGTTAGACTGACCGGCGCATGCCGGAGCGCCTTCCCCCTCGTGGCCCGCGACCAGAGCCGAGTGCGGCGCCGGAGCCGGCCAGGCCCGACGCCCGCCAGTTCGATCTCTTCGGCGGCGCGCGCCAGCCGCAGGAGCGCATCTACTCGGTCACCGAGCTGACCCGCGAGGTGAAGGGTGTGCTCGAGGGGCGCTTCCCCAACCTGGTCGTCGAGGGGGAGATCTCCAACCTGCGCCAACCCTCGAGCGGTCACCTCTACTTCACCTTGAAGGACGAGAGCGCCTGCATCGACGCGGTGCTCTTTCGCAACGAAGCGCGGCGGCTCAAGTTTGGCGTGCAGAACGGGATGAAGGTCCTGGCGCGCGGGCGGATCACGCTCTACGAGCCGCAGGGGCGTTACCAGGTGTTCTGCGATTCGGTCGAGCCGCTCGGCGCGGGCGCGCTCCAGGTGGCGTTCGAGCAGCTCAAGGCGCGGCTCGAAGGGGAAGGGCTCTTCGCGCGGGCGCGCAAGCGGGCGCTGCCTTTTCTGCCCCAGCGGATTGCGGTGGTGACGAGCCCGAGCGGCGCGGCCATCCACGACTTCCTGCGGGTGCTGCATCGGCGCTATCCGGGGCTTCCCGTCTTGATCGTCCCGGTGCGGGTGCAGGGTGAAGGCGCTGCCGCCGAGATCGCCCGAGGCATTGCGCGGGCAGGCGCCGCGCCGGGCGTCGAGGTGGTGGTGGTCACCCGCGGCGGCGGGAGCCTGGAAGATCTCTGGCCGTTCAACGAGGAGGTGGTCGCGCGGGCCCTCGCCCTCTGTCCGGTGCCGACGGTGAGCGCGGTCGGTCACGAGGTCGACTTCACCATCGCGGATTTCGTGGCCGACATGCGCGCGCCCACGCCCACCGCCGCCGCGGAGCTGCTCGCGCGAGTCAAGGAGGAGCTGCGCGCGGACCTGGTGCAGCGGCGTGCACGACTTCTCCGGGCCTTTCGCAACCAGATGGCCGCGCGCAAGGCGCAGCTCGAATCGCGTCGGGCGCGCGTCGCCGATCCGCGGCGGCTGATCGGCGAGCGGCGGCTCCGGCTCGATCGGCTCGAGCAGCGGCTGGTCGACAAGGTCACCGAATCGATCCATGCCCGCGCCGCCGCGCTGCGCGCCCTGCGCGAGAGGTTGCAGGTCGCGCACCCACGCGCGCAGCTCCATCGGCTGCACCGCGAGGTGGCTCGGCTCGAGGAGAAATTGGCCGCGCTCGCCCGGCGCGCGCTGACCGCGCGGCGCCACCGCTTCGAGGGGTTGGCGGGGCGGCTCGAGGCGCTGAGCCCGCTGCGAGTCTTGGCGCGCGGCTACGCGGTGGCCTTCGACGAGCGCGGGCACGCGCTGCGCAGCGCTGCTGAGATCCAGCCTGGCGAGCGGCTGCAGGTGCGCCTGCACGACGGCGAACTGAGCGCAGAGGTGCTCGCCGTGACAGCGGGGAAGTTCGATTCGCTGCCCGAGTAAACGTTCGTTGTGGCAGCGGTAGCACGGTGCTAGAACGCGGGCCGTGGCCGATTCCCCCTCACAGCCCTCTCTCCAGAAGGACGCCGAATCGCGCTACGAGGAGGTCGTCCAGCGCCTCTCGAAAGTGGTCGAGCGGCTCGAGGGCGGCGGCCTCTCGCTCGAGGAGTCGATCGCGGCCTTCGAGGAGGGCATCAAGCTCGCGCGCGCCGGTGCCGCCAAGCTCGAGGAGGCGGAGAAGAAGGTCGAGGTGCTGCTCGAAGGCGACCGCACCGCGCCGTTTGCCCCGAACGTCTAGCTGGAGAAGAGAGCGCGGTGGAGATGCCCATGCAAGCCCGGAAGAAGATCATCATCGTCGACGACGATCGCGAGACCCGCGAAATGCTCAAGATGGCGCTCGAGCTCGAGGGCTACGAGGTCTCGCAGGCGGCGAACGGGCTGCGGCTCATCTCCACTCTGCACGTCGATCGGCCCGACCTGATTCTCCTCGACGTGATGATGAGCTGGATCGACGGCTTCGAGCTCTGCCGCGCGGTGAAGAAGAACGATGAGTTCCGCGAGATCCCCGTCATCTTCATCAGCGCCAAGAAGACCGCTTCCGACATCCGCACCGGCCTGGCCGCCGGCGCGGTCGACTACTTCTCCAAGCCCATCGACATGGAGCGGCTGCTGGCGCGCATCGCGGTGCTGGTCATTCCACCCACCGGCACGGCGGCGCCGCAGGGGGATCTGCAGGGCCCCTCTTCCTCGCGCCGCTAGTGCAGCGCCGTCGAGATGAGCGCAAGCACCGAGAAGGCCGAGGACCAAGGGAAGTAGTGCGCCGGTCATCGGCCTTCGAATGCCGACTCCATCTCGACGGCGATGCACTCGTGGGCAGGCCCTGATGGCCCGGCTACGCGCGGATCTGCTCGTGCAGCGGCGCGGGCTGGCGGAGTCGCGGACCCGGGCGCAGGCGCTCATCCTCGCGGGCGAGGTGGTCGCGGGCGATCACCGCGTCGAGAAGCCCGGCCAGCTCCTCGACGAGGAGACTCCGCTGCGGCTCAAGGCCGACGCGACCGCGCTGCGCTACGTCTCGCGCGGCGGGCTCAAGCTCGAGCATGCCCTCGACCACTTTGCGCTCTCGCCTTTGGGGCTGGTCTGTTGCGATCTGGGCGCGTCCACCGGAGGCTTCACCGACCTGCTGCTCCAGCGCGGCGCCCTGCGCGTGCACGCGGTCGACGTGGGGTACGGCCAACTGCATGAGAGCCTGCGCAAGGATCCGCGCGTCGTCAGCCACGAGCGGGTCAACGCGCGCAGGCTGTCCCCCCAAATTCTGGGCGAGTCCTGCTCTGCCGCGGTGGCCGACCTCTCCTTCATTTCGCTGCGGCTGGTCCTGCCCGCGCTCGTCTCGGTGCTTGCGCCGCAGGCCTTTTGCGTGGTGTTGGTCAAGCCGCAGTTCGAGGCGGGCAAGGGCGAGGTTGGAAAGGGCGGGGTGGTGAAAGATCCGGCCGTGCACGCGCGCACGGTGGCTGACGTGCGCGCCGCTCTGACCGCCCTCGGTCTCACCGTGTTGGGGGAGACCCCTTCTCCTCTGCTGGGCCCCGCTGGCAACCGGGAATTTCTGGTGGCGGCGAAAGCTCCGTGAGCGGGCAGGGTCAGGTGGCAACCGAGTGCCGATTCTGTTACCAATCGATTTTGACAGGCTGAAGGTTCTGGGGGGTTACCGCGAAGGGTCCAAGCCATGGCGACGAGCCAGGCTGTGCGAGTCCGGGTTGCAGCGCCAGCGGCGTGGGCGAGACGGCTCGTTGCACGATTCAGCCGTGGCGGCATCGACTCTGCCGCCGACGACGGCACCTCGCCAGCCGAGGTGCTGGTAGCCGTCGGCTACGCTGACAGCGAGATCGCCCCGCTTCGCGCGAGGGCCGAGCAGCTCATCGTAGTCGGCAAGCCGGGTGCGCTCTTTTGCGCAGCAGGCGCCGACGACGTGGTGGCGCCGGGCGAGCCCGAGATCCTCTTTCGCCGGGTGCGCGCCGCGGTCGAGCGCGCCGACCTCAACGCGCGCATGGAGCGCCTGAGCGGCAACATGAAAGCGCTCGAGGAAGGCCTCGCCGACGCCGCACACGACCTGCGCAGCCCGCTGCACGCAGCCATGGGCCACGCCGAATTGCTCGCCTCCGATCGGGGCCTCGACGACAGCCAGCGCGCCTCGGCAGCGGCGGCCGCGCGCCAGGCAAACCGTGCGCTGCAGGTCGCCGAGCGAATCCTCGAGGGCGCGCGCACCCGCGATCGCAGGGCCATCGAGGCGCACGCAACCGATCTGGGCAAGCTGGTCGAGGCCGCCGCCGCCGGCGCGCAGGCGAGCGCCAAGGCGCGGCACCTGACCATCATCGCCACCCCCCCGGAGCGCTCGGTGGAGATCCGCGCCGATCGCGAGATGCTCGCGCGCCTCCTCGACAACTTGCTCGCCAACGCGGTCCGCATCACCCCGCGCGGGGGAACCATCGAAGTCAGAGCGTGGCGGGCGAGTCCCAAATTGGTGCGCCTCGCCGTCAAGGACAGCGGCCCGGGAATTCCGCGCGCCGAGTTCGCCAAGCTGATTGCCGGCCTGGGGCCGGGCCGCGGGCTGCGCATCTGCCGCGACATCGCCGAGCGCCATGGGGGCGAGCTGTGGGCCGAGAGCGAAGTGGGCCAGGGCGCGGAGTTCTTCGTCGAGCTGCCGCTGGCGCCGCCGCATGCCACCAAGCCCCGCGTCCTGCTCGTCTCCAACGACGGGCGCTGGGTGCGCGAGGTCGCACGCACGCTGCGCTCCGCCTGCTCGGTGCGCTCGGCCACCGTGGCCGCCGCGCGGCTCGGCAAAAAGCGCACCGACCTGGTGGTGCTCGAGGCGCAGCACGGCGATTCGCCCCAGCTCACGGCGCTGCGCAACGAAGCCAAGGGCGCGCAGGTGCCGGTCATCGAGCTGCCGTCGCAGGTGGCGGCCGCGAGCATCGCCCGGACGCTGGCGCATCTGGCGTAGGGAGGCCGCTCGCAACTGGAGCAGACCGCGGCGGGAGACGCCGGACGGTAGGGCGCAGTAGACTCCGCGCCATGTTCCGCCTCCTGACCTTGAGCCTCGCCCTGGTTGCCTTCCCCGCGCTCGCGCTCGCGCCCAACAACTTCCCGCCGCCCACCGACTACCTGGTCGATCAGGCGCACCTCTTCGACGCGAGCTCGACCGCGCACCTCAAGGCGATCTGCAGCCAGCTCGACAAAGCGGGCATCGCGCAGATCGCGGTGGTGACCATCCCTGACCTGGGCGACGACTCGATCGAGGATTACTCCGCAGATCTGTTTCGCAAGTGGGGCATCGGGCACGACAAGAAGCGCAAGGACGGGCTGCTCATCCTCTTCGTGCCGGGGCTGCCGGGCCATCGCAAGGTCCGCATCGAGGTGGGCTACGGCCTCGAGGGCGTCCTGCCCGACGGCAAGGTCGGCCAGATCCGCACCGAGCAGGCCTTTCCGTACATGAAGGAGAACAACTACGGCGCCGCCGCGGTGCACGTCGTCGACGCCATCGCGGCCCTCTTGCAAGCCGACGCGGCGGCGGGGGGCGACAGCGCGCCCACGGCCAACTCGCCGCGTGGCGGCCCCGGGGTGGCGGCGCCCGGCTACCCGAGTGCAGGCGGCATCGCGGCCGCGCTCCTTGCCATGCTCGCCCTGGTCATCACGCTGATCGTCACCGCCTCGCGCCGGCAGTTTCCCGGAGCCAAAGCGAAGATTGGCGCCGGCCTCTTCTCGGGGGTCGCGGCGCTGGCCTGGATCTCGGGCGGCGGCTTTGGGGCGTTCTTGGTGCTGATCATCGGGCTCATCGTCAGCGCGGTGATCTGGGTCTCGATCCGCTCGCACAAGTGTCCCAAGGACGGCTCCTGGATGACCATCGACGAGGTGGTGGTAGACGAGCCGACCTATTGGAGCCAGGGCCTCGCCCACGTCACCGAGCGATGCACCAATCAACCCTGTGGTTATCACCGCGAATATGACAAGACGCTGCCGCGCAGGCAGCGGACAGCGTATGTCGGCGGCGGCGGCGGTGGTGGAGGAGGTTCGAGCAGCGGCGGCGGCGGAGACGGTTTCTCGGGCTTCGGCGGCGGCGATTCGGGCGGCGGCGGCGCGAGCGGAGAAGTCTGATTACCGGTGACTCAGTCGCCCCCGCCCGAGGGCGTATATTCGCGGGCCAGGTTTTCGAATCGGGTGAATTCGTGCAGGAAGGCGACATTCGCGGTGCCGATGGGCCCGTTGCGCTGCTTGCCGATGATGATCTCGGCGACCCCCTTCACCTCTTCCTTTTCCTTTTCGTAGACCTCTTCGCGATAGATGAAGCAGATGGTATCGGCGTCCTGCTCGATCGCGCCTGATTCACGCAGATCGCTCAACTGGGGCCTCTTGTCCGGCCGCTTTTCCAGCGAGCGGTTCAGTTGGGAGAGCGCGACGATGGGAATGCTCAGCTCCTTGGCGAGCCCCTTGAGCGACCGCGAGATCTCGCTGATCTGCTGCTCGCGGCTGTCGATGCGCTCGTTGCCGCGCATCAGCTGCAGATAGTCGACGATGATCATCCGCACCGGCTGATCGGTCTCGGCATATCGGCTCACCAGCCGCCGCGACTTGGCGCGCAATTCCAGCGCCGAGACGCCCGGCGAATCATCGATATGGATGTTGGCTTCGGCAAGGATGCCGGCCGCCTGCGCCAACTTGACGAAGTCGCTCTCCAGCAGGCGCCCGGTGCGCATCCGCTGCGAATCGACCCGCGCCTCCGAGGCGAGCATGCGCATCACCAGCTGCTCCTTGGGCATTTCCAAGGAGAAGACGCCCACGCCGCAGCGCTTGTTCTGGTACTTGCCGCGGCAGCCGACGTGAGTGGCGATGTTCAAGCAGAAGGCCGTCTTTCCCATCGAGGGGCGGGCCGCGATAATCACCAGATCGCCCGGCTGGAATCCCGAGGTGAGTCGGTCGAGGTCGGCAAAGCCGCTCGCCATCCCGGTGATCTCTTCCTGGCGTTCATATAACGACTCAATCGTCTTGAATGCGGCGGCGATGATCGGTTTGACGTGCTCGAAGCCGACCCGGGTCTGCTGGTCGGTGACTGCGAAGATGCGGCGCTCGGCCTCGTCGACGAAGTCGCCCACCTCGCCCGACTGCTCGTAGCCCATCGCGGCGATCGCCGTCGCCGCCTCGATCAGCCGGCGCGCCACCGCCTTCTCGTGGATGATCTTTGCGTAGTAGGTGATGTTCGCTGCGCTGGGCACGATCTTGTCGAGCAGGTCGATGAAGTCGTCGCCGCCCACCGCTTGAAAGGCGCCGAGGGTGCTCAGCTCGTCCTTGACGGTGATGCGATCGATGGGCTCGTTGCGGCCGAAGAGCCCGCACATGCCCTCGTAGATCTTGCGGTGCGCCTCTCGATAGAAGTCCTCGGGCTTGAGGATGCCGACCACCTCGGCGAAGGCCTGGTTGTCGAGCAGGACGCCGCCCAGGAGGCTGCGCTCGGCGTCGAGCGCTTGGGGCGGCACGCGGCCCGAGGGGATGGCCTGGAGCGCAGCCTGGGGTCGGGCATCTGCTGAGCTGTTCACAGCTGAGAACTCCCACGCCAGAGCGGCCCGATCAAGCGCGGTCGCATGCATTCGGGGCTTGCTTTCCGGAGCAGTTTGCATGACAGCCGCGGGCGCCAACGCTATCCTTCGCAGAGATGCCCGACGACGAGAAGCCGAAGCGAACCAAGAGCTGGCGCGAGATCGACAAAGGCCGCGACCGTGGCGGGTCTGCGCGCGGGAAGGCCGGCGACCGCGACGCCGAGCGCTTTCAGAACTCCACCAAGTACACGCAGTACAAAAGCAACCTCGACCGGCTCTTCTCGGGCGGCGTGACGCTGCCCGAGCACCTGCGCGAGAAGCTCGATCCGGGCGGCGAAATGGCCGAGCGGGACGAGGCCCGCAAGAAGCTTTATGCCATCGAGGAGACCAAGGCGTTCCAGGCCGCGGCCAAAGAATATCTGGCGGCGCACGAGCTGCCCGACGACGCGCGGCTGCTCGACCGGCTGCTCGGTCACCCCGACGAGGAGATCGTCGAGAAGGCTTTGGGCCGGCTGGAGGAGATGCAACGCAGCGGCAGTCTCAAGACCCCGCCCGCGCTGCGGCAGCGGCTCGCGAGCGTCGAGATCGACAGCGGCGATCCGCAGATCCGCAAGCGCGCCAGCGAGCTTCGCAAAGCGCTGCGCTGATGGTCAGCTGGCCGGAGTGAAGCCCAAGAATTTGAGCAGGTCGAACGGCTCTTCGCTGACGCGCGAGCCGCCCAGCGCGCCCTTCCAGCTGCGCGAGCGGCCGCAGTTCATGCAGTACTTCAGGTCGCGCCCGCCCATCCCTTCGCCGCCCTTGAGCGACCAGGCCTCCTCTGCATACTCCTCGCAAGTCTCGCAGATCTGCACCCTGTCGCTGGGCTTGAAGCCGCGCTCCTTGAGCTTCTTGCGGATGGGCGCGGCGAACTCGAGCCAAGGCGGCAGCGGCAGCTTTTTCCCCATCTGCGAACGGTAGCACGCGGCGGCTACTGCTCCTCGATCGGCTTTCCGCCCAGGCGCTCCTCACGAGCGAGCACGAAGGTGCCCTTGCCGCGATCGTAGGAGTAGGTGCTCACCGTCGAGCCCTGGTCGGCGTCGACCTGTTGCTCGCGGATGCGGATCTGCAACGGCTGCATCTCGATCTGCGCGCGGAAGAGGTCGCGCTTGGCCAAGAGGTCGACGAGCTTGCCGGCGCGAACGGTTTTAAGAATCAGTTCGCTGGCGGTGGCGCCGCAGGTCTCGCAAGAGAGCTCCACCTCGATGTCGGGCGTTCCGTCGCCGGTGATGTCTTTGGCGTCGACGAGCAGCACGCGCTGCGGGCCGTCGTCTTCGTCGCCGGTGGTCCGCTCCCACAGCTCTCGCCAGCGCTTGGGCCGCTGCGCGCTGGCGGGCTCGAGGCGCCAGAGCCCGACGTAGCCGCGCTGCGCGGTCCAGGACGGCCCGGCCTCGCCCATCGCCTCCTGCGCCGGCGTCAAGGACGAGCCCCAGACCAGCGCGTGCGGCTGGCCTTCCCAGTCGACCCGCTTCAGCCAGCGCAGACGCATGTTCGCGAATGGCTTGGGATGCAGCCCCGCCAGATCGCCGGTGAGCGGAAGCTGCTTGCGCTCGAGCACTACCGCCACCGCGCGCGAAGGCTGCGAGATGTTGCCCGACGCCTCCAGCGTGGCCCGGTGCTCGGCGTCCTCCCACTGCAGCGTGAAGGTCTTGATGTCCTTCTCGCGGCGCAGCTGCTCGAGCACCGGCGGACCCCAGCCACGGGTGAGCTGCCACTCCAGGTCGGTGAGCGCCGGCGCGAGCGCGGGGTCGAAGACCAGTCGAAGCGCGATGAGGGTGCCGCCGGCTTCCCAGGCTAGCTGCGCGCGGCCCAGCTTGTCGGCGTCGGCGGGCAGGGCGCAGTCAGCGTGGCCCGAGGGAGACGCGAAGGCCTCGGCGCACCCGCGCAGATCGGGCAGGCGCGCGAAAAGTGCGAGCGGCTGATCGAGGTCGAACCGGCCAAAGCGCCGCAGCGCGACGGTGGGCGGCTGCGCAAGCTGGACCAGCTGCCCCGGCGTGCCTGCCGAGCCCTGGCCTAGCTGCCCCGCAGGCCCGGGTTGGCCTCCCTGCGCCTCGTGCCCGGCGTGCACGGGCGCACGAGGCGCGCCCGGCACCGGTGTCGACCGCGCCGCCTTGAGGTGCGGCTGCGCCAAGAGGAGGAACGCGGTCAGGAGCGGTCTCAAAATTGGCTCGGAATTGGCTCTGTGTGGAGGCGCGGGAAGGCTTGGAGGAGCGACACCCTATCGCATAGCGGGGCCTTGGCGATGCCGCCGTGGCGATGCCGCGAAAGGGAGCGGGGCGGCGGCCTCGGTTGGCCCGCCGCCCCGCGCCAGCTGATTCCAACCGGGGCTTTTTACTGCTCGCCCGCGATGGTGACCTTGAGCTTGGCCGAGACGTCGGGATGCAACTTCACCTCGACTTCGTGGGTGCCGATCGCCCGGAGCGGCTCCGGCAAGTGGATCTGCCGGCGCTCGATCTCGTAGCCCTGCGAGGAGAGTTGCTCGTGCACGTCCTTGCTGGTGACCGAGCCGAAGAGCTTGTTCTGATCGCCGACCTTGCGGGTGAACTTGAGCTCGATGGAGCCGATCTTCTTTGCCTGGGCGTCCATGCTCGACTTGTGCTTGGCGGCGCGGGAGAGGATGCCCGCCTTCTCGTGATCGAGCTGGCGCACGTTCTTCGCGGTGGCCAAGACGCCGAGCTGCCGGGGGAGCAGGTAGTTGCGGCCATAGCCGGGCTTCACTTCGACCAGCGCGCCGGCCTTGCCCAGGTTCTCGAGATCCTTGGTGAGGATGATCTTCATGGAGTCGGCTCCTACTGGTTCTGCATGACGGTGTAGGGGAGCAGCGCCACGTTGCGGCCGCGCTTGATGGCCTGGGCCACCTCGCGCTGGTGCTTGGCGCAGTTGCCCGAGATGCGGCGGGGAACGATCTTGCCGCGCTCGGTGACGAAGTATTTTAGATCTCCGGCGTTCTTGTAGTCGACCTTGGAGGCCTTGTCCGCGCAGTAGCGGCAGACCTTGCGCCGGCCGAAACCACGCCCGCCGCGCTCGCCCATTCCGTCGGCATCGCGCCCGCCGCGTCCGCCGCGATCATCGCGATCGCCGCCGCGTCCGCCGCCGCCGCCGCCGTAGCCGCCACCACCACCACCGCCGTAGCCGCCGCCACCGCTGCTACCACCACCACCGCCACCGTAGCCGCCACCACCGCTGCGACCGCCGCTCGAGCCTTCCTTCTTGAATCCGCCGTTCATTTGATTTGCTCCTGAAAATGGGTTGGGGGGCGATTACTCAGCCTCGGGAGGAAGCTCGGCATCGTCTGCGATCTCGGGGCGCTCAGCGCGGAAACCGCCCTCGCCGCCGCCGAAGCCCTCAGCCTCGCGAGCGGTGCGCTCGGGGACCTCGGGGTCGCCGGCCAGCTTCACGTCGGCCTCGACTTGACGCGAGTTGGGATCGACGTTCTCGGCGATCTTGACCGACTGGTACTTCATCACGTCGTCGGTCATGCGCAGGTTGCGCTCGAACTCGGCGACGATCTTGGTGTCCCCGAGGTAGTGGAGCCGGATGAAGATGGCGCGGAGGTTCTTCTTCACCTCGAAGGCGGTCTTCTTCTTGCCCCAGTTCTCGACCTTGAGCACCTTGCCGCCGTCGCGAAGCACCAGGGCGCGCATCCGCTCGATGACCTTGTCGACCAGGTCGTCGGCGAGATCGGGGCGGAGGAGGAAGATGGACTCGTACTCGCGCAGCCGGGTCCCGGCAGCGTGCGGCGTCCCCTGGTTGACTGGAGCCGGCGGAGCCTGCGGAACCGGCGGTGTTGCCGCGGCGGGGGTTCCCGCCGTCGTGCTGCTCGTCTCTGCCTGCATGCTTCCCTCGTGGGTTGTAGCCGCAGGTCACTGCCTGCGGCGAGGTGGTACTGAGATCAGATTTCAGCCACGTTGCACCTGCACTGCACCTTCACTTCGGCTTCACTTCGCCTGCACTTGCCCCGGCTTTCGGCCGCCGGTTGAAGCGATTCATCGCGGCCAGAGCGCCCTCGTTCAGCGCCGTCTCCGCTGCTGCTGCTGCGAGGTCGACGAACTCTTCGAGCTGGTTCTCCTCGTCCCCCGAAAACTTCGCCAGCACCCAGTCGGAAGGATCCCCTCCAGCGGGCGGCCTGCCGATTCCGAAGCGAACCCGGACGAACTCTGCGGTGCCCAAATTTGCCCTGATGCTCTTCAGCCCGTTGTGCCCACCGTCGCCGCCGCCCGTCTTTACCTGAAGTCTTCCGAACTCGAGATCGAGCTCGTCGTGCACCACCACCATCTCCTCCGGCTCGACCTTCCAGAAGCGCGCGGCTTGACCGACCGAGGTGCCGCTCGCGTTCATGAAGGTCTGTGGCAGGAGGATGGCCAGCTGCGAAGAACAAGCCTTGCCCGCCCGACCCATTCCCAGGACCGCGTGGTAGCGGGTCTGGTCGAGAGAGACGCCACAACGCCGGGCAACCTGCTCCGCCACGCGGAACCCGATGTTGTGGCGCGTTCGCTCGTACTTCGCGCCCGGATTCCCCAGGCCGACGAGGAGCCGCACGGCCGCTTACTTCTTCGCGCCCTTGCCTGCGTCCTTGGCCGGCGCCGCGGCCTTGCCGTCGCCCGCCTTGGCGCCCGCTGCGCCTGCGGCACCAGCGGCCGGAGCGGCTGCGCCCTCTGCACCAGGAAGAGCGGCGGCACCCTCTGCACCGGGCACTGCGGCCACCACTGCCGGCTTGACCTCCTCCTCCTTCTCGGGGATGGCCACGACGGCGATGGTCTGATCCTTGTTGCCCTTGAAGGTCACGCCTTCGGGCGCCTTGACGTCGGCGATGTGGAGCGACTCGGTGATCTTCAGCGCCGAGACGTCGACCTCGATCTTCTCGGGGATGTTGCCCGGCTTGCAGAGCACCGGGAGCGTGCGCGCGACCTGCTGCAGGATGCCGCCCTCGGTCACGCCCTGAGCCTTGCCGATCAGCACCACCGGAACGTTCACCACCACGTCCTGGTCCATGTGCACTTCGAGAAAGTCTGCGTGCATCAGGTGGCCGTCGACCGGATCCTTGTCGAACGACTTGAAGAGCACCGTTCGCGTCTCGCCGCCCTCGACTGCGAGGGTGATGACGGTGTTGAATTTGTGCGGGGTCGCGATGGCCTTCTTGATCGCGTCGGGGTCGATGGCGACGTGCATCGGCTTGTCGTGCGGCCCGTAGCAGACCGCGGGGATGAGCCCCTTCATGCGGAGCTGGCGGGCGGGACCCTTGCCGTAGGTTTCACGCTTCTGGGCCGAGAGGGTGGAAGTGACTTGCGCCATGACGATCATCTCCTGCTGGGTAATGACCTGAGCACCACCGCCGCGGCGGGCCGCCGCAAGCCTGGGTATTGGTGGCGCCGGGGTGAATGCAGAGCTGCCCGGAAAGAGCGCGGCGATCTAGCACGAGCGATGCCGCTGCGCAAGGCCGTGCGCTCGGTCAGGCCTGGATGCGCTGCTAGACGAAGAGCGAGCTGAGCGAGTCGGCTTGGTGAATGCGGCGGATGGCCTCGCCGAAGATCCGCGCCACCGAGAGCTGGGTGATCTTCTTGCACTCGCGCGCGTTGGCCTGCAGCGCCACCGTGTTGGTGACGATCAGCTCCTCGATGACCGACTCGTTGAGCCGCTGGATGGCGGGGCCGCTCAGCACTGGATGCACCGAGTAGGCGACCACCCGCTTGGCGCCGTGGCTCACCAGCGCCTTCGCGCCTTGGGTGAGCGTGCCGGCGGTGTCGACCATGTCGTCGAGCATGATCGCCGTCTTGCCCTTGACGTCGCCGATCAGGTTCATCACCTCGGCGACGTTGGGCTGGGTGCGCCGCTTGTCGACGATGGCGAGGGTGGTGCCGAGCCTCTTGGCGAAGGCGCGCGCGCGCTCCACGCCGCCCGCGTCGGGGCTGATGACCACGCACTCGGCCGGATCGGGGAAGCGGCGGCGCATGTGCTCGACCAGGACGGGCGCGGCGTAGAGGTGATCGCTCGGCATGTCGAAGAAGCCCTGGATCTGCCCGGCGTGCAGGTCCATCGAGACGAAGCGGTCGGCGCCGGCGCTGGTGACCATGTCGGCCACCAGGCGCGCGGTGATGGGAGTGCGGGGCGCGACCTTGCGGTCCTGCCGCGCGTAGCCGAAGTAGGGCATCACCGCAGTGATCGATGCGGCGCTGGCGCGGCGGGCGGCGTCGATCATGATCAGCAGCTCCATCAAGTGATCGTTGACCGGCGTCGAGGTGCTCTGGACCAGGAAGACGTCGCGGCCGCGGACGTTCTCGCCGATCTCGATCTGGATTTCTCCGTCGGAGAAACGGCCCACGTCGCACTTGCCGAGGGGCTGCTCGAGGTACTGGCAGATCTCGGTGGCAAGAGGGACGTTCGAGTTGCCGGCAAAGACGACGAGGCTCGGCTCGGACGGGGTCATGCGGCCTTCTACCAATTGGGCGTGGGGAGATCCACCGGGAGATTGATGGGGACCTCTACCCGCCTGCTGCCGCTGCGCTGGTGGGGAGGGTGCCGCGCGCCATCTCCTTGCCGTACTCGGCGAGGATGGTCTGCTCCATCCGCTCGCGCGTCTCGGAGTTGAGAGGGTGCGCGATGTCCTTGAAGGTTCCGTCCTTGCGGCGCTTGGCCGGCATGGCGACGAAGAGGCCGGTGTTGCCGCTGATGATCTTGAGGTCGCGCACCACGAAGCAGTTGTCGAGCGTGATGGTGACGTACGCCTTGAGCCGCTCTTCGCTGACGGGAAAGACCCGCACCTCGGTGATCTCCATGATGCAGCTCCCAGGTGCGCGCCTTCACGATGCGCGATGCCGAGACGCTAGCCCCGCAGCAAAGTGACTGTCAAACCTTGGAGCGAGCCGACCTCCGTCAGAGCGGAACGAAGTTCCGACGGAGACGGGATCAGCTGCAGAAGGACTTGCCACCCGAGGTGACCTTGCAGACGAGGTCCGGCGGGCAGGGGCCGTTCGAGCCGCCGGGTGGAGGGGTGCAGTCCCACTGGCAGTCGTTGACCGGGGGCGAGCCGAAGGGCAGGCAGGTGGAAGCTGGCGAGGTGGAGCCCGTTGGCGGAGTGGGGCAGCTGTTGGTGCAGGCCTGGGTGCAGACTCCCAGGTCGCCGGCGTTGTAGGCGAGGCAGATGAGGGGGCTGTTGCAGGTGTTGGGGCCGCCGCTGCCGGCCACGCAGGGCTCGCCGAAGGTGCCGGGCGGCACGCTGAGCGACACCTGGAACGGGACCGCAGTCGGCGGATAGTCGCCCTGGTTGCTGCCGTCGGCGAGATCGGTCTTGGCCGCATCCTGCGCCTGGACGGTCACGGTGACCATGCCGGTCGTCGAAGGCGGCGCGAAGGACAGCTGCAGCAAGCTGTACGAGCCGGGCCCGAACGACGGGTGGTAGGTCTTCGTGCCGCCCGCGGGGTCGACGACGGTGACGAGGAGAGAGTTGGCCTGCGCGGGGATGTTGTCGACCTCAACGGTCAAGCCCACGGGCTCCGCCGGATAGCTGCAGGCGGAGAGGGCAAGGGCGAGGGCGGCCGGGGCGAGTCGTTGAGCTGTGCGCATAGTTTTAGAAGCGGAGGGTGCCAGGGGCGTCGCCGCCGCTGCCGCCGACCACGAGGGTGTCCGGGTGCTCGGGAAAGACCAAGAGCAGCACGATGCCGACGACCAGCGATGCGCCCGAGATGATCAGCGCCGTCTTGGCCCGCCGCCCGTAGGCGTTGGCGCGGTCGCGCAGCTCGGGGATCTCGCGGCCTTCGTACTCGAAAGTGTGGGTGTACTCGTTGTTGGTCCGCCAGGCGCCGAACGCCTCGCCGCCAGCGAAGAGGCCGGCGCCGACGAAGCTGCCCATGAAGAGCCAGCCCGTGGCGCGCCCCGGGTTGGGCTTGAACGGCGCCTTCACCAGGCGAGGCTGATCGCTTTGGCCACCGGTGGTGTGGCCGTACGAAACGCCGTTGGCGGCGTTGGCGACGGAGTCGAGCAGCTGGATGCGGTAGGGCTGGCTGGGCGCTCCCGAGCGGCCGGGGCCGTTGCCGTACTGGTCGAAAGCCTCCAGGTAATATTCCAAATCGCCGGTCGCCATGGTCGCCGGAATGGTGGCGGTGAAGTTGTCGTTGCCGAGATCGCCCATCGGCAGCGCCTTGTAGGCCGTCTCGCCCGCCTTGCGGAAGAGGACCGTGGCCGAGGTGACGCCGGTGTCGCCGATGAGCTTGGCGTTGATCTCGATGTTCGAACCCTTGGTCGCCCTGGTAACCGCGGTGTGCGAGATGGCGGGAGGCGCGCCCTTGTGCTGCACGGTCACCATGGGCGCGATCGGGGTGTCGGCCGGCTTGGGCTGGTTGATGATGACCTTCTTCTCCTCCTCGAGCTTGACCTGAAGAGGGTTCTCGGGAGCGCCCGCGCGGGCCGGGCCGTTGCCCGCGTTGTCGAACGCTTCGATATAGTACTCGAGGTCGGCGCTCACCAGAGCGGGCGGAACCTCCGCCGTGTAGTTGCCCTGGCCGAGCTTCGAGCCGACCATCTTGATGGGGATGTATTCGCCGCTCCCCAGGCCGCGCTTGCGCAGGTAGACGACCGGCTGGAAGACGCCGCTCGGGTCGGTGATGCGCGCGGTGATGACCAGCGTCTTTCCCCGCAGCGACTTGGTGACCGGCGTGTGGGTGATGATCGGCGGCTCGTTGTCCTCAGCGCCGGTCTGCGCCTCGAACGCTGGGGGCGGCGGCGGCGGCTCGGGCGTGACCACCGGAGCCGGCGGCGGCGCGGTTGGCTGCTGCTGCGGACCCGGTGGGATGAGGTCGGTGGTGGCAGAGGGCTCGACGGCCTTCTTGCCTTTCTTTGCCTTCTTGCTCTTCTTGGTTCGCGTGTTGGTTTTCTTGGCCGCGCCTGCCGCGGGCGCGGTGGAGCCCGGCGACGCCGTCGAACCAGCGGCCGGTGCCGGGGAAGACTTCTTCCTCCGGCTCTTCTTGGGGTGCGTGGTGCCTGCGTCCGGGGCGCTCGCCGCAGCGGCCGGAGCCGGGCCGGCTTGCGCGAGTGTGACGGGCTCCGCGGCTGCCCCGAAGGCGACGAGCAAGCCTGCGGCGGCGGCTGCGAAGAACTTGACGACCTGCATGCTCACCCCTCTCGAAGAATCGCCGGACGATACTTTCGCCCGAGAACAAGGTCAACGAAAGGGTTTCGTGCCCGGCCAGGCTCAGAGCAGATCGCGCCGGCGGTGGTGGAGCGCGGGCAGGTCGCGCCGCACCTGCGCGAGCCTGGCTGGATCGAGCTGCGCGAGCGCGATTCCCTCGCCGTCGGCGCCGGCGTCGGCCACCACCTCGCCCCAGGGATCGATGGCGCAGGCGTGTCCCCAGGCCGTTCGGTTCTCGGCGGGCGGCCCGATGCGCCCCACCTGCGCGGGCGCGAGCACGTACGCCTGGTTCTCGATGGCGCGGGCGCGAAGCAGCACCTGCCAGTGCGCTCGCCCGGTGTAGGCGGTAAATGCGGCGGGGACCGAGATCAGGTCCACCCCTGCGTCGGCCAGACAGCGGTAGAGCTCGGGGAAGCGCAGGTCGTAGCAGACCGAGAGGCCCAGCTTGAAAAAAACCCCAGGCGCGAGCTCCACTGGGACCACCGGCGGCAAGCTCGCACCGGGAGCAACCGTCTCCGATTCGCGGTAGCGGGCGCCGTCGGGGATGTCGACGTCGAAGAGGTGCAGCTTGCGATACGCGGCCACGATCTGCCCGGCCGGAGAGAGGAGCGCGCTGGTGTTGTAGAGGCGTTCTCCCTCCGCGGGCCGCTCGGCAACCGAGCCGGCGACACACCAGATCCCGCGTCGCCTGCAGAGCTCGCGCAGGGCGGAAAGCTGCCGTCCCTCGAGCGGCCCGGCAAAGCTCCCCTTCTCGTGCGCAGGCCCGATGTGCTCCCAGACCTCGGGCAGGAGAACCAGGCTCGCGCCGGCCGCGGCGGCCTCTTCGACCAGCGCGAGCGCCCGCCCTTCGTTCACCGCGCGGTCGGGCCCCGAGCTCATCTGGATGCAGGCGGCGAGCAGCATGCGGCCCGTCTATCACAGCCGGCCGAGCTGGCGCACAAAGCGGAGCCCGGGTCGCGGAGCCCGGCTCGGCCTCCGCGAGCCCTCAGCGAGTGGCCGCGCACCTTGACTCACTGCCGTTTTCGCGGTAGGGGGGGCGCACATTTTCTTTGCTCGGGGGCTTCCAGCTCCGGGCTTGCGAAAGTGGGCCCGCAGTCCGGCCCGCTTTTTTTTTGGCGGTTTTGCAGCAGGGACTTCTCCAACCAGAGGCGCTTCGTGGGACGCAAGGACGACATCGTCGAGAAGGTGCGAGCGGTCGCTGCGCCGCTCGTGGAACAGGAGGGCATGGAGCTGGTCGAGGTGGAACTGGGCGGCCCCGGCGGCCACACCATCCTGCGCCTCTTCATCGACAAGACGGGTGGCATCACGCTCGAAGACTGCAGCAACGTCTCGCACCTCGTCTCGGCCGCGCTCGACGTCGAAGACCCGCTCCATGGTGCCTACCAGTTGGAGGTCTCGAGCCCGGGCCTCGACCGGCCGCTGCGCACGCCCGAGCACTTCGCGAAGTACGCCGGGCAGAAGGCCCGCATCCGCACCTACGGGCCGATCGCCGAGAGCGAAAGCCGCAAGACCTTCATCGGCACCCTGAAGGGCATCGTCGACGGCAAGGTCGAAATCGAAGTGGACGGCAAGCTGTTCCAGGTCCCGCACGCACAGATCAGCAAGGCGAACATCGAGCCGGTGTTCGAGTAGCACCCCACAACAGAAAAACGAAAGAGAGCATAGCAAATGGCCGCTCCAGCGCAGCAGGTACCGATCGTCAACCTGAACATGATCCTCGACCAGGTTGCCAAGGACAAAGGCATCGAGCGCCACGTCCTCGTCGACACGCTCCAGAACGCCATCGCGCAGGCGGCCAAGAAGCACTTCGGGCCCGACCGGGCAATCGAGGCGACCTACAACGAGGACAAGGGCGTGGTCGAGGTCTTCCAGACGCTCACCGTGGTCGAGCGCGTCGAGGTCGAGGATCCGATCAAGTCGGTGAACCAGATCTCACTCGACGAGGCAGGCAAGAAAGGCATCGAAGCGGAGATCGGCGACGAGCTGCTCTTCCAGATCTTCTATCGGCCCGAGGACGAGGAGGAGGCGCGGGTGCAGGACGAGCGCTACGGCGACATCCTCCACCTCCGGACCTATCGCAAGGGCTTCGGCCGCATCGCCGCCCAGACCGCCAAGCAGGTCATCATCCAGCGCACCCGCGACGCCGAGCGCGAGAACATCTTCAACGACTACAAGGATCGCAAGGGCGAGATCGTCTCGGGCATCGCCCTGCGCTTCGAGCGCGGCAACATCATCGTCAACCTGGGCCGCGCCGAGGCAGTCCTGCCGGTCCGCGAGCAGACCCCGCGCGAGAGCTATCGCGCCGGCGACCGCGTCCAGGCCTTCGTGCTCGACGTGCTTCGCGAGAGCAAGGGACCGCAGATCATCCTCAGCCGCGCCTCGCCAGAGCTGGTCCGCAAGCTCTTCGAGATGGAGGTGCCCGAGATCGCCGAGGGCGTGGTGGTCATCGAGGCCTGCGCGCGCGAGCCGGGCGGCCGCACCAAGATCGCCGTCGCCTCGCGCGACCAGGACGTCGACCCGGTCGGGGCCTGCGTCGGCATGAAGGGCAGCCGCGTCCAGGCGGTGGTGCAGGAGCTGCGCGGCGAGAAGATCGACATCGTTCCCTGGGACGAGGACTCGGCCAAGTTCGTCTGCAACGCGCTCCAGCCAGCCGAGGTGTCGCGGGTGCTCCTCGACGAGCAGAACAAGGCGATGGAGATCATCGTCCCCGACGACCAGCTCTCGCTCGCCATCGGGCGGCGCGGCCAAAATGTCCGGCTGGCGGCGCAGCTGACCGGCTGGAAGCTCGACATCAACTCCGAGTCGCGGGTGAAGGAGCTGCGCGAGTTCGCGACCCGGTCGCTGACGGCGATCGGGATGCCCGAGGCCACCGTCGAATTGCTCTACGCGCACGGCTTCCGCAGCGCCAAGGACTTCGCCAACGCCGCAACCGAAGTGCTGCTCCAGATGCCGGGCATCACGCCGGAGAACGTCGAGCAGTACCTCGAGGCGTCGCGCGGGCAGATCGGCAAGGACGAGGAGGAGATGGCGCGGCTCGACCGCGAGCGCGAGGAGGCGCGGGCGGTCGAAGCGCGCCGCCACCCGAGCGAGCTGTCGCAGGCGGAGCGACTCTTGCGCGTGCGCGGCATCTCCGATCGCAACATCGAGCAGATGGCCACCGCCGGGTACAAGACGGTCGAGGACATCCACAACGAGCCCGACGCGGTGAAGTTTGGCGAGGCCTCGGGGCTGGGGGTGAAGAAGGGGCGCCAGGTCAAGACCGCGGTCGAGCACTACCTCCAGGAGGAGACGCGGCTCAAGGCCGATCTCGACGCCAAGCGGGCCGCAGCGCAGGGCCCCGCGGCAGGCGCTTAAGCACCGTGGCGCGAGGGCGGCGGGCCTCGCACGTTCGGCCCCAAGAGCCGCGGCGGCGCTGCATCGGGTGCAGGGAACCGCACCCCAAGCGAGAGCTGCTGCGGCTGGTCGCAAGAGAGGGACAGGCTGCCCCCGGAAGCAAGGCAAAAGGGCGCGGCTGCTACCTCTGTAGGAAGGAGCGCTGCGCAGCGAAGGCGGTGAAGAGCGGCCAGATCAAGCGGGCGCTCAAAGGCAAGGTGGCCGACCCTACGCTGGGCCGGCTGCTCGAATGGATCTCGCTCCCCCTCCCTTGACGGGGATGGAGGGCAAGGACTAAAGAGGCAGGCCCCGAATTCCGGCGTGTGACGCCGGGAGGGGGAATCGAATCGCGAAGGGATGTCTGACCGGATGGCGAAGAAGCGCGTCTACGAGCTTGCGAAGGACCTCGGCCTTTCCAATAAGGAGATGGTCGATTGGCTCAAGGCTCACGAGTACGATGTGAAGAGCCACTCCTCGTCGCTCGAGGATGATCAGGCGCAGGCCGTGACGGAAAAAGTTCTCGGTGCGCGGGCCCAGAAGCCGGTGGCGGTGAAGCCGTCGTCGAGCGGGGTGGTGCTGCGCCGCAAGAAGGCCGACACGCTGGGCCCCGACGGCCAGCCGGTGGGCGATCATGTCGAGAGCGCGGTCGCTGCGGTGGCCGCCCCGCAGGGCGCGCAGGCTTCCCAGGCTGCAGCCGAGAAGCCGGCGCAGCTCCACGCCCAGCCAGAGCCGCAGGCAGAGGGTGCCGTCGCCGAGAAGCCTGCCGCCGCGCCGGTGGTGGCAGTCGCCGCCCACCCTGCAGCGGTCGAGGTGCTGCCCGCTGCCGCAGAAGCCGAGCCCAAGCCTGACGCCTCCGCGCCGGTGGCGGCAGCTGCCCCGCACCTGCAAGCGGCACCCGAGCAGAAGCCCGCCGTTGCGGTGGCGATCGAACCGGCCGCAGCAGCGCACTCACAGCCGCAGCCCGCGCCCGCCGCCGCAAGAGCGGCCCAGCCTGCAGCGGGCGCCGTCAAGCCTGCCGCCGCCTCAGCTGCAGCCGCAGAGCCCGCCCCCGCCCCGACTCCTTCCCGCACCGCCGAGCCCCATAAGATGCCCGCTCCGCAGCACAGCAACGTCCCCGCAGGAGTGGCCAGGGTTGCCGCCAAGCCCGCGCCTCCTCCTCCACTGCGGCACCCGGCGCGGCCGACGCAAGTGCCCACCGGCCCGATCATTGCCGGCCCGGGCGGCACCCAGTCGGTGCAGGTCACCGAGAACGTCTCGTCGCGCCCCACCGCCACCCGCGCGGTGGTGCTCTCGCGCCCGCTGATCCCGATTGCGCGCCCTGCGCCGCGTCCGCCTCCGGGCGGCAGCAGCCCCGGAGGCTTCCGTCCCCGCCCCATCGGCGAGGTGCGCGAGCTTGCTGTCGTCTCGGGCGGCCCCGGGCGAGGCCGCGAATTCATCGACGTCAGCAAGGACAAGCAGAAGGGCAAGAAGGGCCCGCGCGTCGAGAAGGTCGAATCTCTCTCGAAGCAGGACCTGGTCGACCTCGCCAAGCAGCGCTCCTACGCCCCCATCCGCGGGCACAAGAAGCGCACCACCAAGAAGGGCAAGGGCACCGAGATCACCGAGATGTCGGAGCACAAAAAGGTGATCCGCGTCGAGGACACCATCACCGTCTCCGAGCTCTCGCAGGCGATGGGCGTCAAGGGCGCCGACCTGATCCGCAAGCTGATGGCGGCCGGCAAGATGGTGACCATCAACCAGCCGGTCGACTTCGACACAGCGACCATTCTCGCGGTCGACTACGGCTGGAAGATCGAGAAGGTCGGCTTCGAGATCGACGAGTTCCTGCCCGACCAGTCCGACAACGAAGGCGATCTCCAGCCGCGGCCGCCGGTGGTCACCATCATGGGCCACGTCGACCACGGCAAGACCTCGCTGCTCGACGCCATTCGCAAAGCCAAGGTGGCCGAGGGCGAGGCCGGCGGCATCACCCAGCACATCGGCGCCTACTCGGTCGAGATCGTCGGCTCCGACGGCGGCGAGGCGAACATCACCTTCCTCGACACCCCCGGCCACGAAGCCTTCACCGCCATGCGCGCCCGCGGCGCCAACGCCACCGACATCGCCGTCCTGGTGGTCGCAGCGGACGACGGCGTGATGCCCCAGACCGTCGAGTCGATCAACCACGCCAAGGCCGCCAAGGTGACGGTGATCGTCGCCATCAACAAGATCGACAAGCCCGGCGCCCAGCCCGAGCGGATCAAGCAGCAGCTCTCCGACCACGGCTTGATCGCCGAGGACTGGGGCGGCGACACGATGATGATCCCGGTCTCGGCGCGCACCGGTGAGGGGCTGGAGAAATTGCTCGAGGCCATTTTGCTGCAGGCCGAGGTGATGGAGCTGAAGGCGAACCCGAGCAAGGTTGCCTCCGGGGTCATCATCGAGGCGAAGCTCGAGCGCGGCCGCGGCCCCGTGGCCACCGTCCTGGTCCAGGACGGAACCCTGCGGGTGGGCGATCCCATCGTCACCGGCATCCACTCCGGCCGGGTGCGCGCAATGATGAACGAGCACGGCGAGCAGGTCGACAACGTGCCGCCGGGCTTCCCGGTCGAGGTGCTCGGCCTGGACGGTGCGCCCGCGGCGGGCGACGAGTTCAACGTGGTCGAGGACGAGGCAGCGGCCGGCATCATCGCCGAGCACCGCGCCGAGAAGGCCCGCGACAAGGACCTCTCCAAGAGCGGCAAGATGACGCTCGAAGACCTGATGGCCAAGGGCAAGAAGGATCAGGCCAAGGAGCTGCGCATCATCATCAAGGCCGATGTCGGCGGTTCGGTCGAGGCCCTGAAGGCTGCGCTCATCAAGCTCTCGACACCCAAGGTCGCAGTCGACGTCATCCACTCCGGCGTCGGCAACGTCACCGAGAGCGACGTGAACCTGGCCGCCGCCTCCAAGGCGCTGATCGTCGGCTTCAACACCAAGAGCGAATCGAAGGCCGGCGAGGCCGCCTCGAAAGTCGGCGTGGAGATCAAGCACTACTCGATTATCTACAACGCCCTCGACGAGGTGAAGCTCGCGATGGAGGGCCTGCTCGAGTCGATCATCAAGGAGAAGCCGCTCGGCAAGGCCAAGGTGCAGGCGCTCTTCAACGTGCCCAAGCTCGGGACCATCGCGGGCTCCGCGGTGCTCGACGGCAAGATCACCCGGACCGCGATGGTGCGGGTGCAGCGCGACTCCAAGCCCATCTTCACCGGCAAGATCGCCTCGCTGCGGCGCTTCAAGGACGACGTCAAGGAAGTCGACAAGGGCTTCGAGTGCGGCATCGGCATCGAGGGCTTCAATGAGCTCAAGGAAGGCGACATCATCGACGCCTACGAGCTCGAGACGATCCGGCCGTCACTGACCTAAGGCCGAGGAAAAGGCTGCAGATGGTCGTCGGCGTTCTCAGGCTCACGCTCGTCATCCCCGGCGCGAGGTCGCTCAAGGACAAGCGGCAGGCGCTGCGCAAGATCATCGATCGAGCGCGCGCCCGCTACAACGTCAGCATCGCCGAGGTGGGCGACAACGATCTCTGGCAGCGGGCGGTGGTCGGCGCGACGGTGGTCGCCAACGACCACCGCTTCGTCAACGAGGTGCTCGACAAGCTGGTGCGCGACGTCGAATCGCTGGCGGTCGCGAGCCTGGTGAACCGCGAGATGGAGATCGAGACCTACTCGGAGATGAGCAGCAGCTGGCAGGACAAGCCGATGGTTGACGAGCCCTTTGCCGAGCTTGATGTACCGCAGGCTGAACTCGACGAGCCGGGTCCCGAGCTGGACGTCGGCCAGGCAGGGGCGGACTCGAAGGACGCGGAGGAGTTCCTCCGCGAAGAGGATCTTACGTGAGCACGCACAAACGGCCCGATCGGGTCGCACAGCTGCTGCAGCAAAAGCTGGGCGAGATCTTCGCGCGCGGGCTCAAGGATCCGCGCGTTGGGCTGGTGACCATCACCGGCGTCAAGATGTCGGCCGACCTGCGCGACGCCCGCGTCTACTGGGCGGTGCACGGCGACGAGAAGGCCCGCAGCGAGACCAAGCAGGGCATCGAGGCGGCACGCGGCTTTTTGCGGCGCGAGGTGGGGCGCGGGTTGGAGTTACGGCTCACGCCCGACCTGCACTTCACCTATGACGAGGCGATCGACCGGGGTGGCCGGGTCGATGATCTTCTGCGCGAGGTGAAGGAGCAGGAGAAGCTGCGGGTGCCGCAAAACCGAGAAGAACGGGCAGGCGCAGAGAGCCAGCTTGAAAGCAAGAAATGAAGGCGGTCAACCGGGGCGTTCCCAATCCGCGCGACTGGCGCCCGGCCGAGAACCTGCCGCTCGCGGTGGAGGCGCTGCGCTCGGCCAAGCGGGTCTTGCTGACCATGCACCGCGGCCCCGACGGTGATGCGCTCGGCAGCGCGCTCGCGCTCGCGCAGGCGCTGCGCGAATTGGGCCGCGAGGTGGTCGTCTACAACCCCGACGAATTACCCTACAACTTTCGCTTCCTCGCGGGCGCCGCTGAAGTGGTGCGCAGTTTGCCGGCCGGCGCGCGCTTCGACGCGACCGTGGCAACCGATTCGGGCAAGTTCGAGCGGCTCGGTCCCGACATCCCCCCGCCCGAGCGGCGCGGCGTCCTCATCAACCTCGATCACCACCTCACCACCGAGCCCTTCGGCGAGGTGAACTACGTCGATCCGGCGGCAGCCGCGGTGGGCGTGCTGGTCTACAAGATCATCCAGGGCTTGGGACACAAAGTCTCGCTGCAGTCGGCCGAGTGCATCTACGCGAGCATCCTCGCCGACACCGGCTGCTTCAAGTACGCGAGCACCGACCCCGAGTGCCTGCGGATCGCGGCCGAGCTTCTCGAGGCGGGGGTCGATCCCTGGGAGATGACGGTGCGGGTGTACGAGCAGCAGCCGCTCGCGCGGATGAAGCTTCTGGCCGAGGTGCTCGGCACGCTCGAGGTCGAAGGGCGGCTCGCGACCATCACCATCAAGAACGAGATGATCGCCCGAACCGGAACCCACCTCGACCTGACCGACGGCTTCATCAACTACGCGCGCAGCATCGACGGCGTCGAGGTGGCGGCGAGCTTCCGCGAGCCTCAGGCCAGCGCGCCCAAGTCGTGGCAGGTGAGCTTCCGCTCGCGCGGGCGGGTCGACGTCGCGGCCAT
The DNA here is from genome assembly GCA_043781235.1 of Deltaproteobacteria bacterium. Classification (GTDB taxonomy): domain Bacteria; phylum Myxococcota; class Myxococcia; order Myxococcales; family 40CM-4-68-19; genus JANYKT01. The sequence goes on from JAYWBT010000115.1 coordinate 33,925, forward strand.
CGCGCAGCGCTTCGGCGGCGGCGGGCATCGCAACGCGGCCGGCTGCTCGATCGAGGGTGAGGAGGCGCAGGTGCGGGCGCGCATCGCCCTGGAGATCGAGCAGGCGCTCGCGGACCCGGCGGGGCCAGGCCAGGCGGCCGACCGTGGCTGAGCTGAGCGGCGTCATCGTCATCAACAAGCCGAGCGGGCCCACGTCATTTGATGTGGTCCGGCGGGTGAAGGGCCTCTACAAGACCAAGCGCTGCGGCCACACCGGCACGCTCGATCCGACGGCCACCGGCGTCTTGCCCATTTGCATCGGCGACGCGACCAAAGTCGCCGGCTTCGTCGCCGACGGCGAGAAGGAGTACGACGGCGTCATCCGCTTCGGCGAGACCACCGACACCCAGGACGCGGCGGGCAAGGTGCTCGAGCGTCGGCCGGTCGATTTCCTGACCGAGGCGCGGCTCCTCGAGGAGCTGAAGAGCTTCGTCGGCCTGGTCGCGCAGACGCCGCCGATGTACTCGGCGCGCAAAGTCGACGGCAAGCGTCTCTATGAATTGGCGCGCGCGGGCGAGGAGGTCGAGCGCGAGGCGCGGACCATTCATATCGACGAGGCGCGGATGACTTTCTTCGGCGAGCGGCAGGGCGAGACCGTCGACGCCGGCATCTTCGTGCGCTGCTCGAAGGGCACCTACCTGCGCACCATCGCCTTCGACCTGGGCGAGCGGCTCGGCTGCGGCGCGCACCTGCGCGAATTGAAGCGGGTGCGGGTCGGGCCCTTCTCGATCGATGAGGCGGTCGGGCTCGAGGTGCTGATGGCGTTGGCCAAGGAAGGCAAGCGCGAGGAGCTCTTGCGCTACCTCCTCCCGCTCTCGCGGGCGCTCGATGGGCTCGCCGACCTGCAGCTCGATGCGCAGATCTCGCGCCGGGTTGCGCACGGCCACACGCCGGGGCCAGCCGACCTCTCGCGGCTGCGGGCGCCGCCTTTCCCGCGCGGGCGCAAGGTCCGCCTCACCGACCCGAGCGGCGCCGTGCTGGCTGTGGCCGAGAGCGACGGCGCGGGCACGCTCAAGCTCCTGCGGGTGCTGGTCTCGGGCGCCGCCGAAATCGCCCCCGAGCGGCACCGCGACGACTAGATGAGCTTGCCCGGGCCCCCTGAGACGGAATGGCTCGCGCCGCCCGAGCTGCTCCTGCCCGCGCCGGGCGAAGTGCTGCTCTTCCTGGCCTCGCTCGACTTGGAACCCCAGCGCCTCGCGCAGCTGCGCGCGACTTTCTCGCCGCGCGAAGAGGCCCGGGCGCAGAAGTTCGCTCACGACGAGCACCGCTTCCGCTGGTGCGCAAGCCGCGGCGTTCTGCGCGAGATCCTCGGCGCGGCGCTCCGCCTTCCTCCGGCGCAGGTGAGCTTCACGGCGGGCGAGCACGGCAAGCCCGAGCTGCACCCGGACTGCGCGCCCGCGCAAGACCCGCTGCGGTTCAACATCTCCCACTCCGCCGGCCTGGCGCTGCTCGCGCTCTCTCGCCATGACGTCGGCGTGGACATCGAATTGCCGCTCGCGCGCCGCCGCACCGATGATCTCGCGCGCCGCTTCTACGCCCCCGGCGAGCAAGAGCGCCTCTTCGCGCTTCCCGGCGGCGACGCCCGCTCGGCCTCTTTCTTCCGTCTCTGGACCTGCAAGGAGGCGCTGATGAAAGCCACCGGCGAGGGCCTCTCGCGTCCGCTCGGCTCGTATGAGATCGAGCTCGAGGCCGCGCCTGGGCGGGGCGCGCGCCTGCTCTGGGCCAAGGGCATTCCCAACGCCGCCACCCACTACTCGGTGCACCCGCTCGAGCCCGGGCAGGGCTACTGCGCGGCGCTGGTCGCCGAAGGTCAGGGTCTCGCCCTGCGCCACTACCGCTGGCCGCCGTGAGGAAGCCTGCTAGCAA
>JAYWBT010000116.1:0-13916 GCA_043781235.1 Deltaproteobacteria bacterium
ATCACCTTGCCGGGGGCCGACGCGTTCATCGCGCGAGCTGCTCCACCCAGCTGCGCAGCGGCTCCAGCAAGACCGGCGCGGAGGCGCGCAGCGCGACCAGATTGCGCGCGCCGGTGAGCAGGCACGCCGCCCGCAACGACGCGACCACCGAGCGCAGCACCGCCTGCGCCGCCTCGACGCCGCCCCGCTGGTGCGCGCGCACCAACGGCAGCGCGAGCCCAGCCACATCGGCGCCGAGAGCGATGGCGCGCGCCGCGTCCAGCCCCGACCGCACGCCGCCCGAAGCGATGATCTGCAGATCCGGCGCTGCGGTGCGCGCAGCCGCCACGCACGCCGCGGTCGGGATCCCCCAGTCGCTGAACAGCTCGCCCAGGACGCGCGCCTCGTCGGTCCTGGCGCGCAGCTGCTCGACGCGGGTCCAGCTGGTCCCGCCGCGCCCGCTCACGTCGATGCAGCGCACGCCGCACGCCTGCAGCTCCTGCGCGACCGCCGGCCCGATGCCGCAGCCCGTCTCCTTGACGATCAGGCGCGGCCCCAGCTCGGCTGCGAGCGCGGTGATGGCGTCGAGGCAGCCGCGGAAGTCGCGGTCGCCGTCCGCCTGCACCAGCTCCTGCGCGGGGTTCAGGTGGATGCAGATGCCGTCGGCGGCGAGCAGCTCGATGAGCCGCAGCGCCGCGGACGACCCCCGCTGCGCCAGCTGCTGCGCGCCCAGGTTCGCGAACAACAGCGGCGGCCGCGCCGAGCGGGGCGCGAAGGTCGGCAGCAGGTCGGGCTGGTCGAGCAGGATGCGCATCGATCCCACGCTGAAGGCCACGCCCTCCTCCTGCGCGATGGCCGCGAGGTCGCGGTTGATCTGCCCCGCGCGCTCGGTGCCGCCGGTCATGCCGACGATCATCAGCGGCGCCTTGAGCGTCTTGCCGCACAGCTCCACCGAGAGGTCGATCTCGTCGAGCGAGAGCTCCGGCAACGCCCGGTGAATGAGCCGCACGCAGCCGAAGAGAGGGTCGCTCCCGTCGGGCTCGACCTCGGGCCGCTGAACGAGATCGAGGTGCTGGGACTTGCGCTGCTCGAGATCGTCGTGCACGACACGGGTGTCTAGCACGAGGGGTTTCATCAGAGGAGGGCGCCGGTCGCCAGGCGCCACCGGGTGGTGTCTCAAATTGGTCGGCATGGCCCGTGCAACCTCGCGAGCCGCGCGCAAGCGGAGGTCCAAAATCGGATGGCGGTCTTCAGGGACGAGTCGGGTCGGCGCGGGCTGGCGGTGCGCATGTCCACGGTGCTGGGCGCGGTGGGCGCGGCGGCGGCGCTGGGGACCTTCCTTGTCTCGGTCTTCCCCGCGCCGTGGAGCCAGAAGGCGGTTCCCCCTCCCGAGCTGGCACCTCGGGAGCACGGCGGTCCATTGCCCATCGGGCACCCGCTCGAGAGCAAGGCGCGCGAGGCGATGTACCGCAAGGAAGAGGCGCGTCTGCACACGCTCCTCTCGCAGGCGCAGGCCGCGCAGAAGCGGCGCATGCCGTCGGACGGCAAGGAACCTGTGCTCGCCGGGTTCTTCGTCAACTGGGACCCGCTCAGCCTGCAGTCGCTCGTCGCCCACGCCGATCAGCTGACGCACGTCATGCCGGAGTGGATCCGCGTGGCGCCGGACGGCAGTTTCGCCGTCGAGGAGGATCCGCACCTCGCGCAGGCCGCCGCCCGCCTCGAGATCACACCCACCGTCTCCAACTACGGCAAGTCCAGGTTCGAGCGCGCGCTGGCGATGAAGATCCTCGCCACCGATCAGACGCGCAAGGACGCGGCACGCCGGCTGGCGAAGCTGTGTGAGGACCACGGCTACGCGGGCGTCAATCTCGACCTCGAGGACCTCGACGCGCAGGGGCTCAAGGCCCTGGGCGCGTTCGTCGAGGCCGCGTGGGCAGAGCTGCATCCGCGCGGCTTCCTGCTCAGCGTGGACCTGCCGCCCGACCCGAAGGGCGTGCCGGTGGAGCGGCTCGCGGCCGCGACCGACTTCCTGGTGCTGATGGCGTACGACGAGCACGCCTCCACCGACAACCCGGGCCCGATCGCGACGCCGGACTCGGTCGCGCACTCGGCGGCGGCTTACCTGCGGCGCGCACCGGCCGACAAGATCGTCGTCGCCATCGGCGCCTACGGCTACGACTGGCCGCTCGACCCAGAGGGCGACACGGCGCGCCCCGCCGAGGAGATCTCCTACGGTCAGGCGCTGGTCCAGGCGCGCGAGAACGAGGTGCCGGTCGAGTGGGACGAAGAGGCGAAGGGCTCGTTCTACGAGTACGACGACGACGAGACGCACCAGAAGCACGCGGTGCGCTTCCTCGACGCGCCGTCCGCTGCCACGCAACTGCAAGCGCTGCAGGATCTCCATCTGCGCGGTACGGCCATCTGGCGGCTCGGCGCCGAGGACCCGAAGCTGTTCGATCTCTTCTCGCGGCCGCCGGCCCCGCGCCGCTTCGACCCGCTGCAGACGCGCGCCGCGCTCGACGGCGTGATCGTCCCGCGTGACCCCGACGACGTGCAGATGACCGGCGACGGCGAGCTGTTCGCGCTCAAGGCGTCGCCGCAGAACGGCCGCCGCAACGTCACCTTTGACGCGAGCGGCGGGGTCGTGCGCGTCGACTACGTGCAGTACCCATCCGGCTGGATCATCGAGCGCAAAGGCGGCAAACCGCGCGGCCAGGTCACGCTCACTTTCGACGACGGGCCCGACCCGGTCTGGACCCCGCGCATTCTGGATGTTCTCAAGCAGCACGGCGCGCACGCCGCCTTCTTCGTGATTGGCGAGAACGCGCAGGCCCGCACCGATCTGGTACGCCGCGAGATCGCCGAGGGCCACGCCGTCGGCAACCACAGCTTCACCCACCCTGACCTCTCGCGCGTCTCGCCGCTGCGGATGGAGCTGGAGCTGAACGTGACCGAGCGGCTGCTGGAGTGGATCACCGGGCGCCAGCCCAGGCTTTTCCGGCCGCCCTATCACTCGGACGAGGCGCTCGACGAGGCCGCCAACGCGCAGGTGATCGCGCGCGCCTCGACCATGGGCTACCTCACGCTCGGACAGGACATCGACCCGGAGGACTTCGCGCAGCGCGACGCCAGCGTCATCGCGCAGCGCGTGCTGGAGAAGGCGAACAACGGCAGCGTGGTCCTGCTGCACGACGGCGGCGGCGACCGTGCGGCGACGCTCGCGGCGCTGCCGCTCATCTTCGACGGCCTCGCGGCGCGCGGACTCAAGGTGGTCGGGCCGGACGTGGCTACGGGCATGACCATCGACTCCCTCTTGCCGCCCGCGCCGCGCGCGCCCGCGTCCGCGCTCTTCTCCGGTGCCGACAGCGTGGTGTTCGGCGTGCTGGGGGCCACCGGGCGGTTCCTCGGACCGGCCTTCGGCCTCGCCATCGCGCTCTTGGCGTTACGAGCGATCCTGCTCGCCATCTTCGCGCCCATCCAGGCGCGGCGCTCTCGCGGGCGAGGCGTTCGCGCGCCGCCGCCGGGCCTCACCGTCTCGGTGGTGGTGCCCGGCTACAACGAGGAGACGGTGATCGTGAAGACCGTCCACTCGCTGCTCGCGCAGGTGCCGCCGGTGCTCGAGGTGGTCTGCGTCGACGACGGCTCGAAAGACCGGACGCTCGCGGTGCTGCACGAAGCGTTCGACGGCAACCCGCGCGTGCGCATTTTCGGCAAGCCCAACGGCGGCAAGTCGTCGGCGCTCAACGTCGGGTTCGCCGAGGCGCGCGGCGAGGTGGTGGTCGCGCTCGACAGCGACACCCTCTTCGTGCCCGACACGGTTTTGCATCTCTCTGCGCCCTTCGCCGATCCGCGCGTTGGCGCCGTCGCCGGCAACGCCAAGGTCGGCAACCGCGTCAACCGGCTCACGCGCTGGCAGGCGCTCGAGTACATCACCGCGCAAAATCTGGAACGGCGCGCGTGGGATCTCGTCGCCGCGGTGCCGGTGGTGCCCGGCGCGGTCGGCGCGTGGAGGCGCAAGGCGGTGCTCGACGAGGGCGGCTTCCACGAGGACACGCTCGCGGAGGACACCGATCTCACACTGCGGCTGATCGCGCTCGGCTTCCGCGTCGTCTATGCCGAGCACGCGCTCGCGTACACCGAGGCGCCCGAGACCGCGCGGCAGCTTTTGAAGCAGCGCTTCCGCTGGACCTACGGGGTGCTGCAGGCGTGCTGGAAGCACAAGGCGCGACTCTTCGCGCGCAAGGGCGGCGTGCTCGGCTGGCTCATCCTTCCGACGTTCGCCGTCTATCAATTCCTGGTGCCGCTGATCGCGCCCATCGTGGACCTGCTGCTCGTCGTCTCGCTCCTGCGCGGCATGCTCGGGCAGACCCTCGGCTACTACCTGCTCTTCTTCGCGCTCGACCTGCTGTTGTCGGCGGTGGCGGTGCTGCTCGAAGGCGAAGACTTCGGGCTGCTGCTCGGGCTCTTCGTCCAGCGCGTCGCCTATCGCCAGCTGCTCTGGGTCGCGCTGGTGAAGTCGCTGTGGACCGCGATCGCAGGCTTCGCGGTCGGCTGGGGCAAGCTGGTCCGCACCGGCTCGGCGGTGGTGAAGCCGCGCGCGCCTTGACCTTTGTGTCGCGGGCGCCCACCAGAACGCGAACAGAAGGTGAACAACCTCGCGGGCGCCGCTTCACGAGGAGCTCAGTCCCAGGTGGAGCGCCAGCGCGCGGTCGAGGGCCCGCAGCGCATCGACATGCAACCGTCCGGCCCGGGAGACGACGCGCTCAAGGTCGTAGGTCATCACCATCGATGCGTTCGCGACCCGCGGCTCGCCCAGAGAGGAGCGCGGCTTGCGCAGGTCGACCATGTAAGCCCGCCCGGCCCTCTCTGCCGAATACCCTTGCGTTGGCACCACGGTGATCGCAGCGCCGAACTGGTTGGCGATGTCGTTGGACACGACCACGCATGTCCGAGTCTTGCGCGGCTCGACGCCCACGGAGGGATCACAGCAGATCCAGAGCGCATCGCCGCGCTGGATGCGCAAGGGCTCCGCCTTCGCCGATGTGCGTTGTTTGCCAGGTCCACTCAATCGATCAGCTCCGTCTGTCCAGCTTCAAGATCCGCCAGCAGCGCTCGGGTGTCCTTCCGCCCCGCAGCGTAGTCCGCCGCCAGTTTGCGTCGCCGCTCGGCAGCATCCCTCTGCTCGAGCGCCACGATCAGGAGGCTGCGAGCGAGCGCAGCCCGCGGAGTACGGGCCTTCTTGGCGTGCCAGTCTAGCCGGCGCGACGTGTCAGTGTCCAGTGTCAAATTCAGCCGCGCCATGACACGCAATATAATGACCGGCAGCGGCTTTTCACAAGCGAGAATTCTGGCGCGCCGCTTCACGGATGGTCGGGAGCACTCGCAACATCGAGACCGCGCTCTCTATGAAGGCCATGATGCGGCCGCCCGGAGCGGCTGTCGTACTGCGAAAGAACCATCGAAGCTGCGCCGGTCGGCGAGAGAGAGAGAGAGCGTCTTTGTCTGCCCGACAGCGACGCCGCCGAACGGGAGCGAGAGCGGTCCGTCGTCCGGCTCGCCTTGCACGGCTGGTGGTAAGATTGGTGCAGAGGCGACCGCCGCCATTCTATGGCTCTTGAATAGACGCGGCGTCCCGGAATCAGGAGCAGTAGCGATGTGGCTCGTCCGTCTCGCCCTCCGCCGGCCCTATACGTTCGTGGTGATGGCGATGCTGATCGTCATCCTCGGCGGCGTCACCATTGCGCGGATGCCGACGGACATCTTCCCCGAGATCGACATCCCGGTGATCTCGGTGATCTGGAACTATGGCGGTCTGCCGCCGGCCGAGATGGAGAAGCGCATCGTCTCCAACTTCGAGCGCGCGCTCACCACCACGGTGAACGACATCGAGCACATCGAGAGCCAGTCGCTCGCCGGCGTCGCGGTGATCAAGGTCTTCTTCCAGCCGGGCGCACACCTGGATGCGGCCACCGCGCAGGTCACCGCCATCGCGCAGCCGTCGGTGCGGTCGGCGCCGCCGGGCGCGATTCCGCCGCTCGTCATCCGCTACAGCGCCTCCAACGCGCCGGTGCTCCAGCTCGCGCTCGAGAGCGACACCCTCCCCGAGCAGCAGCTCTTCGACGTGAGCGCGAACTTCCTGCGCACCGGTCTCGCCACGGTGCAGGGCGCGCAGATCCCCTGGCCGTACGGCGGCAAACAGCGGCAGGTGATGGTCGACCTCGATCTCGAGAAGCTCTACGCGTGGAACCTCTCGCCGACCGACATCACCAACGCCGTCAACGCCCAGAACCTCACGCTGCCCTCGGGCACCGCGAAGATGGGCGACCACGAATATCCGATTCTCTTGAACTCGAGCCCCGAGCTGGTCTCGGAGCTGGGTGATCTGCCAATCAAGACCACGCAGGGCACCACCATCTACCTGCGCGATGTGGCGAGCGTGCGCGACGGCTTCTCGCCGCAGACGAGCCTCGTCCACGCGAACGGCCGCAAGGCGGCGCTGCTGTCGATCTTGAAGGCCGGCGGCGCCAGCACCATCGACGTGGTCAAGCGCGTGCGCGAGGCGCTCCCGGGCGTGCTGGCGACGCTGCCGAAGGAGCTGAAGGTCACGCTGCTCTTCGATCAGTCGGTCTTCGTCCGCGCCGCGGTCGACGGCGTGGTGAGGGAGGCCATCATCGCCGCCGCGCTCACGGCGCTGATGATGCTGCTCTTCCTCGGCAGCTGGCGCTCGACGCTGATCGTGATCGTTTCCATTCCCTTATCGATTCTCGTCGCCATCATCGCGCTCGGCGCCATCGGCGAGACGCTCAATGTAATGACGCTCGGCGGGCTCGCGCTTGCGGTCGGCATCCTGGTCGACGACGCGACGGTCGAGATCGAGAACATCCACCGCCGCATCGAGAAGAAGAAGCCCATCCTGACCGCCATTCTCGAGGGCGCGCAGGAGATCGCGGTGCCCGCCTTCGTGTCAACACTCTGCATCTGCATCGTCTTCGTGCCGGTCGCGTTCATCTCCGGCGCGGCGCGCTCGCTCTTCGTGCCGCTCGCGATGAGCGTCGTCTTCTCGATGCTCACCTCCTACTTCCTCTCGCGCACGCTGGTGCCCACCATGGTGCGCTACCTCCTGCAGGCCGAGGTGGACAAGCACGCTCGCGAGGACCACGCGCCGCCGGGATTCTTCGGCCGCTTTCACCTGGCGTTCGAGCGACGCTTTTCCGCGCTGCGCGGCGCGTACGGCAGCGCGCTCGCGTGGGCCCTCGCCAACCGGCCGCTGGTCGCCACGAGCTTCGGCGCGCTCGCGCTGCTCTCGCTCGGCCTGATGCCGCTGGTCGGGCGCGACTTCTTTCCCTCGGTCGACGCGGGCCTCATCCGCCTGCATGTGCGCGGTCCCGCAGGCACACGCATCGAGGAGTCCGAGCGGCTCTTCGCGCGCATCGAAGAGACCATCCGTCAGGTGATCCCGGCCTCCGAGATCGAGACGATGATGGACAACATCGGGGTGCCGTACAGCGGCATCAACCTGTCGCTCGGCGACCCGTCGATGATCTCGTCGGCCGATGGCGAGGTGCTGATCGCGCTGACCGGTCACCACCACCCGACGCCGCAGTACGTGCGGCGCATCCGCGAGACGCTGCGGCGCGACTATCCCGAGGCGAGCATCTTCTTCCTCGCGCCCGACATCTCGACGCAGGTGCTGAACTTCGGGCTCTCGGCGCCCATCGACGTGCAGATTGTCGGGCCGCCCGCGAACCAGGAGCAGAACATCGCCATCGCGCGCGGGCTCGAGCAGACCCTGACGCGCATCCCGGGCGCGGCCGACGTGCACCTGCACCAGGTGGTCGATGCGCCGCAGATCAAGCTGAACGTGGACCGCACCCTCGCGAGCCAGGGCGGACTCACGCAGCGCGACGCCGCCAATGCGCTGCTCGTCTCGCTGTCGGCGAGCGGCGCGACCTCGCCCAATTTCTGGCTCGACGAGAAGAAGGGCGTCCAGTACCTGGTCTCGGTCCAGACGCCCCAGCGCAGCGTGAGCTCGATCGAGACGCTGGGCACGACGCCGCTCGCCCCGGGCAACGGAGGCGCGCCGCAGCTGCTCGCGAACGTGGCCACCGTCGCGCGCACCACCGGCCCCACCAACGTGACCCATTACAATGTCGCGCCGACGCTCGATGTGCTCGTGGGCGTGGACGGGCGCGATCTCGGCGGAGTCGCCGGCGAGGTCGAGCGCGCGGTGAAGGAGATCACGCCGAAGCTGCCGCGCGGCACCAGCATTCGCATCAAGGGCCAGGCCGAGAGCATGGCGTCGTCGTTTCGCGGCCTCGGGTACGGGCTCATCTTCGCCGTGCTGCTCGTCTATCTCTTGATGGTGGTGAACTTCCAGTCGTGGCTCGACCCGCTGATCATCCTGATGGCGCTGCCGGGCGCGATCACCGGAATCGCCTGGACGCTCTTCCTCACCCAGACGACGCTGAGCGTGCCCGCGCTGATGGGCGCCATCATGTGCATCGGCGTTGCCACCGCGAACAGCATCCTGCTGGTGACCTTCGCAAACCAGCGGCGCGCGCTGGGGCACGAGGCGGTGCCCTCGATGCTGACCGCCGGCATGACGCGCCTGCGGCCGGTACTGATGACCGCGCTCGCGATGATCATCGGCATGCTCCCGCTCTCGCTCGGCCTGGGCGAGGGCGGCGAGCAGAACGCGCCGCTCGGCCGCGCCGTCATCGGCGGCCTCCTGCTCGCGACGGTCACGACGCTCTTCTTCGTCCCCGTGATGTACAGCCTGCTGCGGCGCAAGGCGCCCGTTCCGCCGCTCCAGCTGGAGGCCTGATGACTCCCGAAGAACGCCATGACGACCTCGACTTCCCGCTGCCGCCCGTGCCCGAGGTCTCCCGTCGCCGGCAGGTCATCGCGGGCGCGGCCCTGATCGGTGCCCTCGCGGTGCTCTTCGTCCTCGGACTCCTGCCCAGGCTGCGGCAGCACTCGGTGGCGCGCGCCGAGGCCGCCGAGCGGACCGGGCCGCCGCGCGTGCAGTCCCAGAAGCCCGCCCGCGCGCCCGGGAGCCACTCACTCACGCTGCCCGCGAGCGTCCAGCCGCTGCAGGAGACGGACGTCCACCCGCGCGCGAGCGGTTACGTGCGACGCTGGCTGGTGGATATCGGCGACCGCGTCAAGGCGGGGCAGCTGCTGGTCGAGATCGATACGCCCGAGGTGGACCAGCAGCTCGCGCAGTCGCGCGCCACGCTGGGCCAGCGCGAGGCCGCGGTGACGCAGGCGAACGCGAGCTCCATGCTCGCGCGAAGCATGCTGGCGCGCTCGCAGTCGCTTTTGCCGGGCGGATTTGCCTCGAAGCAGGAGCTCGATCAGCGCGAGGCCGAGGCGGCGGTGGGCGCCGCGAACGTGCAAGCCGCGCAGGCGGCGGTGGACGCGCAGCGCGCCGACCTGCGGCGGCTGCAGCAGCTCAAGTCGTTCGCGCGCGTGACCGCGCCGTTCGCGGGCCTGGTGACCGCGCGCTGGGTGGAGCTCGGTGCGCTGGTCACCGGCACCAGCCGGCTCTTCAGCGTGGCGGCCACCGATCCGGTGCGCGTGTTCGTCAAGATCCCGCAGAGCCTGAGCCCGGGCGTGCGGGCGGGGCTCGCCGCGCACGTCTCGGTCCACGAGTTTCCCGGCCGGTCCTTCGAGGGCCGCGTGACCCGGACCTCCGGCGCGCTCGACATGGCGTCGCGCACGCTCAACACCGAGGTGCTGGTGCCGAATACGCAGGGCCTGCTGCTGGCCGGGATGTACGCCCAGGTGACGCTCGATCTGCCCGAGAGCCGCGGCGTGCTGCTGGTGCCCGCGGGCGCGATCCTCTCCCGCGCCGGAGGCCCCCAGGTCGCGGTGGTGGATGCCGCGTCGAAGATCCATCTGCTGCCGGTGAGCATCAGCCGCGACGACGGCGCGCAGATCGAGATCGACTCTGGCCTCACCGGCGACGAGGAGATCGTGGTCAATCCGGGCGCGCGCATCGAAGAGGGGCTGCAGGTCTCGTTATCTCCGGAAGGAAGCTGGCGTGCGCGGTAGCGACGGGGATGAAGCGCCGGTTCGACCCAGAGAAGTTCCGACAGAGTCTTCGGGCCGCGGGCCCGCCTGGCTCCGCTTCTGCCCGACATCGACCCAGGCGACCTGCTCGTGATCCGGGGTGCATGCTCCGCCGCTTCGGAACCGGAAAGCGCTTCAGGTCGGCGGTAATACGCGATCGACGCCACCGACGGCTATCTGCGGCTGAATCAGCAGGGCAGCTTTCCGAGTGGTGTCTACACTCCTTACAACTTGCGTGCGGACGGAGATTTGGAAGTCCACGGCGGGACTACGGCCCAGGCCACCAGCGGCACCCAGTTCACCGCCCGCGACCAGGGCAACGGCGACCTTTTCATCGGGACCCAGGCAGGACTCCTGCCCGGCTATCCCGCCGCTTACAGACTCTGGAGATACGCTGAACCGATTCGCGCTGTCGGCTCACAGCGCGGGGGTCGTGGCACCTTGACGTTTGTGGCGCGGGCGCGCTAGGCACCGCGCGTGCGGATCGCCCTCGCGCAGATCGACACCACCGTCGGCGCGTTCGCGCAGACCTCCGCGGTCATCGTCGCGCGGGCGCTCGCCGCGGCCGACGCGGGCGCGGGGCTGGTCGTCTTCCCCGAGCTCACGCTCTGCGGCTACCTCGCACGCGATCTCTTCGAGGTCGGCGAGTTCATCGACCGCGCCAATGCCGCGCTGGTCGCGCTCGCGAGCGATCCGGTGTTCCAGCGGATCCCGGCGCTGGTCGGCTTTCCCGAGCGCCACGACGGGCCGGGGGCCGGCCTGTTCAACTCGGCGGCGCTGCTGCGCAACGGGCGCATCGAGGCGGTGGGCCGCAAGAGCCTGCTGCCCAACTACGACGTCTTCGACGAGGTCCGCTACTTCGACCCCGCGCCCGAGGTGACCGTGGTCGAGATCACCGGCGTGCGCGTCGGCATTTCCATCTGCGAGGACCTCTGGAACGACAAGCAGTTCTGGCGGCAGCGCCGCTACACGCGCGATCCGATCGAGGAGTTGGTCGCGAAGGGCGCCGAGCTGATCGTGAATTTGTCCGCCTCTCCCTACGCGGTCGCCAAGAAGAAGATCCGCCGCGAGATGGTGAGCGCCGCCGCGCACCGGCACGGCGTGGCCATCGCCCTGTGCAACCTGGTCGGCGGCAACGACGCCATCATCTTCGACGGCAGGTCCTTGATCGCGACCGCCACCGGCGAGGTGCAGGCCGAGGCGGCCGCTTTCGAGGAGGCGCTGCTGGTCGAGGACGTCGCCTTGCCACGGCGCACCGGCGCGCCCGTGGCTGCACCCGCGCCGATCGGCAAGGAGCAGCCCGACCTGGCGCGCGCCTCCGCCGCAGTGGTCTCGGCCGCGACGACGGAAGAGGCGCCGGGCGCGCTCGCGGTGCTCTCCGCCTGCGAGACGGACACCAGCCCCAGCGCCTGCCAGGACATCGTCGCGGCGCTGACGCTCGGCATCCGCGACTACGGCCTCAAGACCGGGTTCAAGAGCGCGGTGCTCGGCCTCTCGGGCGGCATCGACTCGGCGCTCACCGCGGTGCTCGCCGCGCGCGCCTTCGGGGCGCAGAACGTGACCGGCATCGCCATGCCCTCGCGCTACACGCTCGAGATGAGCAACGACGACGCGCGCGTGCTCGCGCAGAGGCTCGGCATCCGCTTCGAGACCATCGCCATCGAGCCGATGTTCCGCGCCTATCTCGAGGCGCTCGCGCCGCTCTTCGCCGGCCGCAAGCCCGACGTGACCGAGGAGAATCTGCAGGCGCGCATTCGCGGCATGCTGCTGATGGCGTTCTCCAACAAGACCGGCGCGCTCTTGCTCTCGACCGGCAACAAGAGCGAGCTCGCGACCGGCTTCTGCACGCTCTACGGCGACATGGCCGGCGGGCTGGCGGCGATCGGCGACCTGTCCAAGACCGCGGTCTACGCGGTCTCTCGCTGGCTGAACGCGCAGGGCGACGAGGTGATCCCGGAGCGCATCCTGACGCGGGCGCCGACGGCCGAGCTGCGCGAGAACCAGACCGACCAGGACACGCTGCCGCCGTACGACCTGCTGGACCGGGTGCTGCGCGCGCACGTCGAGGAGCACCTGGGCGCCGACGAGCTGGTGAAGCGCGGGCTGCCCGAAGCGATCGTGCGGCGGGTGCTCAAGCTGGTGGTCAACAGCGAGTACAAGCGGCGGCAGGCGGCGCCGACGCTGCGCGTGTCGGGGCGCGCGTTTGGCGAGGGCTGGCGCTTTCCCATCGCGCACGGCTATCGCTATTAGACCCCGGCGGCGATCTTGAGTCAGCCTTGAGCTTCTTTCCTCGCGTCGCCATCGCCGGAGCGGGCCGCGGCATCGGCGCAGCCTGCGCGCGTGCGCTCGCTGCACGCGGCGCGAGGGAGCTCTGGCTCTGCGCGCGCTCCGCCGCCGAGGTCGAGGCGGTCGCAGCGGATCTCGCCGCGCGCTTCCCCGGAACCATCGTTCGCGCGCTCGCGGCCGACCTCGCCACCGACGCCGGCGCGCGCGCGTTCGCCGAGGCCTCGGGCGCGGTGGATCTCGCGATCATCGCCACCGGGAGCGCCCACCGCGCGGTCGCGCTCGAGGAGGTGGACCGCGCCACGCTCGCAGCTCAGCTCGAGTCGAACGCGCTCGCGCCCGCGCTGGCGGGCGGCGCTCTCCTGCGCGCCGGCGCGAAGCAATTGCTCTTCCTCTCCTCGCTCGTCACTCGCCGACCGCCGATGCCCGGCGCCGCGCCCTACACCGCGGGCAAGGCAGCGCTCGAGGCGTTCGTGCGCGCCTTCGCCGAAGAGAGCTGGCCGCGCGCCCGCGCCAATGCGCTCTGCCTGGGGCCGGTGCGGACCCGGCTGCACGAGCTCGCCGACACGCCGCCGGAGTGGGTGGCGAAGTTCCCCTCGCCCGACGAGGTGGCGCCGCTCGTGATCGCGCTCGCCGAGGCGGGCGTCACCGGCCGCATCGTCGATGCCGACGCTCTCGCAGTCGACCCCGTTGCCGCGCTCGCGGGCGACGGGCGCCTCGCGCAGGCCGAGAAGCTCGCCCGCGACGGAGAGGAGCACGCCGAGCCCGAGCCCGGCCGCCGCCCCTCGCCGCGCGTCCGCGCTTCGCTGCGGGCCACTGCTAGCGCGCTGCACCGCTACCCCGCGGAGACGGCCGCGCTGGTCGAGCGCATCGCGCAACTGCACGGCGTTTCGCCTGCGTGCGTCGCGCTCTCGGGCGGCGGCGCGAGCGAGCTGCTCGAGCGGGCGCTGCGCGTGTTCTGCTCGCCCGGCGACGAGGTGCTGAGCCCCTTCCCGACCTTCGAGCTCCTCTCCGCGCTCTGCACGCGCGAGGGGCTGCGCCACCGGCCGGTGCCCGCGCGCCGCAGCGAACGCGGCCTCTTCGGCGCGCATGCGGCCGCGCCGCTGGCTGCGTCCGTCGGCCCGCGCACCCGGCTCCTTTACATCGCCTCGCCGGACAACCCGACCGGCGCCGTCCTCCCGCCCGATGAAGAAGCGCTGCTGCCCGCCGGCCTGATGGTGGTCATCGACGAAGCGTGGGCGATGGAGCCGCCTCTTCCTGCGGCCGGCCCGTTGCGTGCGCTGCGGCTGCGGTCGTTGAGCAAGCTCCACGGGCTCGCGGGCCTGCGCATCGGATATGCGCTCGGGCCGGCAGAATCGATCGATCTCCTGCGTCGTCTGGAGCTGCCCTTCCCGCTCGGCGCGCCGCAGCTCGCCGCCGCGCTGGCGGCGCTCGCGGACCCGGAGCGCGCCCGCCGCAGCGGGCTCATCTTGCGGCGCGAGCGCGCACGGCTGGCGAACGCCTTGCGCGCGCACGGCCTCGCGGTCTCGGAAAGCCCGGCGCCAATCCTTCTGGTGCGCGGCGAGCGCGGAGCCATTGGC
>JAYWBT010000117.1:0-13881 GCA_043781235.1 Deltaproteobacteria bacterium
AGCATCGCCATCGTCACCGGCCAGGGCGCGTCCGGCGTAAGGACGTATTGATGGGGCGCTTCTGCGTGATCGTGATCGACTCCTGCGGCGCGGGGGAACAAGCGGACGCGGCGGCCTACGGCGACGCCGGCGCCAACACGCTCGGCAACACCGCGCGCAAGGTGGGCGGCCTTTCGCTGCCGACGTTGCAGTCGTGGGGCCTCGGCAACCTGACCGGGATCGAGGGTTGCCCGCGTACCGCTGTGCCGCGCGCGAGCGTGGGCCTGATGAACGAGCGGTCGCAGGGCAAGGACACCACCACCGGCCATTGGGAGATGATGGGCGTGGTGCTGGAGAAGGGCTTCACCACCTTCCCGCACGGCTTTCCGCTCGAGTTGATGCGGCAGTGGCAGGCGCTCAGCGGGGTGCCAGGATACCTGGGTAACACCATCGCCTCGGGCACGGCGATCCTCGACGAGCTGGGGGAAGAGCACCTCAAGACCGGCAAGCCCATCGTCTACACCAGCGCCGATTCGGTCTTCCAGATCGCGGCGCACGAGGAGAAGGTGCCGCTCGCCACGCTGTACGCGTGGTGCAAGGCGGCGCGGACGGTGAGCAAGCCGTACGGCATCGCGCGGGTGATCGCGCGGCCGTTCGTCGGCAGCGGGAAGGGGCAGTTCAAGCGCACCTACAACCGGCGCGACTTCTCGCAGCCGCCCCCGGCGGGCATCGTGCTCGACCTGCTCGCGGCGAGGGGCGTGCGCACCACCGGCGTCGGGAAGATCCCCGACATCTACGACGGCCACGGCATCGCCGAATCGGTGCACACCGAGGGAAATGCCGACGGTTTGCGCAAGACGGCCGAGCTGCTCCGCTCGATGGAGCCCGGCTTCCTCTTCGTCAATCTGGTGGACACCGACATGCTCTACGGCCACCGCCGGGACTACGTCGGCTATGCGCGGGCGTTGGGCGAGATCGACGCGGCCTTGCCGGAGATCGCAGCGGCGCTGCGGCCCGGCGACGTGCTCCTGCTCACCGCCGACCACGGCAACGATCCGACCATGCCCGGCACCGATCACACGCGCGAGCAGGTGCCGCTGGTGGTTTATGCGCCGGGCCGCGAGCGCGGCAGCGACCTCGGCGTGCGGGCCTCATTCTGCGATCTGGGCGCGACGGTGGCCGAGTACTTCGGCGTGGTCGCGCCGCAAGGCCAGAGCTTCCTGCAGGCGGTGGTTTGATGCAGGAGCAGCAGGACCCGCCTCCGCCGGACGCGCCCGGGGAGGAAGACGAAGAGCTCGCGCGGGGCGAGGAGCCGCCCAACCTCGAGGACGCCTTCAAGTTCTCCCACGGCCACCGGGTTCGCTACGACGAGGTGGACGCCCAGGGCATCGTCGGTCACGCCTCGTGGATGCAAATCCTCCAGCTCGGCCGGGTCGAGTATCTGCGCTACCTGGGCCTGATGATGGAGGGCGGATCGCGGTCGCCGGTGCAGGCGGTGGTGCGGCACTCGCTGGTGGACTTCCTCTCGCCCGCGCGCTTCGACGACCCGCTGCTCTTGCGCGTGCGCTGCGCGCAGATCGGTGAGCGGAGCGCCCGTATCGAGTACCTGGTGGAGAACGTCGAGACGGGCCTGCGGCCGCTGATCGGCGAGACCACCCTGGTCTGCATCGACGTGGCGAACTTCCGCAGCATCCCGTGGCCGCAGGTGTGGCGCGAGCGGGTGGCCGAGCTGGAGCAGGAGAATTTGCAGATCGGGCTGCGCTGAAACGTCAGCGGCCTTCCGGCTCGTAGGGGATCCCGTCGGCGGCGGGCGCGCGGGTGCGGCCGAGGCCGAGCGCGAGGACGAGCAGCGTCAGCGCATAAGGCAGCGCGAGGAAGACTCCCTCCAGCCGCAAGTCGGCTGCGTGGAGCGAGAAGCTGAGCGAGCGCTGGAGCGCGTCGGCCGCGGCGAAGAAGAGGGCCGCGGCGGCGGCGCCGAGCGGGGTCCACTTGCCGAACACCACCGCGGCGAGCGCCATGAAGCCTTGCCCGGCGGGCATGCGCGAGTCGAACTGGCCGAGGATGCCGACCGACAATCCGGCGCCCCCCAGGCCCGCGAGCACGCCGCTGCCCAGCACGCAGACAGCGCGAAGGCGAAGCACGCGCACGCCCAGCGTGGCCGCCGCGCGGGGATGCTCGCCGACGGCCCGGATGCGGAGGCCGACGGCGGTGCGCGAGAAGATCCAGTGCATGACCAGCGGCGCTGCGAGCGAGAAGTAGACCAGGCCGTTGTGGCCGAACCGGTCGCGCGCGAGGGCCGGAACGGGCGGGCTGACGCCGCTCGAACCGAAGAGCGACTCGAGCAGGAAGGTGATCAGTCCGAGCGCGACGAGGTTGAGCGCGATGCCGCTCACGACCTGGTCGGCGCGGAACCGCAAGCAGAGGAGCGCGTGCACGCCCGCGGCGGCTGCGCCCGCGAGCGCGCCGCAGAGCAGGCCGATGACCGGCGAGCCGGTCCAGATCGATCCGGCCGCGGCGAAGAAGGCGCCGAAGCGCATCATGCCTTCGAGGCCGATGTTGACCACGCCGGCGCGCTCGCTGAGGACGCCGCCGAGCGCGGCCAGGAGGAGCGGCGGCGCGAAGTCGAGGATGGCGTTCATGGCGGCGCCGATCCTGGCTCGACCAGCGCGGGCGGCTGGCCTCGCAGCTTTTTGAGCAGCGGGGCGAAGAGGCGCGGGGCGGCGACGAGCAAGACCGCGACGCCCTGGATCAGCTCGGCGAAGCTGGGGTGGATCCCGACCAGCTGCAGCCGCGTGGCGCCGGCGCGCAGCGCGCCGAAGAAGAGGCCGGCCACGGCCGTCCCCGCTGCCGTGCCGCCGCCGATGAGCGCGACCGCGATGCCGTCGAAGCCGTAGCCGGTGCGGAAAACGCCCGGGTACTTGTGCTCGGTGCCGAGGACCAGCAGCGCTCCGGCGAGGCCGGCGAGGGCGCCCGAGAGGAACATCGCCTCGCAGACGCGGCGGGCCGCGGGAATGCCGCTTGCGTGCGCGGCCTCGGCGCCGCTGCCGACGGCGCGCCACTCGAAGCCGCGGCGCGTGCGCGTGAGCAGAAACCACACCGCCGCGGCGACGGCGAGCGCGAGCGGGAAGCCGAGGTCGAGCCGGCTCCCGGCAAGCGGGCGCGGGAGGAATGCCGAGGCGTGGATGGGCTCGGTGCCGGCGACGCTGATCGACGAGTTGCTCGACGCGGCGGCGAGCGGTCCCGCCACCAGCCAGCCGTGCACCAGATGGATGGCCACCCAGTTGAGCAGGATGGTGCTGATCACCTCGTGCACGCCGCGGCGCACCTTGAGCAGCCCGGGCAGGAGACCCCAGAGCCCGCCCGCGACGGCCGCGGCGCAGAGGCAGAGCGGGACTTCCAGAACAGCGGGGAGGTCGAGCGCGCGGCCGGCCACCGCGGCGGCGAGCGCGCCCCAGATGAGCTGGCCTTCGGCGCCGATGTTGAAGAGTCCGACCACGAAGGCGACGGCGACGCTGAGGCCGGTGAGCACCAGCACCGCGCCCTTGATCGCCGTCTCGCCCAGCGGTCCGGGGCCGCCGAGCGCGCCCGAGACGAGGTAGCCGTATCCCGCGAGCGGATCCTTGCCGGTGGCGAGGATGGCGACGAACGAGAACACCAGCGAGGCGGAGACCGCCAGGAGCGCGGCCCAGAGCGGCTCGCGCGCGGCGGAGAAGAGGCGCGCGCGGGACAAGGGGCGCTCAAGCACGCGCCGGCTCCTCGCCCGTGAGGGGCTGCGTCGGGCCCGCCGGATCCTGTCCGAGCATGAGCCGGCCGAGCGCGTCGTCGCTGGCGGTGGGAAGCACCTCGCCGGTGGCGCGGCCGTCGTAGAGCGCGACGATGCGGCTGGCGAGCGCGCGCAGCTCGTCGAGGTCGAGCGAGAAGACCACCACCGCCGCGCCCGCATCGCGCGCGGCGCGGAGCGCGTCATGGACCCGGGCCGCTGCGCCCAGGTCGAGGCCGCGAGTCGGCTGCACCGCGACCACCAGACGCGGGGGCGGGCCGCCCGCGAGCTCGCGCGCCGCGACCAGCTTCTGCTGGTTGCCGCCCGAGAGGTCGCCGGCGCGCGCGAGCGGGTCGGGGGGGCGCACGTCGAAGGCGCGCACCAGCTCGAGCGCCCTGGCGCGGCGGCCGGCGCGGTCGATCAGCGCGCCGCGGGCGTACGGCGCGTCGCCCTGGCGGCCGAGCGCGAGATTCTCCTCGACGTTGAGCGGCAGGCAGAGCGCGCGGCGGTGGCGGTCTTCGGGGAGGTGGACGACGCCTGCCGCGCGGGCGGCCGCGGGCGAGCGCGCCCAGCCTTCGCGGCCGTCGAGGGTGAGGAAGCCCTCGAAGGCGCGCAGGCCGGTGAGCACCTCGGCGAGCTCGCTCTGGCCGTTTCCGTCCACGCCGGCGAGGCCGACGATCTCGCGCGCGGCGACCTCGAGCGAGAAGCCGCGCAGGGCGGGACGGCCGCGGTCGGACTGGCAGCGCAGATCGCGCGCGACGAGCAGCGGCGCGCTCGCCCGCGCGATCGCCGCTTGCGGGGCGCGCGCGATCGCGGCGTGCGGCGCGTCCGCGATCGCGGCGTGCAGCGCGCCCGCCTTGGTAGGCAGCAGTCCGGCGGCCGCGGCCTCGCGAGCGAGCGCGGGCGTCACCGTTCCCATCACCGCCTCGGCGAGCTGCTGCGCGCTGGTCTGCGCACGCGAAACCGTCTGCACCAGCTTTCCGCGCCGCAGCACCGCAACCCGGTCCGCGACCGCCAGCACCTCGCGGAGCTTGTGCGAGATGAAGACCACGCTGCGGCCATCCTTCGCCAGCGCGCGCGCCGTCTGCACCAGCTCGTCCGCCTCGTGCGGCGACAGCACCGCGGTCGGCTCGTCGAGGATCAGCACCCGCGCCCCGCGCCAGAGCTGCTTGACGATCTCCACCCGCTGCTGCGCGCCGACGCCGAGCGTCTCGATGCGCGCGTCCACATCGATCGTGAGCCCGAAGCGCTGCGCCGCCTCGGCCACCTCGCGCCGCGCGCGCTCGCGGTCCACCACCACGCCGAAGCGGCGCGGCTCGCGCCCGAGCACCACGTTCTCCCAGACCGTCAGCGGCCCTACCAGCATGAAGTGCTGGTAGACGACGCCCACGCCCGCCTCGATGGCCGCGCGCGGGTCGCCCGGCGGCAGCGGCGCGCCGAACGCCCGCACCTCGCCCTCATCGGCGCGATAGAGCCCGCAGGCGACGCTGATCAGCGTGGACTTGCCGGCGCCGTTCTCGCCCACCAGCGCGAGCACCTCGCCGGGCGCGACCGTCAAGGAAACGTGGTCGACTGCCGCGAGGCCGCCGAAGCGCTTGACGATGCCGCGCAGCTCGAGAGCGGGCGTCACCTGCTCGCTGCTCTCGGGAGCGGCGGTCACTTGCTCGCGGCCACCGCGTGCGCGAGTCCAAGCGTCGCGGGCACGGGCGGCCGGAACTTCGCCAGCTCGTCGAGCGTGGCGGGCACCGCGATTTTCCCCGCGATGATGGCTGCTTTCAGCTTCTCCACGTCGGCCAGCGCGCCCAGGTCTGTGCCCGCGATCACTGGTGCAAGCCCCACGCCGCCCTCCTGGAGGCCGAGCAGCACGTCGCCGCCTTTGAAGCTGCCGTCGAGCAGGTCCTTCGCGGCGCCGTACACCGCGGCGTCCACGTGCTTCACCATCGAGGTGAGCACGTTCTTCGGCGCCACCTGCGCCTGGTCGCTGTCCACGCCGATGACCAGCTTGCCGGCCTGCTGCGCCGCCTTGATCACGCCCAGCCCGTCGAGGCCCGCCGCGTGGAAGACGATGTCGCAGCCGCGCCCGTACAGGTCCTGCCCGATCTCGACGCCCTTCTTTTCGTCGTCGAAGGTGCCGGTATACGCGACCAATACCTCGACGTTGGGCGCCACCGACCGCGCGCCGGCGCGATACCCCACCTCGAACTTGCGGATCAGCGGCAGCTGCATGCCGCCAACGAAGCCGATCTTGCCGGTCTTGCTCAGCTCGGCCGCGAGCGCGCCCGCGAGGAAGCTGCCCTCGTGCTCCTTGAACACCACCGCGCGCACGTTGGGCGCCACCACCGGCCTGCCGGACGCGTCGAGGATGGGGCTGTCGAGCAGCAGGAACTTCGCGCCCGGGTTGCGCGCCGCCACCGCGCGGGTGGCCGGCTCCATCATGAAGCCCACGGCGATCACCAGCTCCGCGCCCTGATCGACAAGCAATTGCAGATTTGGCTCGTAGTCCTCCTGCGCCTTGCCGCTCAGCACCAGCGGCGGTGGCAGCGGAAGGTGCGGCGGGTGCAACTCGAGCTGCTGATAGGCGGCGTCCTCCTCGGGCTGGTAGCCGCGCGCGGTATAGCGCACGCCAGCCGCCATGGTTTCGAGGCCGCGCAGTGCGCCGTCGTTGAACGACTGGTCGCCGCGACCGCCGACATCGAGGGCGAGCCCAACGGTGTGCTGCGCCCTCTGCTTTTTGCAGCCGGACAGGGCGGGCAGCGCGAGCAGGGCCAGCGCGAGGAGCGAGAGTCGCTTCATGGCGGCGCACTCTGGCCGCACCCCGGAGTCGCGTCAATCAGCCAGCGCGCCGCCGCGCGGTCTTCGCGTCGAGCTACTGCGTCTTGAAGACCCGCCCGTCCTTCATCACGAAGCGCACCCGCTCGACGGCGGAGATGTCGGCGAGCGGGTTGCCCGGCACCGCGACGATGTCGGCGAGCTTGCCCGGCGCGAGCGTGCCGAGCCGGTCGGTGATGCCGAGCAGCTCGGCGTCCACGCTGGTCGCGGCCTTCAAAGCGGCCAGCGGCGAGAGACCCGCTTTGGTCATCAGCACCAGCTCGTGGCCATTGTGCCCATGCTCGCTGACCGCCGAATCGGTGCCGCAGCCGATCTTCACCCCGAGCCTCACCGCCTCGCCCAGCGTCCTCGCGAGCGAGCCGCCCGCCGCCAGCGCCTTGTCGGCGATCATCTGCGGGAACTTCCCCTCGTTCGCCTTCCGCACCACCGTCTCGGCCGCCATCAGGGTCGGCACCAGCACGGTGCCGCGCGCCTTCATCTCCGCGAGCGTGTCGGGTTTCAGGAACGAGCCGTGCTCGATGGAGTCCACTCCCGCCGCGATGGCCATCTTCGCCGCCGCGTCGCCGTGGCAGTGCGCCGCCGCCTTGCGGTGCCAGGCGTGCGCCTCGTCGATGATGGCCCAGGTCTCGTCGGGGGTGAGCTGCGGGACGTCGACCGGATCGCTCAGCGAGAGCACGCCGCCCGACGGCGCCAGCTTGATCACGTCGGCGCCGAACTTGAGCTGCCAGCGCACCGCCTCGCGGCACTGATCGGCGCCCGCGCAGACGCCGGTCTCGGGCCTGCGCGGCGGGGCGCGATCGGTCGGGATGGGCGGGCCGTCCGCGTGCCCACCGCGGGTCCCGATGCCGTAGCCGGCCACCAGCATGCGCGGCCCGTCGGCGAGCCCCTTGTCGATGGCGTTTCGCAGCGCCATGGCGATGTGATCGGACGAGCCCAGGTCGCGGACGGTGGTGAAGCCGGCCGCAAGCGTACGCCGCGCATACGTGCGCGCGATGAGCGACTGCTCCGCGGAGGTGCGCAGGAGCTGCTCGACGACGTCGCGGGCGAAGTCCTCGCTGAACTGGCCGGTGAGGTGAACGTGCGCGTCGATCAGGCCCGGCATCAGCGTCGCGTCGCCGAGATCGATCCGCTGCGCGTCAGCCGGGATCTGCAGGTCCTTGCCGACGGCGACGATGTGGTTGCCTTCGATCAGCACGGTGGCGTTCTCGAGCAGCGTGTCCGACTTGCCATCGAAGAGGTGCGCGGCGGTGAGCGCGATGTGGCGCGGCGCTTTTGGCTCTGCCGTCTTCTTGATGATCTTTCCTTCCTTCATCACGAACGCGACGTGCTGCACCGCCGGCGCGAAATTCTCGAGTACATCTCCCGGCACCGCGATCACGTCGGCGAGCTTGCCTTTCTCGAGCGCGCCCAGCCGGTCCGACACGCCGAGCAGCTCCGCGTCGGTTACCGTCGCCGCCTGCAGCGCCTGCGCCGGCGTCATGCCGTGCTCGACCAATTCCGGCAGCTGCTCGGCGTTGTGCCCGTGAAGCCCCACGCCCGCGTCGGTGCCGAAGCCGATGCGCAGCTTGAGCCGGATGGCGCTCTTGAGCATCGCCGGGTGCGCGAGCTGCGCCGCGTGCAGCTTTTCTTTAATCGCCGCCGGATAGTTCATCTTGCTGAGATCTTCGGGCTGCACGTGGCCGATGGGACCTGGCACCAGATAGACGCCGCGCTTCTTCATCTCCGCGAGCGTGTCGTCTTTCAGGAAGGTGCCGTGCTCGATGGAATCGACACCGGCCTTGATGGCCATCTTCGCCGCGAGGTCGCCATGGCAGTGCGCCGCCGCCTTGCGCTTCAACGCGTGCGCCTCCTGCACGATGGCGTTCATCTCCTCCTGCGAGAGTTGGGGCGCGTCCACCGAGTCGGCCAGCGACAGCACGCCGCCCGAGGGCATGAACTTGATCACGTCGGCGCCTTGCTTGATCTGCCAGCGCACGGCGGCGCGGCACTCGTCGGCGCCGTTGCAGATTCCCTGGCGCACTCCCGGCGGAATGATGTTCTCGGGCGGGAAGGGGATCTGGTCGGCGTGCCCGCCGGTGGCGCCGATGGCGTTCACCGCGACCAGCATGCGCGGGCCAGTGACGTCGCCGTGCGCGATGGCGTTGCGCAGCCCCACGTCGATGGAGTCGTTCGACCCCAGGTCGCGGACGGTGGTGAAGCCCGCCTCGATCGTGCGCCGCGCGTAGACGGCGGCGTACTGCGCCTGCTCGGCGGGAGAGCGGAGCAGCCCGTCCAGCGTGTCTTTGTACCAATCGCTCGTTGACTCCCCGGTCAGGTGCGTGTGCGCGTCGATCAGGCCGGGCAGCAGCGTGGCGTCGCCGAGATCGATGACCTCTGCGCCCGCGGGCGGGACGCCGCCGACCTGTGAGATCCGGTCGCCATCGACGACCACCAAACCCGGGCTCTGCAGCTTTCCGGTGTGCGCGTCGAAGAGATGGGCGGCCTTGAGCACCAGCAGCGCAGCGAGCAGGATTTGCATGCGCGCCTTATAGCAAGAGCGGCGGCCCGCGCGTTCTCGGCCACGCAGCGAGCCGGGGGCCGGTGGTGCTTGAGTGACCGGACGCGGCTCAGGAAAGCAGGGCGGCGAGCTGCGTCGGGTCGGTGACCGGGAGCTGGCAGGCGCCGCGGACGCAGACGTAGGCGGTGGGCGCGCCATCTTTCGGAGGGCGGTCGCGCGCGAGCGGAGTCGCGGGCTCGGCGCCGTCCTGGTGCCGCACCAGCACCTGCGACGGCGAGAACCGGGAGCGCACGACATCGACGAGCGCGCGATCGTCGCCGCCGCGCGGCCGCACCAGCACCACCTCGCGCGGCTCGGACAACAAGAAGTCCACCGCGAGCAGCATCTCCCCGAGCGCCGCGGGTGCGCCCGCGAGCAGCGCGCCGAAGCACTTGAGCAGCGCCTCGGCCTGGGCGCGAAACGAGGCCTCGCCGGTCAGCGCTTCGAGGCGCAATAGCGTGAGCGCCGCCACCGAATTGCCAGTCGGCTCGGCGCCGTCATAAGCGGGCTTCTCGCGCGCGAGTAATTCCTCGGCGTCCGAGGCGGTGCGGAAGAAACCGCCCTGCGGGTCCGCGAACCGCGCCGAAAGCTGCGCGTGCAATCCGATGGCCGAGGAGAGCCAGCGCGCCTCGCCGGTCGCCTCGAAGAGATCGACCAGGCCCGCCGCGAGAAAGGCGTGGTCCTCGAGCAGCCCCGCGTGCCCGGCGGAGGTGCGCAGGAGCTTCCCTCCGGCCACGCGCTCGCGCAGCAGGAAGTCCGCGGCCGCGGCGCCGCGCGCGACGAAGTCCGGCCGGTCGAACGCGAGCCCCGCGCGCGCGAAGGCCGAGATCATCAATCCGTTCCACGCGGTGAGAATCTTATGATCGGTCAACGGCGGCGGGCGCAGGGCGCGCGCGGCGTAGAGCTTCGGCCGCACCCCGTGGAGCAAGGAGCGCTCCTCCGCGGTCGGGACGCGCGAGAGCGAGAGCACGTTCTTTCCCTCGAAGTTGCCCGCCTCCGTGACGCCGAAGAGCTGCGCGGTGCGTTCGCCGTCCTCGGCCCCCAGCACTTGCAGCAGCTGCGTTTTGGTCCACGCAAAGAAGGTGCCTTCCTCTCCTTCGCTGTCCGCATCGGTCGCGGACCAGAACCCGCCGCAGGCGTCGGTCATCTCGCGCGCGACATATTCGAGGATATCAATCGCGATATCGCGCAGGAACGCCGACCCGGTCGCGAGAGTTCCCTCCACATAGGCCGGCACCAACAGCGCATTGTCGTAGAGCATCTTCTCGAAGTGCGGCACCAGCCAGCGCGCGTCGGTTGCATAGCGATGGAAGCCGCCGCCCACCTGATCGTAGATGCCGCCGAGCGCCATCTTCTCGAGCGTGTGCACCGCCATCCGCAGCGCCTCTGACTCGCCGCTGCGCTTGAAGTAGCGCAGCAAAAAGCGCGTGCTCAGCGAGGAGGGGAACTTGGGCGCGCGCCGCACGCCGCCCTCGCGCGCATCGTAGACCTGCTGCGTCTGCGCAAACGCGCCGTCGAGCACCAGCGGGCCGGGCAGGCCGGTGGGCGGGTCGGCGGACAGGCTGTCGCGCACCGCCGCGGCGATCTGCTCGGCCGACTGCACCGCCCGCTCGCGCTCCGTTCGATAGACGCGATCAAGCTCGATCAGCAGGGTGCGGAAGCCCACGCGCGCGCCGCGATCGCCGTCGCGCGGCGGAAAATAGGTGCCGCCGAAGAAAGGCTTCTTGTCGGGCGTGAGGAACACCGTCATCGGCCAGCCGCCGTGCTGGGTCAACATCTGCACGGCCTGCATGTAGATGGCGTCCAGGTCGGGCCGCTCCTCCCGGTCGACCTTGATTGGCACATAGAGCTGGTTGATCAGTTGCGCGATCTCCAGGTCCTCGAACGACTCCTCCTCCATCACGTGGCACCAATGGCAGGTGGAGTAGCCGACGCTGAGGAAAACCGGCTTGTCCTCGACGCGCGCGCGCGCAAACGCCTCGTCGCCCCACGCGTACCAGCCGACCGGGTTGTGCGCGTGCTGCAATAGATAGGGAGAGGTCTGCAGCGCGAGCCGGTTGCTGAAGAGCGCGCGGCCGTCCGCGCGCAGGTGCTTTGTGCGCGGCGGGCCCTTGCGCGCGTCGACCGCCTGCGCGAGCCGTGCCGACAGCTCTTCGGTGAACGCCGCTGCGCCCGGTCCTGGCTCGATGATGGCCATGCGCGCCTGCTTAACCGTTCGGCACCAGCGTGTCGACCGCGCCCGAGGTCGCGCGCCCGCGGCGCTCGTCCCGTGACCAGCGCTCGCGACAGGCACCGGCCAAGCAGGGGGCTTGACGGCCAAGCCACGATGAAGTCGTGTACTCGGTTGCTCGATGAAGCGAACGTTCAGTGGTCGAGGGGCGGCGAGGCCAGCATGTCCGACGTCGAGCACAGCGGGCTGTACGTCCTGCGCGACTTCAACCAGACCGACCTCGACCAGGCGGTCCGGGTATGGGACGAATCCACCACCACCGACGGCCCTCCCGCATTCGCGCTGAGCGAGGTCGTGGCGGCCCTGCAGGCGGGGGAGCCGGCCGTGGTCGCGGCGGTCGGAAATCGCATCGTCGGCACCTGCTGCTCGCGCGTCGTCGGCGAGCGCGGCTGGGTGCTGCGCATCGCCATCTCACCCGACTGGCGCCACAAGGGGATCGGCAGCGCGTTGTTGCGCGCGCTTGAACGCCGCCTGCTCAAGCTCGGTGTGCAGCGCATCACCGCCCTGCTGCCGGAAGGCGAAACCGGGAGCGCGGCCTTCGGCAACCAGGGCTACGCGGGACGGAAGCTGACCCTCCTCGAGAAGCTGGAGCCGCTCCGGCCCTCGGACGCAACCCTCCTCGAAAGCCTGGGCGGCCAGCTGCTGCCGCCCGACGGCTGGGAGCGCCTCGCCGGCATGAAGAAGGAGAAGACCCTCATTGAAAGCAGGGTCATCCTCCCGCTGGCGCAGCCGCGCCTCGCCGAGAAGCACGGCGTGATTCCGCCTGCGGCCATCATCCTGTTCGGTCCTCCGGGCACGGGCAAGACGACCTTCGCGAAGGGAATCGCCGCGCGGCTGGGCTGGCCCTTCGTCGAGATCTTTCCCTCGCTGCTCCTCGCGGAAGGTCCGGCCGGGCAGGCCCTGCGCAAGGCGTTCTCCCGGCTGACCGCGCTCGAGCGGGTGCTGCTCTTCATCGATGAGGTCGACGAGATCGCGTCCCAGCGGCAAACGCGCCCGGAGACGCAAGGGGTGGTCAACGAGCTGCTCAAGGCGATCCCCGGATTCCGTGAAAAGCCGAATCACCTGCTCGTGTGCGCGACGAACTCGGTGCGTGCGCTCGATCCGGCGCTCATCCGCCCGGGCCGCTTCGACTATCTCCTGCCGGTCGGGCCGCCCGACGAGGAGGCCCGTCACGAGATGTGGCGCAGGCAGGTGGCCTCGATCACCGACGAGACCGTGACCTTGGAGGCGCTGGTGCAGGCGACCGTCCTCTTCACTCCCGCCGACATCGGATATTCAGCGCAGAAGGCGGCGCACGCGGCCTTCGAGCGTGCCGCGGGCGGCGGGGGCGACCGGCGGGCAACGACCGCGGACTTTCTCGCCGCCATCGCCAGCACGCGGCCGAGCGTCACCCCGGCGATGCTCCGCGAGCTGGAGGAGGACATCCAGACTTTCGCGCGGTCTTAGCGTCGGCTAGAGGCGGTAGCGCGCCAATGTGCCGGCCAGGCTCTGCGCCACTCGCTGCAGCTCGTCCGACGCCTCGCGGGTACGCGCGAGACCCATCCGCACCTGCTCCATCATGCCGAGTTGGTCGGTGACGGCCGCGAAGATCTGCCCGATCCCGGCGTTCTGCTGGCTCACGGCCGCCGCGATCTGCCGCACCGACGCCGTACTCTCGCGGGTGATCCCCGATAGCTCGCGGAGGTTCTCGCCCGACGACCTTACCTCGGCGAGCCCTGCCTCCATGCCCTTGGTGCTCAGGTTCGTGGTGTTGACCGCTGCGCTGATCGAGCGCGTCAGCCCGGAGAGGATCTCGCCCACCTGCGTGGTCGCATGGATCGACTGATCGGCCAGGCTGCGGATCTCTCGCGCCACCACCGCAAAGCTCTTGCCGTGCTCGCCCGAGCGAACCGCCTCGATCGCCGCGTTGAGCGCCAGCATGTTGCTCTGGTCTGCGAGATCCTTGACCGTCAACGTGATGCCGCCGATCTGCCGCGCACTCTCAGACAGGTGCTGAATCTGATCGCCCACCTCGACGGCGCGCCGGCCGATCTCGGCGAGGCTGCCGATCGATCGCTCCACCGCGGTCTCGCCCGAGCGGCCGATGGCCTCGGCGCGCTCGGCAACCTTCAGCACGGCCTGCGCGCGCTCGGCGGCGAGCGTCGAGGTTTGCCTGATCTCCTGCGCGGTCACCTGCGTCTCCTGCAGCGCCGCCGCCTGCCGCGCGATGTACTGCGACTGCGCCTCCATCGTGGAGTCCAGGTTTCCCGAGGCATGCGACAGGGTGCCCGCCGAGATCTTCAGCGCAGCGAGCGCCTCGCGCAGCGCCTGGACCATGCGCGCGAAGCTGCGGGTGAGCTGGCCGACCTCATCCTCCGACGAAGACTCGATCGACTGCGTCAGGTCGCCCTCGCTGACCACGCGTGCGCTCACCTCGGTCAGCCTCTGGATCGACGCCACCACCCGCCGCGCCACCACGAGCGAGAGGAAAATGGCGAACAGCAGGCCGATGCCCGCGGCGGCCACGGCGTTGCGCAAGAGCTCGCGCGCGGTGCGCTCCACCTCGGC
>JAYWBT010000118.1:0-35261 GCA_043781235.1 Deltaproteobacteria bacterium
GGCCGTCTCGGTGGGCAGGAAGAGGCTCACGTCGCCCGACGAGGGATTCAAGGTTCCGGCGAAGGCGATGACCAGCAGCGGCCAGAAGCGGGTGACGCCGAAGAAGCCGGCGCCGGTCGCGAGCATCAGCAGGGCCGCGCCGAAGAGGACGCGCCTGCGGCTGAGGCGGTGGCTGACCAGGCCGATGGCGAGCGTGAGCGCGGCCGAGCCCAGCAGCGTGCCGGTGACGATGGCGCCGACCTGCAGCGGCGAGAACCCGAGCGCGGTGAGGTAGCTCGCGAGCAGGACGCTGACGAGTCCGTCGGCGAAGCCGCGCAGCGCGCGCGTGGCGAGCAGCACGCGCACGTCGCGGGTGGCGCTCGCGGGCAGCATCAGCCGGGGTTCACAGCCGCAGCCCGCGCGGGACCAGGAAGCGCTCGAGAAGATTGAAGAGCGCCTCGACCACCAATGCCAATACCGCGGCGGGAATGGCACCCTCGAGGATGAGCGCGGTATCGGCGAGGCGGATACCGGTCAAGATGGTCTGGCCATATCCGCCCGCGCCGATCAGCGCGCCCAGCGTGGCGGTGCCGACGCAGATGACCGCGGCGGTCTTGATTCCAGCGAGGATCGAGCGCGACGCGAGCGGGAGCTCGACCTGGCGAAGCACCGCGCCCGGCGGCAATCCGAGCGCGTGCGCCGATTCAATCAATTCCGGCGCGATGGCCGTCAATCCCGAGTGGGTGCCGCGCGCGATCGGCAACAATGAATAGAGAAAGAGCGCCACGATGGCGGGGCCCGCGCCGATCCCCAGCAGGGGGATCATGAAGACCAGTAGCGCGAGCGAGGGAATGGTCTGCACGACACCGGTGGCGCCGAGAATGAACGCGCCCAGCCGCCGCCTTCGAAACGAGATCACGCCGAGCGGAATCGCCACCAGGATGGCCGCCGCGAGCGAGAGCACCACGAGAAACAGGTGCTCGCGCGTGCGCTTCCAGAGGCGCGCGGGCATGCGGTCGGAGGCGCTGGCCGGCTGCAGCTGCAGCTTGCGCTGGAGGAACTCCGAGGCGACCTCGCGCTCGGGAACGCGGTCGATGAGCGCGCGCGCGTTGAGGTCAATCATCTCGCGCTGATCGATGCGGCCTTCGAGCCGCTCGAGCGCCCGCTGCGCGTCGGGCGACAGGCTCTTGCGGCTGAGCAGCACCGCCTCATAACGCGGGAAGGCCGCGCGGTCGTCGCGCAGGACCACCAGGTCGTTCTTGCGAATCTCCGCATCGGTCGAGTAGAGGTCCACCGCCGCGATCGCGCCGGTGCGCAGCGCCCCGTAGGCGAGCGCGTGATCGAGCCCGCGCGCGGTGTTGGGGAGGCCGTAGACCTCGCGCACGCGCGGCCAGCCGTCCTTGCGCTGCATGAACTCGTTGCTGAAGCCGAGCTGCAAGGCGGGGTGCGTGCGCAGATCGGAAATCGCCGTGATCCCGAGCCGCGCCGCGACCTCGCGCTGCATGCCGATGGCGTAGCTGTCGTCAAAGCCGAGCGGCCGCCCGAGATGGATTCCCTGCTTTTCAAGCGCGGCGGCGAGGTCGGTCGCGCCCGGCAGCAGCTCCTGCTCGAGCGTGCCGGTGTACTCGGGATAGACGTCGATCTGCCCGCTGCGCAGCGCCTCGAAGAGAACCCGCGTCCCTCCCAGCTCGCGCTTGTGCTCGGCCGGCACGCCCTGCGCCGCGAGCGTCTGCGTGGCCAGCTCGCCCAGCACCACCGACTCGGTGAACTGCTTCGAGCCGACCACCACCACCAGCAAGAGCGCGATCATGCCTGCGCCCTGACGAAACGGGCGGCGAACTCGTCCTTCGGCGCGCGGATCAGCTCGTCCACGGGCGAGTCCTGCACCACCTGGCCGTTGCGCATCAGCAGCGCGCGATCGGTCAGCGCTCGCGCCTCGCGGAGATCGTGCGTCACGATCACCACCGTCTTGCGCAGCCGGGTGAAGATGGCGCGCAGGTCCTGCTGCAAATCAAAGCGCGTGATCGGGTCGAGCGCTCCCAAGGGCTCGTCGAATAAAAGCACCTCGCAGTCGAGCATCAGCGCGCGCATCAGCCCCACGCGCTGCGCCTGCCCGCCGGACATCTGCGAGGGGAACCGCGAGAGCGCCTCGCGCGGCAGCCGCACCAGCTCGCACAGTTCGTCGAGCCGGCGCGCGATCCCGGGCTCGGGCATCTTCAGGAAGCGCGCCACCAGCGAAACGTTCGCCCCCGCGTCGAGGTGGGGGAAGAGCCCGCCGCCCTGCACGACGTAGCCGATCTGCCGCCGCACCGCCGGCGCGTCCACGATGGGCGCCCCGCGGAAGCGCACCTCGCCTTGATCGGGAACGACCAGGCCGTTGAGCATGCGCAGGAGCGTGGACTTGCCGGCGCCGCTGGTGCCCAGGAGAGCGATGGTGTCGCCGGCGCCGATCGAGAGATCGATCGGGCCGAGCGCGACTGCGCCGCCGTACCGCTTCATTGCCTGGATCACCTGGAAGATCACCTGATGGGTAAAGCACGCGGCGGGGCGCGATGCACCAGCGAAGCCGGGCGCGGTCCCGGTCGCTGCGGGCGGTCAAGCCTGCGCGGGCCGCTCGCTCAGCGGCCGCCCCACCTGAGACGGACCGCGGGCTCCTGGTGTCCGGACTGGTGGGCCTCGAGAATGGCGTCGTGCAGCTCGTCCGGGAGCAGCGGTTTGTGCAGCGCGCGCACGGCGCCGGCTTCGAGCGCCTCCTCGTCGTACTCGCTGCCCATCGAGGCGGACAGCGTCAGCACCGGGATCCTGTCCAGCCGCGGATCGGCGCGGATGCACCGCAGCACCGAGAGGCCGTCCAGCCTGGGCAGGTTGATGTCGAGCACGATGACCTCGGGCATCAGCGCCCGCGCCACGTGCAGGGCCTGCACGCCGTCCTCGGCTGAGAGCACGTCGTGCCCCTTCATCGCGAGGAACTCGACGTACATCTCGCGGGTGTCGGCGTAGTCCTCGACGATGAGGATGCGGAGTGCCACCTTCGCCATGTCCGATCCGTAGCATGGACCTATCGGAGGTCCAACGAAACGCCCCGGCCGCCGGACCTCAGCGGCGGGGGGCCGGGCCGCTTGCGTCGCGCCGGTAGCGCAGCGGCAGCAGCGCCCGCAGCCGTTCGTCGCGCAGGTAAAGCCCCGCCCAGGCGAAGATGCCGAGCAGCAGCGGAGCGGCGAAGGCCTCGCCCGCGCGCACGTGCGTCGCGACGGCGCCGCCGAGGTACCCCGTCACCAGCACCGCGCCGAGCACCGCGGTGGACGGGATGGCGTAGAGCAGGGCGCAGGCAAGCTCCACCACCCCGAGAGGTGTGAGCGTGCCCTCGGGATAGCCGAACTTTCCGGTGAACATGCCCACCACCTCGGGCTTGTGCCCGAACTTCAAAGAAGCGCTGAACACCAGCGCCAGCACTGGAAGCGCGGAGAGGAATCGCCCGACCCAGTGGGTCCAGCCGGGCCCCGGTCCTGGAGCGATTGCGCCGTCGCCCGTGTTCACCGCCCGATCCAAAGCCATGGGCCTCCCCCTCCGGTTCAAAGCATTGAAAGATTTCGATGCCTGGATCCGGCTCGGGATTCAGCAGCCGGTCGTCTCAGCGACCCTTCCTGCCCGGGCCGGGTCGCGGCGCTTTGCGAGGGGAGGGCGCGGACAGGCGCGCGGGCAGCAGGGCCGCCACTTGCTCGACCAGCGCCCGGTTCACCGAGACGAAATGCCGGGTGGCCTCCGCGCGCGCCGAGAGGAGCCCTGCGTCGGTCAGGATCTTCAGGTGATGGGAGACAGTCGGCTGCGACAGCTCGAAACGGGCCCCGAGCCGGCCGCAGGAGAGCTCGCCCGCGGCGGCGAGCTCGCGAATCATGCGAAAGCGCCGCGGGTCAGCCAGCGCTTTGAGCACCCGGATCAACTGCGCGTCCTGCAGGCTGCTCTTCATCGAAGTATTTCTATGCGTCGATGCAGTCGCCGTCAACGCCGGCTCATTCACCGAACCTGGGCGGTGGCCGCGGCGGCTCGTCGCTTCGGCGGAAGGCCAGGTGCCCGCCCCACTTGATCAGCGAGAAGACGAAGGCCCCGATCGCGCCCAGCCAAAGCACCGAGCCGCCGAAGACGATCCAGAGCCGCGTGCGCGAGAGCGCGAACAGCACGGCGAAGGTCAGGCCCAGCACCACCATCAGGCCGCTCAGGCGGCCGAAGCCCGGCAAGGGGCCGAACTCCACGTTGCGCCCGGCGAGGGCCAGCGTCGCGGCCATGATCACCACCGGGGCCACCGTGACGAGCGCGTTCACCTCGAGCAGGTTCTGGCCGACGAAGAGCAGCAGATACAAGGTCACGAGCGCTCCCAGCGTTCCGGGAATGCACGCCGCGTAGACGAGGCCCGAGTAGAGGTACTTCCAGGGCGCGTCGTTGCCGGCGCCGCGGCGGTGCAGCAGGCCCAGCAGCAGCGCCAGGATCGGCAGCGCCATCAGGTATCCGCCGACCTGGAGCGGCCGCGCGGCCAGCCAGTCGAGCCAATCATTCGGGGTCATGGTCGCAGCATCCTCGCAGAAAAGATCGCCCGCCGTGTCGATCTCGCGGGCGCCCGCTCGTCGTGAGAGAAGACGCTCTTCCCGGACAACGGAGACAAGACGATGCGATTCATGGTGATGGTCAAGGGCAACAAGACGAGCGAGGCGGGCGGGCTGCCCGACGAGAAGATACTTGCCGCGATGGGGGAGTTCAATGAAGAGCTGGTGAAGGCCGGCGTGCTGCTCGCGGCCGAGGGCCTGCAGCCGACCTCGAAGGGGGCGCGGGTCCGCTTCTCGGGAGGCAAGCGCACCGTCATCGACGGGCCCTTCACCGAGGCGAAGGAGCTGATCGCCGGCTTCTGGCTGTGGCAGGTGAAGTCGAAGGAGGAGGCGATCGAGTGGGTCAAGCGCTGCCCGGGCCCCTTCGGAGAGGAGGACGCGGAGATCGAGATTCGCCAGGTCTTCGAGACCACCGACTTCGCGGCGAGCGATCCCACCGGAGAGCTGATGGACAAGGAGCGCCAGCTCCGCGCGACGATCGAGTCCCGCGGCAGGTAGCCGGCGCGACGCGCGGGCGGGCGGCCGCTGCGCCCCGCAGACGCGCTTCGCGCTTGCGCTGGCGCAGGAAGCTGTTCTGATCGGCGGCCGTGACGGCTCCTGCCCAGCGCGCGATCGAGGCGGTCTTCCGGATCGAGTCGGCGAGGCTGATCGCGAGCCTCGCGCGGCTCGTGCGCGACGTGGGAATCGCCGAGGAGCTGGCGCAGGACGCGCTGGTCGCGGCGCTCGAGCGGTGGCCGCAGGCAGGCGTACCGGACAATCCGGGCGCGTGGCTGCTGGCCACCGCGAAGCATCGGGCGATCGATCTGCTGCGCAGGAGCAAGCGGGTGGAGAGCAAGCACCGGCAGCTCGGCAACGAGCTCGGCGACCCCGTCGCGCCGGACCTCGACGCAGCGATCGACGAGAACGTCGGCGACGATCTGCTGCGCCTGATGTTCGTCTCCTGCCATCCGCTGCTCTCGACCGAGGGCCGCGTCGCGCTTACGCTCCGCCTGCTCGGCGGCCTGACCACCGCGGAGATCGCGCGCGCTTTCCTGGTCCCGGAGCCCACCGTCGCGCAGCGAATCGTCCGGGCCAAGAAGACCCTCGCGGACGCGCGCGTGCCGTTCGAGGTTCCTCGCGGGCCCGAGCTTGCCGCGCGGCTGTCGTCGGTGCTGGAGGTGATCTACCTCGTCTTCAACGAAGGTTACGCGGCGACCGCGGGCGACGACTGGATGCGGCCTGCGCTCTGCGAGGAGGCGCTCCGGCTCGGCCGCGTCCTCGCAGGGGTTGCGCCGGACGAGGCCGAGGTCCACGGGCTGGTGGCGCTGATGGAGATCCAGGCGTCGCGCGCTTCGGCGCGCATCGGCCCGCTCGGAGAGCCGGTCCTGCTCCTCGATCAAAATCGCGCGCGCTGGGATCAGCTGCTCATCCGCCGGGGGCTCGCGGCGCTCGACCGTTCAGAAAAGCTCGGCGGCGCGCAGGGGCAGTACGCGCTGCAAGCCACGATCGCCGCCTGCCATGCGCGCGCGCGCACTCCGGAGCAGACGGACTGGCCGCGCATCGCGGCGCTTTACGACAACCTCGGCCGGGTTTCGCCATCGCCCGTGGTGGAACTCAATCGGGCGGTGGCGATCTCGATGGCGTTTGGTCCGGCGGCCGGCCTCACGCTCGTCGATGCGCTGACCCGGGAGCCGTCGCTCGAGCGCTACCACCTGTTGCCGAGCGTGCGCGGCGACCTCCTCGCGAAGCTGGGTCGCCTCGACGAGGCGCGGGAAGAGTTCCAGCGCGCGGCTTCGCTCACGCGAAACGGGCGCGAGCGCAAGCTGCTGCTCGAGCGCGCTCGGTAGATCGAGCCCGCGCATCGCGCGTTCACGCCGGGAGCACCTCTTTCGAAGGAGCCTCCCATGCGCCGAACGCTCGCCGTCTTCGTTCTGGTCCTCTCCTCGCTGTCCGCCGCGCTCTTCGCGGCACTGCGCGCTCCCACGCCCAGCCCGCGCGATCCCGAACCAGCTGCCTGGCAGCGGGCCGGGGCGTTGCGGGTCTCGACGCAGCTGGAGCGGCGCTTCCTCAGCGAGGCGGGCGGGGGCGAGGCCTATCTGCAGATCGACGTCGCCGCCGACCCCGCGGCGGACGGCGTCGCGCGGCGCGTGCCGGTGAACGCGGTGCTCATCCTCGATCGCTCCGGCTCGATGGCGGGCGAGAAGATCGAGCGCGCCCGCGACGCCGCCCGAGCGCTGGTGGCCGCGCTCAACGGCGAGGATCGCCTGGCGATCGTGGACTTCGCCAGCGACGCGCACGTGCTGGTGCCGTCCACGCCTGCCACCGACGAGGCGAAGGCGCGCGCGCTGGCGGCGGTCGAGCGTCTGCAGGCGACCAGCGGCACCAACCTCTCGGGCGCGCTCGACCTCGCCGGCCCCGAGCTCGCGCGCGGCCGCGCGCCGTTCCGCGTGGACAAGATCTTCCTCGCCAGCGACGGGCAGGCGAACGAGGGCGTCTCGGACCGCGCGGGCCTGCTGGGTGTCGCGCAGCGCGCCTTCGGTCCGGCCACGGTGTCCACCTTCGGCGTCGGCGAGGATTACGACCAGGATCTGATGACCGCTCTTGCGGCGCAGGCCGGGGGCCGCACGCGCTTCATCCGCACCGCCGACGAGCTGGTGCCCGCCTTCCGCGCCGAGCTTTCGCGCGCCTCGGCGGTGGTCGCGCGCGGCGTGCGCCTGGAGGTGCGCGCGCTCTCCGGTGCGCGCGTCCTCGGCGTGCTGGGCTATGAGGCCGATGGCGGCTGGGTCCGGCTGCCGGACTTCGCGGCGGGCGAGGAGCGGCGCGTGATGGTCAAGCTCGCGCTGCCGCCGGGGCGCGGGGTCGAAGAGCTGGCGCGCGTCCAGCTCGCCTTCGCCGACGCGGCGGGCGCGGACCATCGCTGCGAGACGGCGGCGCAGGCGACCTTCACCGCCGACCGCGCCCAGCTTGGACAGGCGCCGACGGCGGCGGCGACCAACGGCGCGCGCGTCGAGATGGCGCAGCTGGCGCAGCAGGCGGCGCAGGCGCGCGAGAAGGGAAAGGCGCAGGACGCCCGAAGCAGCCTGGCGGCGCTGCGGGTCGTGTCGCTGCGGGCGCAGGGGGCGGCGCCGGGTCCGGTCGCCGCCGCCATGGCCGCCGAGGCGGTGCAACTCGACGACGAGGTGAACGCGGTGACCGA
The DNA here is from genome assembly GCA_043781235.1 of Deltaproteobacteria bacterium. Classification (GTDB taxonomy): domain Bacteria; phylum Myxococcota; class Myxococcia; order Myxococcales; family 40CM-4-68-19; genus JANYKT01. The sequence continues at coordinate 7,753 of JAYWBT010000118.1, forward strand.
GGGCGCCGGCGGCGTGGCAGGCAAGAAGGTGAAGCAGCGCGCGTTCGATGCGGCGCGCGCCCCCGTCTCGGGCTGGTGACCCCATGGACCTCCGGTTCGAGGATCATCTGCAGTTCCACCGCGCCGCCGCGGGGGCCGCGCTGGGGGCGGCCGCGCTCGCCGCGATCGCCCCCGCCTGGGCGCTGGTGCCCGCCGTCGCCGTCGGAGCGGCAGCGGGCTTCGGCTCTCGGCGCCGGCCGGCGCTGCTCGCGCTCGCGGCGCTGCTCGTAGTGGCCGCTGCGGCGCTCGCGATGCCTCCCTCTCCCTGGCCGCTGCCGCTTTGCGGCGCGCTGCTCGCGCTCGGATTCGCCGCTGCCCGCGCCCCGCAGGCCCGGGAGAGTGGGGCGCCGCTGTCGCCTGGTGCCGTGGCGGCCGCGACGCTGCTCGCTGCCGCTGCACTCTGGGTGACGCGGCTCTGGCTGCCGGCCTTTGCCGTATCGCTCTCCCAGCTGCTGCCCGGCTTCGCGGCGCCTGCGCTTTCGGGCGCGCTGGCCGGCCTCTGGATCGCGGCCTCCTGCGCGCCGCTGCATCTCTCCTTCCAGGCCGATGCGGTCGAGGCAAAGCTCGCGGCGCTGCGTCCTCTCCTGGGCGGCGAGCTGCGCCCGCTGGCCGAGCGCGCCGCCGCCGCTCGAGCCGCCGCCACGGCTGCGCTTCCGTCAGGCTCGCGCGGCGATCTGCACGGCCTGCTCGAGGGGCTGGCGCTGGCCGCGCTCGATCTGGCGCGCCGCGCCGCGGACCTCGGCCGCACCGCCTCGCTCGCGGTCGAAGAGGATCTGGCCAAGCGCGTGGCCCAACTCGCGAAGAGCGCCGAGAGCGCCGCGGACGCCGCCGCGCGAGGCAGCTATCTGCGCGCCGTCGAAACCCTCTCGGGCCAGCTCGAGCACTGCCGGCGCGTGCGCGGCTCGCGCGAGAGGGTCGTCGCGCGGCTCCACGAAGAGGTGGCGCAGCTCGAGCGTGCCCGCTTCGCGCTCACGCTGCTCGAGGGCGCGGATGCCGATCGCAGCGCCGCCGAGCTCGATCTTCTGGGCGATCGCCTGCAGCATTCCGCCATCGCATGCGAGGCGGTGATCGCGCCGGAGCCGCTCCCAGAGCCAGCGCCCGCGTGATGCAGCCTGACGCCTGTACTGCAACCAGGTCGAGCCCGGCGGTGACCACCTGCCGTAGGCCAACTGCCACTGCGGGACCTTCGCGCTCTCCGTGCCTCTGCGGTCGAAGTTTGCCATCATGCGCGGATGGCTTGGGATCCAGAGCGGTACGAGCGCTTTCACGCCGAGCGCGCCCAGCCGTTTCGCGACCTGCTGGCGCTGGTGGAGCGGCGGCCCGGGTGCGAAGTCATCGATCTCGGCTGCGGAACCGGCGCGACCACGCTCGAACTGCACCACGGCCTGAACGCCCGCGCGACGCTCGGCATCGACTCCTCCCCGCAGATGCTGGCGAAGGCGCCCGCCGCGCCGGGCCTGCGCTTCGAGCTGCGCACGATCGAGCGCGTCTCCGGCGAGTTCGATCTCGTCTTCTCCAACGCCGCGCTGCACTGGGTGCCGGATCACCGGGCGCTGCTGCCCCGGCTCGCCGCGATGGTGAGGCCGGGCGGGCAGCTGGCGGTGCAGGTGCCGCGCAACGAGGCGCACGTCTCTCACCAGACCGCGCTCGCGGTCGCCCGCGAGCCGGAGTTCGCGCGGGCGCTGCAGGGCTTCGAGCGGCACTCGCCGGTCCTGGCGCCCACTGCTTACGCAGAGCTGCTCCATCGGCTCGGCTTCGCGCGGCAGCATGTGCGGCTGCAGATTTACCCGCACCTGCTCGAGTCGGCCGAGGAGGTGGTCGAGTGGGTGCGGGGATCGCTCTTGACCGGATACCAGCGGCGGCTCGCGCCCGCGGACTTCGCGCGGTTCGTCGAGCGCTACCGCGAGCGGCTGCTGGCGGCGCTGGGCCCGGCGCGGCCGGTTCTCTTCACCTACGAGCGGCTCTTGTTCTGGGGCGCGAGAGGAGATGGGCCGCGATCGACTGGCAACCGAAATTGAATGGGGCCCGAATTTGAATGGCCCGAGAAGTTGAATGGCCCGAAATGAAAACGGGCGCCCCGAGAGGCGCCCGCGAGAAGATCCCCGACGTAGCTGGATGCAGGAAGTACGAGCGAGCAGAAATCCGATGCGCGAGCGAGCTGTGGTGACCGATGAACGAGCGGAACGCCGGGAAAAGCCTGCGCCTCGTACCACGCATCCCATTCGCTCGCATCAGTTAAGTGACCGAGGCCACGGCGCCGCGCGCAGCCGCCGCGGCGTGTCGCTCACCGGGCGCGGTCATGTCGGTCACCGAACGCGATCGCGTCGCTCAGAGCGGCGGGGTGGTGTCGCTCAGCGGATCCGGGCGACTCGGGCGCGAGCCTCCGCGAGCGCCTCGTGGATCTCCTCCAGCGCCGTGCGGCTCTGCGCCGCCTCGTCGGCCGCGGCGTTCGCAGTGAGCAGCTCCTCGGCCAGCCGCTCGCCCTCGCTGCGCGAGGTCAGCAGCCCGGCGCGCGCCTCGTCGCGCTCGGCGGTGCGCGCCTGCAACTCGACGGTGAGTTTCTGCGCCGCCTCGCGCGCCTGCGCCGCTTCCGCCCGCGCGCGCGCGCCGTCCCCGACCGCCGCCTGCGCGCGCGCCTTCTCCTCGCGAAGCTCCCGCGACAGCCGCGCCACCTGCGCCAGCGCGCCGTCGCGCTCGGCCTCGACGAGTTGCAGCTCGTCGGCCAGATCCCGGCCCTGGGCAGCGCGCTGCTGGAGCTCCTTCTGCAGCAGCTCGTGGTCGCCGCGGGTGTCGCGCGACTCTTCGGCGGCGCGGCGCAGCGCCAGGAGCGCCGCCTCCAGGTCTTGCTTGATCCGTCCGTTCGCCTCGGCCGCCTGATTGAGCTCTGCGGTCAGCTCGCGCGCGAGCCCCGCGACCTGCGCGCCGGCCGACGGCTTGCGGGGGCGCGGCTTCTCGGGCAAGGCGCCGCCCTCCGGCACGGCAGACCGCTCGGGAGCAGCCGGACCTTCCGCGGCCGCAGCGCGCTCCGTTGCGGCGGAATGCCTGGGCTCGGAGGCGGTAGCCTCGAAGCTCTCCAGCATCGGGATCTCCTCGAGGGCCTGCAGCGCCTCCTGCGCGGCGGCCGGGCGCGGCTCGAGCCGGGTCGGCGGCGGCTCGGTGCGCGCGAGCGGCTCCTGAGCCGCGCCGGCCTCCTCGCCGCCGGCCAGCTCCTGCGCCTCGGCGAGCTGTTCGTCGAGCGCCCGCCCCAGCCGCACGCGTGGCCGCACCTTGGGAATGTTCTCCTCGAAGCCGCGCTTCATCTAGATGCTCCTCATGCCAGCTTCAGGCCAGCTTCAGCTTGGGCGGCTCGCCGATGCGCAAGCGCACCTCGTCGAGGACCGACTGGATGTCCTGCGCGCCCTTGCTCTCGGGATCGTACGCGAAGATGGGAATGCCCTCGCTGGATGCCTGGGCAAACTTCGTGCACTGGCGGATGACCTGCTTCAGCAGGAATTCGGGGTAATGCTTCTCCAATGCTTCTTTTGCCTCTTTCGCGATCTTATAGGTGGCGTTATAGGCATTGATGACGATGAAGATATGGTCCAACACGTGCTCGAGATCCTCCTCGAGGGATTGCACCGTTTCAAACAGCAGCTTCAATCCGTGGAAGGAGAGGAAATCGGCCAACACCGGCACGAAAAGATCCTGCGCCGCCATCAATGCATTCAGGTTGAGCAGGCCGAAGGACGGGGGCGCGTCGAGCACGACGAAGTCGTACTTGCTCTCGACGTCCTTCAGGCAATTCCGCAGCCGGAACTCGCGCGCGGCGAGCGGCATCAGGGACAGGTCGATGGTGCTCATGCTCAGGTTCGACGGCACCAGGTCGAGCCCCGGCATGCTGGTCGTGACGATCACCTGATCGAGCGGCGCCTTCTTGATGATGGCGTCGAAGAGCGTGCGCTCCGACTCCTCGCCCGCGACGCCGAGGCACTTCGAGGCGTGGCCCTGCGAGTCGAGGTCGATCACCAGCACGCGGTGGCCCATCTCGGCCAGGCGGAACGCGTAGCTGGTCGAGACGCTGGTCTTGCCGGTGCCCCCCTTGAAGTTGAGGAAGAGCTGCTTTCGCATCGGCCGCCGCGCGGGCGTGCGGCCCAACGCCTTGCGCGCGCTGGCGAGGTCCGCGAGCGTGTAGGTCATGCGCTGGGGCGGGCTGGCGGAGGGCGGGACGAGGCCGCGGCCCTCCGCGTCCGAGAGCTCGCGCGCGGAGAGGCCCAGCACCTCGGCGAAGCGGCGGGGCGAGTAGCGGATGGCGTCCATCAGGCCCCCTGCGCGGCGATCAGCCGCTTTCCGCGGCGCCCGAGGCGGCCCGCCGAGACGAGCCGGGCGGCGATCTCGAATGCCTCCGGCGCGGGAACGTTCAAGGTTTCGGCCAGCTCGCCGTCGGTGAGGCCGAACATGGCGGCCTGCACCGCGAGCAGCGCCTCGTGCGCGACGTCGCGCGCGGCGAGGGCGGGCTCTGCCGGAGCCTCGTGAAGCGCCGACTCCTTGGTCCGCCGGACGCTCGCGTCCCAGTCCGTGCCGAGGCGCGAGAAGATCTCTCCGGCGCCGTCGGTGGACGCGGCGAGGGCGGCAGCGCGGCGGCGCACGGCGGGCGCGGCATCGAGCGCGGCCCGCTCCAGCGCCGCGAGCGCGCGGTCGCCGCCGAGCTGGCAGAGCGCTTCGAGCGCCACGAGCCGAACCAGCGCGGGCTCCTCGGCCTGCTGTAGCCGCTCGACCACGTGCGCCGCGCCTTCGCCGCCGCAGGCCGCGAGCGCCCGCGCCAGCTGTGCGCGTGCGCGCGGCTCCTGCTCGCTACCGAGCGCGCTCGCGAGCAGCGGAGCGGCCGCCGGCAGCGGCAGCGCCGCGAGGTGCCGCGCGGCCTGCTCACGACGCGCCGGATCGTGCGAGGCGAGCGCGCGCAGGCACTGCTCGGCGAGCGCGCGCGCAGGGCCGCTCTCGCCCGGGTGACGCCGGCCCAGCCCTCCGTGCGCGAGGTCGTGGCTGACCTGCCCGGCGCCGTCGCGCGCCAGGCCGCCCGCGAGCAGGTCCTGCCTTTGGCTGCGGTGCACGAGGAGGTCTTGCCCATGGCTGCCGTTCGCACGACCTCCGGCCGAAAGACCCGGCGCGCCGAGCCGGCCTTCGGCCCACATCTTCCGCGCGGCCTCCACCGGCTCGGGCTCGCGCTGCGCCGCGACTGGCGCGCGCTGCGGGGCGACCGCGGGTGGCGGCGCGATGCCGGCGCCGCTCAGCAACGCGTCCGACTGCTTCTGCTGCTCGCGCAACGCGATGATGTCGCCGCGCAGCTCGCTGATGAACTGCGCCAGCGCGGCGGGCGCCTCGTCGCCATTGCGCGCCTGCTCGATCATCTCGTTGAGCCAGCGCGCGCGCTCCGTCTTCTGTAGAGCCAGCTCACGGCGGGCTTCGGCCAGCTCCGCCTCGAGCTGTGCGGTGCGGTCGCGGTCGGCCTCGGACGGCGCGGCGAAGGCGTGCGCGGGACGGGCCAACAGTGCGGCGAGACGTGCGCGGTCGGCTTCCAATTCGGCGATGCGGATGCGGGCGGCCTGGGCCTGCGCCTGGGCGGTGTGCGTGGTCTCGTCTGCGCGTGCCCGCTCGAGCTCCGCCGACGAGCAGCGCGCCTCGGCCGCAGACAGCTCGGCCGCGATCTCCGAGAGGCGCCACTCAAAGAAGACGATCTTCTCCAGCGCGGCGCGCAGCAGCTCGGGCGTGCTCGGCTGGGCGGGTGCTGCGGATGATCGCTCGGCCACGGCGCCTCGCTCGAGCGCCACTTGACGGAAACGGGCTTCCGGCGGATCGAGCGCTCGCCCGGCACAGTATAGTGAGTGGATCGTTCGGTCAAGAGCCGAAAAAAGAGAGCGGGGCGCGGGCGAAAGCCCCCCGGCCCGCCCGCGCCCAAGGTGGTCCCTGCGCCGCCCCCGCGGCGTTCATCTTCCTGCGATCCGGAGCGCCGCCCCCGCAGCGCTCCGGCTCGCCGTACTGCCCGGCGCGTCCCCCCCGTCCCCCACGCGCCGGGCTTGCTGTCTCTCTCACCGACCCCCTTCGCGGCCCAATCCTGCGGCCCGTCCCCGTCGCCCCTTGCCGCGACAAGTTCACAGAGAGCAAGCGTCGTGCCGGTCGCTGTGCGCGCGACGCCTGCCGCTGGAGACAGCAGCGGCCGACCGCTGCGCGGAGGCGGAGTGCGCGGTTCCCTGGTTGGGAAACGGATTGCCGCGCAAGGGGCCCCCGGGCGAACGTCGCACCAAAGAACCGGGCGCAGGCGGAGCGTGCTACGCGGCCTGCATGCGCGCGACCGCCGCTGCGGCGAGTGGCGGCAGTTCGGCGAGCATCCGCGCGCGGCGCCCGGCCAGGGTCTTCGCCGTCTCGCGCGGCGCGACCGAACCGAGTGGCGTGGCGAAGAGCGCGTCCATCCACTCCTGCGCGCCCGCACTCCCGGCGCGGCCCGCGAGGTCGGTCATCAAGGTCGCGTCGAGCGCGCGCCCGGCGAGGTAGAGAGGCACCTGCCCTCGCAGCTCGAGGCTCAGCTCCATCGCTCCGCCAGCCCAGGCCGACGCGAGCCCCATCTCCTGCGTGCGGTCCGGCCCGCCCCAGAGTCGAGCGCCGCGCTCCTCGACCCGCGTCGAGAGCGAGGCCGCTCCGGCGAGTCCGAACCCTTCGGCCGCGAGCACCTGCGCCAGCGCCTCCCGCAGCGCCACATCGGGGCCCAACAGCCCGCAGCCCGCGATGGGCAAACCGGCTTCGGCGAACAGCGCGGCCAGTCCCGGCGCGGCCAGCGACGCGTCCGGCGCCGCGGCAACGAAGGAGAACCCGGCCTGCGCCGCAGCGGCTGCATAAACGAGCCCGGGCGAGATGGCCTCGCCGCCTTCCTCGAGCGCGGCCCACAATTCGGCCGGCGTGAAGGCCAACTCGACCGGCGCCGCGGCCGGTCCCGGCACGGTGCACACGAGCACCCCGCGCGCACAGTGGTTGTGCGCGAGGAACCCGCGCAGATCCTCAGCGAGAGTGTCCGCCAGATGACGGCGCGTGGGCGCCTGCCGCGCGCCCAGCATGGCGCGGACCTGCCGCAGTTGTGGCCGTAGCTCGTCGATCAGAGCCCGGCTGAGCAGGCCAGCCCGCAGGGTCGCGCGGTAGGCGTCGTCGTCCTTGAGCTCGAAGGCGCCGAGAACCAGATCGGACAGCTGCGCGAACGGCGCGCGTTCCCGCAGCGAGCCCAACGCGCCGCGGGCGCTGCCCCCGCCCTCGACCAGGCTGCCCCAGGGGTGGACCAGGTGGGCGCGCGCGGCCTCAATGCCGGCGACCAGAGAGCTGCCCAGCCCGCCAAGGCCCACCACGACCACTCCAACCGATCCTGTCACTTCCATCGCCACCCCCGTCAACCGAGCGCCCGCCAGCCGTCGCTCCGCCGAAAGAGTTTGCAGCGACCGTGCCATTGTCAATCGAGGCCGGACTGCGCTATGAGGCGCCTCCTTCTTTTCAGCATCCAGCAGAGGACACTATGGCCGACACCACCACCAAGACCCGCAAGGCGGGTCCCCCCAAGCCCAAGGGCAACGGCAAGACCTGCTCCGTCGAGAGCTGCAAGCGCTCCTATCAGGCGAAGGGGTATTGCTTCTTCCACTACGACAAGTGGAAGTCGGGCGAGCTGCCCAAGAGCCGCTACAAGACCTGCAGCAAGGAAGACTGCCTCAAGAAGGTGACCGCGCACGGCCTCTGCGCCGAGCACCAGCCGAAGAAGTCGGGCGAAGCCGCGGCCGCCGCCCCGGCGACGGCGTAGCAAGAGCCGCGTGCAGGTCCGCCCGCACCGAGCGCTGGTCCGCTCCGGCCTCGCGCTGGCTGCAGGCGCGGTGATCACGCTGGCGGTTGGCGCGCAGCAGCCCTCCTGGGGCCTCGCCGCGCTCAGCGGCTGGGACGCAGGCGGACTGGTCCTGCTGGTCCTCGCCTGGCTCGTCATCGCGGGCAGCGACGCTGCCGCCACGCAGCGTCTCGCAGCGGCGGACGATCCCGGCCGCACCGCTGTCTAACGTGCTGGTCGTGCTCTCGTCCGCCGCCAGCCTGCTCTCGTCCACGGCGCTCGTGCGCAAGGCCAAGCTGGTCGCGGGCCCGCGGGGCGATGCGCTGGTCCTGCTCTGCCTCGCCACCGTGGCGCTGAGCTGGGCGCTGACCCACACCGCCTTCACGCTGCGCTACGCCCACCTCTATTACCGGGAAGACGACGAGGGCGTCGGCGGGCTCGAGATGCCCGGCGGCCAGCGCCCGGCGTACTTCGACTTCGCCTATCTCGCCTTCACCGTGGGCATGTGCTTCCAGGTCTCGGACGTGACCGTGGCGAGCCCGCAGATCCGGCGCGCGCTGCTCCTCCACGCGCTGCTCTCGTTCGTCTACAACACCGCCATCCTCGCCTTCGTGCTCAACCTGGTGTTCGGCTTCGCCGGTTGAGGGCGCCGCTCGAGCCGCGCGTTCGGAACCGAAGTACGGGTTTCCCGCATCGAAGGAACCGAGGAGTCTCCTGATGATCGACGGAAGCGAAGACAAGGCGCTGCAGATCGCGCAGGCCGCTTTTCAGGGTGCGCGAACGGGAGATCTGGAGGCCATCCGCGTGGCGCTGGACCTGGGTCTGTCGGCCCGCGCGCGCAACGACAAGGGCGACTCGCTCGTCATGCTGGCCGCGTATTACGGGTACGCCGACGCGGCCCGCCTGCTGCTTGAGCGCGGCGCGGACTCCGAGGTGGCCAACGACCGCGGGCAGACGCCGCTCGCGGGCGCGGTGTTCAAGGGCGACATCGCCATCGTGACGCTGCTGCTCGATCACGGGGCGCTGGTGGACGGCGCGGACCCGCAGGGCCGCACGGCGCTACACTTTGCGGCGATGTTCGACCGCGTCGAGCTGATGGAGCTGCTGCTGTCGCGCGGCGCGCAGCTGCGCAAGCCCGACGCGGCTGGCGTGACGCCGCTGCAGGCTGCGCGCGCGATGGGCGCGATGAAGACGGCGGCGCTGATCGAGAAGCTCGAGTCGCAGGCCGCTTGAGCGATCACGCCGAGAAGCTCCGGCCCGTCTTGCCGCCGCTCGGCGCGTCGCACGGACTTCTCGCATGCTGCGGATACTTTTGCGCGAGATCGTTCCCGAGCACCCGCGGCGCGCCTACGACGTGCGCAAGTTCATCGCGGACGAGGGCAGCGTGCTCGAGCTTCGGGCCGCGGCGGTGACCGCGCTCGCATCTTTCGGAAGGCAACCCGGTCGGCATCGTGGCGAAGAAGCCGATGGTGCTCGCTGGCGCCATCGACGCGCCCGCGTCCGACAAGATCGCGCGCTTCGTGCAGCTCTGCGATGCCTTCGATCTGCCGGTGGTCTGTCTCGCCGACACGCAGGGCCTGATGGTCAAGGCGTACGGGCTCGGGTATCACGCGATGGGCTCGCGGCCGCTGGACCCGGTGCTGCTCGTCATTGCGTCTCGCGGCGCGGCTGCGGAGCTGTCGCGTTCCGCGCCTCCACCCTCCAGCGCGGTGCTCACTCTTGCGCCAGGCGAGGGCTCAGAACTGCATGCCGGGCGCTTGACTCCGGCGGCACATACTATCCTCATTTCAAATGGACCCGAGAATATGCTCAGTCCTGCAGCAGCTCCCGCTGCGGTTGCGCGAGCGCGGTGGGGCTCGCAAGGGGGCGGGGAGGCCGCGGGGGCCTCGTGTGTCGCATCATGCGCGGCCCGGGTTCCGTAAGCTTCCCGTGCACACCACGCTGCGCGTGCGGCCCGACGTGCGCACCCTGCGCCGCAGAGAGATGTTCGGTGCCGTCGGTGGCGCCATCGGCGCCGGCTGCCTGCGCGAGCGGTTCCGCGTCGTGCACTTCACCGTGCTCGGCAACCACCTGCAGCTCATCGTCGAGGCCGAGGACGAGGTGGCGCTCGCCCGCGGCATGCAGGGCCTGGGCGTCCGCATCGCGCGCGCCGTCAACCGCGCGCTCGCCCGGCGCGGCTCGGTCTTCGCCGACCACTACCACGCGCACCTCCTGCGCTCGCCCACGGAGGTCGCGCACGCAATTGCGTACGTGCTTGGCAATTACCTGCATCACTTTCCGGACGTCCCGGTCGAGATGGACTCTCGCGACCCTTGGTCTTCCGACGTGCGCTTCGATCTCGTCGCGCAGCCTCCGCTCTGGCTGCTGCGCGTCGGCTGGCAGCGCGCGCGGCGGCGAAGGGCCAACGGCTGAGATCGCCCGGGTTTCCTCCCTCCGGCGCAGGCCGGACGCGCGCGACTCTGCTTCTTTGAGGGCGCACGCGCTCTGCGCGAGCGGAACGGCTACCGTGGCAGGCGCGATGCTTCTGCGCCACGCTCCCGAGGTGGTGGCGCTCGCCGACGCGCACGCGGCGCCCGATAGTTTCGCAGCCGCAATCGTGGTCTTCGACACCTGCGGATGCGGGACCGGAAGGCAGGGGTCTTTAGTGGCACGATGCCAATGCGATCGGCTCTTCGCGCCGTGCGCCCCGTTCTAGAATCGGCGCGGTTCATGCGGGGCGGTGGTCCTTGTCCGGTTCGTGCGGTGGGCTGGTGCTATCGCCGCGCGAGCTGGTTCACCGCGGCGAGCAGCAGCTCGACCTCGCGCTTGGAAGGCTGCCCGCGGCGCAGGAGTTGCACCAGCTCGTCGAGCACCATGTCCGGCTGCTGCGGATTCAGGAAGCCCGCCGCAAGGAGCAGCGCCTGCGCGCGCTCGCGCAAGAGCGAAAGGACCCGCTCCTCCGGAGGCGCGACCGCCGGCGCCACGGGCAGCGGCGCATGTCCGCGCGCCTTGAGGATCTCCCAGCCAAACAGGAGCACCGCCTGCGCGAGATTCAAAGAGCTCTTCTCCGCCGTCGGGATGGTCGCCACCGCGCCCGCGCGCCGCAGCTCGCGATTGTTCAGGCCGCGCACCTCGTCGCCGAAGACCAGCGCGACGGGTCCTGGCGAGGCGAGGAGTCGCGCAGCCGTCTGCGCCGGGTCGAGCGCGCCGGGCACCGCGCGGCCGGTGGTCATCACCACGTCGAGGCAGTCGGCGAGCGCCGCGTCGAACGACTGCACGATCTGCATCCGGTCGAGCACCTCATCGGCGCCCGCGGCCAGCCGGGCCGCCTCGGCGCGATCGTAGCCCGGCAGCTCGACCACCCACAGGTCGCCCGCGCCGGTGTTGGCGAGCGCGCGCGCCGCCGCGCCGATGTTCTGAGAATTGCGCGGCCGGTGCAGCACGAAGCGAATCGGCATTGCGTAGCTTGTACAACCTGCATTAATGCTTTTGCCATGACCCGAGACGAAGTGCTCAAAGCGCAGCTGCCGTACACGCTGCGCGAGGCCGACTTTCCTGCGCTGGGCGAGCTGTACCGCGGCAAGGTTCGCGACAACTACTCCAAGGGCGACCGGATCGCGATGATCACCACCGATCGCCTGAGCGCCTTCGACCGCGTGCTCACCACCGTGCCGTTCAAGGGCGAGCTGCTCAACCGGCTGACCGTCTTCTGGTTCGAGAAGACGAAGGAGGTGGCGCCGAACCACCTCCTCGACGTGCCGGACCCGAGCGTGCTCGTCGTGCGCAAGCTGAATCCGCTGCCGGTCGAGATGGTGGTGCGCGGGTACATCACCGGCTCCTTGTGGCGCGACCAGCAGGCGGGGCGCGGGGCGAAGGCGTACGGCATCGAGCTGCCGAAGGAGCTGCGCAAGGACCAGAGGTTCGACCAGCCGCTGCTCACGCCGAGCACCAAGGCGGCGGTCGGCGATCACGACCAGCCCATCTCACCGGCAGAGCTGATCGCGCGCGGTGCCTGCACGCGGCGGCAGTGGGAAGAGATGGCCCGGATGGCGCTCGCTCTCTTCGCGGCCGGGCAAGCCTGGGCCGCGCAGCGCGGGCTCATCCTGGTGGACACCAAGTACGAGTTTGGCACCGACGCTTCCGGGAAGATCTGGGTCATCGACGAGATCCACACGCCTGACTCGAGCCGCTACTGGATCGCCGCGGGCAGCGAAGAGCGCTTCCGCGAGGGCGAGGACCAGAAGATGCTCGACAAGGAGTTCTTCCGGCAGTGGCTGATCAAGGAGCGCGGCTACCAGGGCGACGGCCCGCTGCCAGACATCTCCGACGAGGTGCGCGCGCAGCTCGCCGGCAAATACTGCGAGCTGGTGGAGACGCTCACCGGCGAAGCGCCGCGGCTGCAGGTGGGCGACACGCGCGCGCGAATTGAAAAAGCGCTGCGGGACAAGAAGTACTTGTGAGCCGCTGAGCGTCGCCCGCCGCGCAACAAAGAGACATCTGCCTGCAACGGTCCCGCAACGGGGCGGCCCTATTCAATCCCCTGTCCATCACGGACAAGGAGGCAGCGATGAAGAAGCTACTGATTGGAATCGGGGTCGTTGGAATGGTTGCCGCGGCGGGCGCGGCCTGGGCCGGGCAGAACCATCACCGGATGATGACGCACATGATCTCCGCGCGGGTGGAGCAGGCGGAGGACCTGATCGAGGCGACCCCGCAGCAGCGGCAGGTGATCGACGCGGCGAAAGACAGCGTCGTCTCGCAGATCGAGGCGCGCATGGAGCAGCGCAAGGGCCACCGCGGCGAGATCATCGACGCCCTCACCGCCGACAACCTGGACACGGCGAAGCTGTACGCGCTGGTCGACCAGCACGCCGAGGAGATTCGCGCGATGGCGAAGCTGGTCGTCCCGGAGATCCAGAAGGTGCACGACCTGCTCACCCCGGCGCAGCGCCAGAAGCTCGCGCAGAAGATCAAGGAGCACCACGGCGACCATGGGTGGTAGCCCCGCGGTCGCGGCGGTGGGGTATCCTCCCGCCGCCGTGATCCGCGCCCTGCTCGTCGAGGACGATCGCAAGCTCGCCGCCCTGCTCAAGGAGTTCCTCTCGCAGGGGGGCGTCGAGGCAACCGTCGCGCCCGACGGCGGCGAGGCGCTGCAGCAGCTGGCGACAGCGCGCTTCGACATCCTGCTGGTCGATCTGATGCTGCCGGGCATGGACGGGCTCACGCTCACGCGGCGCATCCGCGAGCGGTGGAAGACCCCGCTCATCATGGTCACGGCGCGCGGCGACGACGCCGACAAAATTGTCGGGCTCGAGCTGGGCGCGGACGACTATCTGGCCAAGCCGTTCAACCCGCGCGAGCTGTTGGCGCGCATCCGCGCGGTCCTGCGCCGCGCTACGCCCGAGGTGGCCGACGAGGGCAAGTTCAAGAGCGGCGGGATGGAGATCGACTTCGCCGCGCGCGAGGTCACCGTCGAGGGGGTGCGGCAGTCGCTGACCGCGCACGAGTACGAGATCCTCTGCGCGCTCGCGCGCCACGCCGGCCGCGTGCTCAGCCGCGACCAGCTGCTCGAGCTGGTGAAAGGCGACAGCGCCGACGACGCCTTCGATCGATCGATCGACGTGCACGTCAGCCGGCTGCGCCAGAAGATCGAGCCCGACCCGCGCCACCCGCGCTACGTCAAGACGGTGCGCGGAGCGGGCTACCTGCTGGCGCGCGAGTCGTAAATGCAGCGCCGCCTCTACCTGCGCATCTACTTCGCCTTCCTCGGCGTGCTGGTCGCGATCGGTCTGGTCTCGGTGGGCATCAACCTCGCCACCGGCCGGCTGTCGATCTGGACGCGCGGCGGTCCCCGGTTCGCGAGCCACCTCGCGCGTCTGCTGCCGTCCATCGACGATGCGGCGGGCCTGCAGCGGGCGGTGGACGAGCTGCACGACGAGCTGGGCGTGGACATCACCGTGCTCGATCGCGACGGGCAGCCGCTCGCGACGGCGGGCGTGGCGATCCCGCCGCCGGACCCGCACGAGCTGCTGCACGCTCGCGGCCCGGGATGGATCCACGGCCTGCATGGCGTGATCGCCGGACCGCTGCGCGGCGGCGGAATGGTGCTGGCGCGGCTGCCGGTGCCCGAGGGGCGCAACTGGCACCTGCGGCCGCTCCTGCCGCTCGTCGCCGCGCTGCTCGTCTCGCTCGCGCTCGTGTATCCGCTCTCGCGCTCGATCACGCGGCCCGTCGAGCAGCTCACCGCCGCGGTCGAAGCGTATGGCAAGGGCGACCTCGGCAAGCGCTCCGGCCTCGAGGCGTCGCAGGACGAGGTGGGCCGGCTCGCGCGCGCGTTCGACGAGATGGCCGACCGCATCCAGGTGGCGCGCAAGGGCGAGAAAGAGTTGCTCGCCAACGTCTCGCACGAGCTGCGCACGCCGCTTGCGCGCATCCGCGTGGCCATGGCCCTGATCGACGCGAGCGACCCCGCGGTGCGGCACCGGCTGGCGACGGTGGAGGAGGAGCTCGACGAGCTGGAGCGGCTGATCGCCGACGTGCTGACCTCGAGCAAGCTCGAGCTGTCGGCGCAGCCGCTGCGCAAGGCGCGCGTCCAGATCGGCGCGCTGGTGGAGAAGAGCTGCGCGCGCGCGCTGTTGCTCAGCCAGCAGGTCCTGGCGGACGTCGAGCCCGGCCTCGAGGTGGACGCGGACGAGGGGCTCCTGGTGCGCGCGCTCGACAACCTGATCGACAACGCGCGCAAGTACGGCGGGGTCGAGCCGGCGCGCGTCGAGGCCCGGCGCGCGGACGGGTCGGTGCTCATCGCCGTGCGCGACCGCGGGCCCGGCTTCGCGCCCGACGAGCTGGAGCGCGTCTTCGACCCGTTCTATCGAGGCACCTCGGCGCGAGGACAGGCGAGCGGCTTCGGCTTGGGCCTCTCGCTCGCGCGACGGGTGGCCGAGGCGCACGGCGGCAGCATCCGCGCGGCCAATCCGCCGGGCGGCGGGGCGCTGATCGAGCTCCGGCTTCCGGCCTGAGCTTCAGGGGCGGGGCGGGTTGCTGACGAGAGGCGGGCGGGGGATTGCGAAGAGAGAATCGAGGAGGGCGGCGGCGGTGGGCGCGGTGGTGAGGAAGGGCGTCGGCTGGACGAAGCCTTCGGCGCGGGCGTGGTCCATGAAGGCGAAGAGCGGCGCGTAGTATCCGTCGGCGTCGAGCATGCCGATGGGCTTGTCGTGCAGCCCCAGCTGCGCCCAGGTGATCGCCTCGAACAGCTCGTCGAGCGTGCCGAAGCCGCCCGGCAGCGCCACCACAGCGTCGGACAGCGCGCTCATCACCGCCTTGCGCTCGTGCAGCGAGCCGACCACGCGCAGCTCGGTCAGGCGCGGATGCGCGATCTCGCGCGTCATCAGCGCGCGCGGCAGCACTCCCGTCACGTCGGCACCGGCGGCCAATGCGGCGTCGGCGCAGAGGCCCATCATGCCCAGCGCCGCGCCGCCGTAGACCAGGCCCAGGCCACGCCGGCCGATCTCGGTGCCAAGCTCGCGCGCCGCCTGCCGGTAGCTTTCGCGCGAGCCTCCCGCCGCTCCCGCGAAGACACAGATTCTTTGCATGCCGCCGATGCTAACATTCCGGTGCACCGGGAAGGCGTGGGGGCGGGCGCTGTTCCACGAGGGATGACGATGAAGCGCTGGTGGTGGGCGGCCGCGCTGGTGGCTGCCGCGATGCTTGGGATCGCAATGATCGGCACCGAGTCCGCGCCGTTGAACGGCGGGACGCGCCCGGACGCGCGTGCGAGCGTGGCGGCAGGCGTCATCAAGCGATCGGCGTCCGGCGCCGCTGCACCGGAAGAGCCTGCCGGCGCGCGGCCTCAGGCCTCGGCCGAGCTGCCCGGCGGCACGCGGCCGCTCGACCATCCGGCGACCGCGGCAGACGGATTCATCGAGGTGCGCGCGAGCGCGGGAGGCAAGCCGCTGGCCGGTGCGCGCGTGGTGCTCTATGCGCGCGTCGCAGAGAGTTTCCGGCTCGCGGGCGCGGGCGAGACGGGCGCCGACGGCGCGCTGCGGCTGCCGGCGCGGCCCGGCCGCTATCTCGTCGTTGCCCGCAGCGGCGCGCTGGCTCCGGCGCGCAAGGAGCTGGTGCGGCCCGCGGGCGAGCGCGTGACGCGCGTCTCTCTCGAGCTGGTGGCGCCGTGCTCGATTGCCGGACGGACGGTGGCGAAGCAGGGAAAGGAGCCGGTCCCACTGGCGGCGATCGTGCTCACGTCCGGCGCAGCGCCATCCGAGGAGGATGCGCGCACGACCGCCGACGCCGCCGGGCGCTTCCGATTCGATGGCCTCGCGCCCGGCCGCTATCGCGCCGAGGCCAGCGCCGAGGGCTTCACGCACGCGACGCGGGAGCTCGACGTGCCGGGCGACGAGGTGACGCTGGAGCTCGCGGCGTCGAGCTTCATCGAAGGCCTCGTCGTCGATGCGCAGGGCCAGCCGGCCGGAGGAGCGCAGGTCACCGCCACCGGCGCGCCGGAGCTGGCGACCGCCATCGCCACCGACAGCGGCAGCTTCTCGCTCGAGGTCGAGCCGCGCACCTACCACCTCGCCGCGCAGCGCGGCGATCAGGCCGGCGCGCTCGACGCGCCCATCACCGTCGCCGCCGGCGCGACTGCACGAGGGGTGAAGATCACGCTGGGCGCCGCGGCGGGCATCGCCGGCACCGTGGTCGCGCAGGCATCGCAGCAGCCGGTCGCGGGCGCCTCGGTGGCGGTGAGCCCGTACGGCTCCGAGGGAAATTCCGGCCACGCCGAGACCGACGCGGCCGGCGCCTTCTCTGTCACCGGGCTCTCGCCGGGGAGCTACGACCTGGAGGTCGGCGCGGACGGTTTCGGCACCGAGGTCCGGCGCGGCGTCACGCTGTCGGCCGGTCAGCGCTTCCCCCTGCGCGTCGAGCTGCGCGGCACCGGCGCGCTCGAGGGAGTGGTCCGCGACGCAGGCGGCCGCGGCGTCGCGGGCGCGCTGGTGCTCGACGGGACCGCCGCCACCGCGCGCGCCGACGACGGCGGCGCCTATCGTCTCTCCGGCCTGGTGGCCGGCCAGCGCGCCATCTCCGCCCGCCGCGACGGCGCCTCGGCGGGCGCCACGCGGCTCGCCGACATCCGCGAGGGAACGACCGCGCGCGTGGACTTCACGCTCAAGGATGAAGGCGTTCTCGCCGGCCACGTGATCCGCATGGGCACCAAGGCCGCCTTCGTGCGCGCCATCCCGATGACGCGCGGGCCGAACGTGAGCGTGGCCACCATCCCGGTCGATCCGGACGGCGCGTACTCCGCCTCGCTGCCCGAAGGCAGCTACGGCGTGAACGCCGCGTACGCAGCGGGCGGCACGCAGTCCCGCCGCGACTTCATCGCCATCGAGGCCGGCCGGACGGTCCAGCACGACCTCACCCTGCCGGACGAGGGCGACCCGCCGGCCGGCTTCTCCGGCACGGTGCTCGAGCCGGACGGCACGCCTTCGGTGCGCGCGCGCGTCACCGCCTTCAGCAGCGGGCACTTCGCGTTCACCAGCGCGACCGATGACGCGGGACGCTTCCAGGTGGGGCGACCGCGCGCCGACCTGCCTGACACGTTCACGCTCGAGTCGGAGAACGGCGGCCGCAAGGGCAGCGCCGCGGTCGCCCCCAGGCAGGTCGACGCCGTGGTGCAGCTCTTGCCGGCGGCCACGCTGCGCGGGCACGTCACCACCACCGGCGCGCCCATCGACTCGTTCACCGTCAACGCGGCCGGCGAGTCGCTCGAGTTCGCCGGCGACCGCTTCGAGCTGCGCGACGTCCCTGGCGACCGGCTGCACGTCTCGGTGAGTACGCGCGACGGCCGCTCGGGCCAGGCCGACGCCGCGCTTGCGCCTGGCGAGATCGGCGAGGTGGAGGTCGCGCTGGTCGAGGACGCGGTGCTGCTCGGCCGCGTGCTCGACGAAGGCACGCGCGCGCCGCTCGCCGACGCGCTGATCGGCCACGCCGAGGGCGGGTACTCCGGCGCGGACGGCCGCTTCCGCGTCGCGAACCTTCCGCCGGGTGACCGCGCCGTGCGGGTCTGGCTCAACGGCTACCAGCCCTTCGAGAAGAAGGTCACGCTCGCGAGCGGCGCGCCGCTCGATCTGGGCGACGTCCTGCTGACGCGAACGCGCGCGGCACCCGGCACCATCGGCATCCAGGTGCGCGGCGACAGCGACAGCGTGACGGTGATGCTGGTCATCGACGGCAGCCCGGCCGAGCGCGCGGGGCTGCGCATCGGCGACGCCATCGTCGCGGTGGACGGCGCGCCGGTGCTTGGAGCGGACGACGCGCGCAGGCGCATCGCCGGCGCGCCGGGCACGCCGGTGCAGCTCACCGTGGTGCGCAACGGCACCGAGCGCCGGGTGGTGCCGGTGGTGCGCGCGAGCTGATTTCTAGTCGCGGAGGACGCGCGCGAAGACCGCGTCCACATGGCGCAGCTGGTGCTGCAGGTCGAAGCAGGCCTCGAGCTCGCCGGGCCGCAGCAGCGCCTTGACGTCGGCGTCGTCCGCGAGCAGCGCCTGGAAATCGCGGCCCTCGTCCCAGACGCGCATGGCATTGCGCTGGACCACCACGTACGCCGCCTGCCGCTCCATGCCGTGCTCGATCAATTTCAGCAGCACCGACTGCGAGAAGACCAGCCCGCGCGTCGCGTTCAGGTTCTCCAGCATGCGCTCCGGATAGATCCGCAGCCCGTCCAGCAGCCCCGCGAAGCGGTGCAGCATGAAGTCGAGCGTGACGGTCGCGTCGGGGCCGATCATGCGTTCGACACTCGAATGGCTGATGTCGCGCTCGTGCCACAGCGCCACGTCCTCCATGGCCGCCACGGCGTAGCCGCGCAGCAGGCGCGCGAGGCCGGTGAGGTTCTCGCTCAGGATCGGATTCCGCTTGTGCGGCATCGCGGAAGATCCTTTCTGCCCCTTGCCGAAGGGCTCCTCCGCCTCGCGGACCTCGGTGCGCTGCAGGTGGCGGATCTCGACGGCGAATTTTTCCAGCGACGCGCCCGCGAGCGCGAGCGTGGTGAAGTATTCGGCGTGCCGGTCGCGCTGGATGATCTGCGTGGAGGCGGGCGCGGGAGTCAGGCCGAGCGCGCGCATCGCCGCCTCCTCGATCGACGGATCGAGGTGCGCGAAGGTCCCCACCGCTCCGGAGATCTTGCCGACCGCGATGGTCGAGCGCGCGTGCTCGACGCGAAGGCGCGCGCGCGACAGCTCGTCGGCCCAGACGATGAGCTTCCACCCGAACGTGGTCGGCTCGGCGTGGATGCCGTGCGAGCGGGCGATACAGGGCGTGCGCTGGTGCTCGACGGCGCGCCGCACCACCGCCTCGCGCGCCTTGTCGAGGCCGGCGAGGATCAAGTCGGCCGCGTCGCGCAGGAGCATCGCGAGCGAGGTGTCGAGCACGTCCGAGCTGGTCATGCCGAAGTGCAGGTGGCGAGCGGCCGGGCCGATGCGCTCCTCCATGAAAGTGAGGAAGGCGATCACGTCGTGGCGGGTGACCTGCTCGATCTCGTCGATGCGCGCGGCGTCTTTGGCGGTGAAGCTGCCGGCCTTGGCGACGCACTCGGCGACGGCGTCCTTCGGAACCAGACCCTTCTCGGCCATGGCGCGCGCGGCGGCGAGCTCGACGGCGAGCCAGGTCGCGTAGCGGTGCTCGGGCGTCCAGAGGCGGGCCATCTCGGGGCGGCTATAGCGGGGGATCATGCGCGCTCATCTACAACGGGCTGCCCGGCGCCGTCACGCGTGAGATGCTTTGCGCATGGACCTTCTGGTCAACATCGACGTGGACGATGTGGAGCGCGCCATCGCTTTCTACGGCGCGGCGCTCGGCCTCACCGTCAAGCGCCGCTTCGACGGCGGCTTCACCGAGCTGGCCGGCGCGACCACGCGCATCTTCCTGCTGCCCAACGCTCACGGTACGGCGGCATATCCGGGCGGCGCCGCGCGCGACTACGCCAGGCACTGGACGCCGCTGCACCTCGACTTCGTGGTCGAAGACGTGGACGCGGCGGTGGCGCGTGCCTGCGCGGCGGGGGCGAAGCTCGAGAGCGCCGTGCAGCCGCGCGCCTGGGGACGGATCGCGCTGCTCAGCGACCCGTTCGGCCACGGCTTCTGCGTGCTGGAGTTCGCGCGCGGCGACTACTGAGCGGGCATGGGCGGCAGCGCCTTCATGCGCCGCTCCATCTCCTCGGGCGAGACGTCTTCTTTGTGCGTCGCGATGTACCAGCGGTGCCCGAAGGGATCGACGATGCCGCCGCTTCGATCTCCGTAGAACTGATCGGCGATGGGCCGCTCGATCGTCGCGCCGGCCTCCACCGCGCGCTTGATGAAGGCGTCGACGTCCTCGACGTAGAGCAACACAGTGATCGGCGACCCGCCGTACGCCTTGGGGCCCTTCGCTCCCATCTGCGGGCTCTCGTCGGCCAGCATCAGCCGCGACGAGCCGAGTTGCATCTCGGCGTGGCCGACCTTGCCGTTCGGCGCGGGCATGCGGAACAGCTCTTTGGCGCCGAACGCGCGGGCGTAGAACGCGAGCGCAGCGCTGGCGCCGTCAACGATGAGATAGGGAGTCGCGGTGTGGTATCCGTCGGGAATCGGCTTTACGGCCATGGTTTCCTCCTCGATAGCATTAGGCGAACAAGGCGAGCTGGTGCGGCCGCGAAATGCGCAGGCGCGCACGCAGATCGATCGGCTCGAGCGCCCGCGACAGCGATCCGACCGTCACCTTGGCGCCGCTGCCGGCGCGCTCGAGCACGGCGTCTGCCTCGGCGCGAGCGTGGCGCTCGGTGTTGTTGTGCTCCGAGAGGTGAGCGAGCACGAGGTGCCGCAAGCCAGGATGCAGCACCTGCGAGAGCAGCTGCGCTCCCTGCAAGTTCGAGAGGTGGCCGAGGTCCGAGCGAATACGCCGCTTCAGGCTGAACGGGTAGGGGCCTTCGAGCAGCATGCGCGGGTCGTGGTTCATCTCCAGCACGAGCGCGTCGAGATCGCGCAGCGCCAGCGCTACCGTCTTCGGCGCGCAGCCGAGATCGGTCACGATTGCCGCGCGCGCGCCGGTGCCGTCTTCGAAGACATAAGCGACGGGCTCGCTCGCGTCGTGGGGAATGGCGACCGGGGTGACGCGCAACGCGCCGATCTGGAACGGCGCACCGGCGCGCAGCGGGACCTGCAGCTCTGGTGGCGGCGGATCGCGCAGCGACCGCAAGGTGCCGCGCGTGGCGTGCACTTGCAGGCCGAGCCGGCGCGCAAGGATTCCCGCGGCGTGCGAGTGGTCGGCGTGCTCGTGGGTGAGCAGCACGTCGGTCACGTCCTTGAGGGAGACGCCGATGCTCGCGCAGCGGCGCGCGGTTTCTTTCAAGGGCAAACCGGCATCGACCAGCACGCGGGTCGCGCCTGCCTCGAGGTAGAGACAGTTGCCTCCGCTTCCGCTCGACAGCACGCACAGGCGCACTGAACGCATGTACCAGCCCCGCCACTCGGCCGCAAGCCCGGCAGGAGCGCTTTTTGGTTGTCGCGCGAAAAGCTTCGGCTGTGCTAGAAGCCCGCCCATGCCACGGACCAAAAAGAGCATCAAGAGCCGCGCCAAGCCCAAGAAGGCAGCCCTCAAGCGCAAGCGCGCTCGCCGCAACAAGAGCCTGCGTCGCGGCACCCGCGGCAAGTAGCGTTCAGGCCGGACGCACGGCCATCCGCATGCCGTGCCGCGGCCGCAGCGTGATGCTCGGCTCCAGTTCCACCGGATGCCCGGGCACGAGCTCGAGCGCGAACTTCTGCGCGATCGTCGCCAGCACCAGCTGCGCCTCCATCATCGCGAAGCCGTTGCCGATGCACTGGCGCGGGCCGCCGCCGAAGGGAAAGTAGGCGCCGCGCGGCAATGCGTCCGCGCTCGCGAACCGCTGCGGATCGAAGCCTTCCGGGTCGCGCCACAGCCGAGGGTTGCGATGCACCACATAAGGGCTGACGAAGACGATCGACCCGGCCGGGATCTGGTAGCCGTCGATCTCGTCGGCGCCCGTCGCCGAGCGCGCGACCAGCCACGCCGGCGGGTAGAGCCGCATCGACTCCTCGATGGTCATCCGGAGCAGAGGCAGCCGCGGCAGGTCCGAAAGCGTGATCGGCGCGTTGCCCAGCTCGGCCCGCAGCGCGCGCGCTGCCGCAGGATAGCGCGAGAGCAAAAGCCAGGTCCAGGTGAGCGCGTTCGCGGTGGTCTCGTGGCCGGCGAGGAAGATGGTCATCGCCTCGTCGCGGAGCTGCGCGTCGGTCATCGACTCGCCGGTCTCCTCGTCGCGCGCCGCCAGCAGCATCGAGACCAGGTCGTCGCCGGGCGCCAGGCGCCGTTCGGCGATGATGCGCAGCACGATGCCGTCGAGCACCCGGAGCCAGCGCCGCAACTCCAGGTTCTGCGGCGTCGGCAGCGGTGGCGGCAGATCGATGATGCGGGTCATGCGCTGGTTGGCGCGGCGCAGCAGCTTGCCGAGCACGCCCTGAACGCGCTCGGCCTCGTCGCCGACCTGGGTGCCGAGCAGCGTCTCGCCGACGATCTCGAGCGTCACCCGCATCATCTCCGCCGCGACGTCCACCGGCGCGGTGGCTCCCGCGAGGCGCTCGGCGCAACGCCCGGCCGCGCGCAACATCGGCTCCGCGAAGCCTTTGATCTTCTCCCGGTGGAAGGCGGGCTGCGCGAGCCGGCGCTGCTTCTTCCAGAAGTCGCCCTCGGCGGTGAGCAGCCCGTTGCCCATCACCCGTCGCAGGTTCTTGAAGCCGCGCGTCTGCTTGCCGTAGTTCTTGTTGTTCTCGGCGAGAACGTGGTTCACGCCCGCTGGCGAGCTGACCAGGTGCGCGGTCATCGGCCCGAAGCGCAGCCGCACGACCTCGCCGTAATCGTTGAAGGCCCGCTGAAACAGCGCGATGGGATCGCGCTGCGCTTCGGGCAAGCTGCCGAGGAGGAAATGGCCTCGTGGGCCGGGCGCAATCACGCGCTCCTTCTACCCCGCGTCGGCGCAGCAGCGAAAGCCGACCTTGATGTCGTGCTGCCCCAGCGGCAGCTTGCGGCGCGAGGCGCAGCGGTCGTCGAAGCCGGGCCGCGCGGAGTGGCCGCCCTTGACCTTGCCGAAGCTGCCGACCACCGCCATCTGCCGCGGGTTGTCCCTGGCGTCCTGCGTGTTGCAGGCGTTGGCGTCGAAGCTCATGCCGTACGGAAAGCGCGCGGCTTCAGGACCCTTGCAGGCCTTCTCCCATTCTTCCTCGCTGCAGAGCCGCTTGCCGGCTTTCTTGCAGGAGGCGTCGGCGTCGCTCCACGGAGCGGCGACCTGAGGCAGGCGGCCCGGCGTGTTCGGTTGCCCACGCCGAAGCCCGCGGCCGGGCCCGGCTTCAGGCCGGGGGCGAACTGCTGCCCGCAGCTGGTGCACTTCTCGGAGCCATCCTTGAGGTGCCCACCGCAGCGATAGCAAAGCACTGTGCCACCTCCGACCCGAGCGCAAGTAGCACGCGAACGGAGCGGTGCGGCACAGGTCAGGTGACCGATGCCGGGCCGATCTCCGTCATCCGGCGGATGAGGCGGGGCGCCGCTCAGTGGCGGCCGCTGTGACCGAAGCCCCCCTCGCCTCGGGCGGTATCGGGCAGCTCGCTGGCCTCGACCAGCTCCGCCCGCGCGACCTCTGCCACCACCAGCTGCGCGATGCGGTCGCCGCGCGCGATGCGGAACGGCTCGCGCCCGAGGTTGACCAGGATCACGCCCACCTCGCCGCGGTAGTCGCTGTCGATGGTGCCCGGGCTATTCAAACAGGTGATGCCGTGACGCAAGGCGAGTCCGCTGCGCGGCCGGACCTGCGCCTCGTGGCCGGGCGCCACTGCAATGGCAATCCCGGTGGGCACCAGTTCGCGGTCGCCGGGCGCCAGTGTGAGTGCGACATCGGCGCGCAGGTCCATCCCGGCCGCGCCCTCCGTCGCGTACCCCGGCAACTCCAGCGGCTCGCCACGCCCGCCGACCCTCTTCACCTCGACCCGCACGCTCATGGGGGCGGATACAACGCCCACTCTTTCGCCAGATCAACCGCGAAGACGCCACGCGCGAAGATTCAACCGCGGTTGCCTGAAGAGCGTTCGCGGTTGCCGGAAGCTCGGTCCAGGTGCAAAAGGAAGCGCATGGATGCGGTCGTCGTGGTCGGCGGAGGGATCATCGGGCTCGCGGCGGCGCTCGAGCTCGCCGACGCCGGCCTGCGCGTCTCGATCATCGACCGGAGAGAGCCCGGCAGCGAGGCGTCGTGGGCCGCAGCCGGTATCCTCGGTCCGCAATCGGAGTCGCATGCCCCCGGTCCCATGCTCGACCTCTGCCTCCGCTCCTTCGAGAGGTATGGCGAATGGGTCGGTCACCTCGAAGCCGACGTCGGTTACGAGCGCTGCGGTTCGCTGCACCTCGCCTTCACCCGCGCCGAGGCCGAAGCGCTGGCGCAGACGCGCGACTGGCAGCAGGCGCTGGGCCTGCGCGCCGAGCTGCGCAACGACGCCCGCGCCCTGGCCGCGCTCTGGCTCCCCGACGAGGGGCGCGTGG
This sequence comes from Deltaproteobacteria bacterium, assembly GCA_043781235.1. Taxonomy (GTDB): domain Bacteria; phylum Myxococcota; class Myxococcia; order Myxococcales; family 40CM-4-68-19; genus JANYKT01. The sequence continues at coordinate 32,156 of JAYWBT010000118.1, forward strand.
ACAGCCGGCGCCTGGTGACCGCGCTCCGCGCCGCGGTGGAGAAGCGGGGCATCGCCGTGCGCCGGGGCGAGATCGGGAGGCTCGACCGGGTGGAGGGCGAGCTCGCCGTGGTCGCCGCGGGCGCCTGGAGCGGACCCATCGCCGGGTGCCGCGTCGAGCCGGTGCGCGGGCAGATCCTGCTCCTGGACGTGCCTCCGCCGCCGAGCGTGGTGTTCGGCGCGGGCGGCTACCTGATGCCGCGCGGTGACCGCACGCTGGTCGGCGCCACGGTGGAGCACGTGGGCTTCGACCAGTCCACCACCCGCGAGGCGCGCCTGCAGCTCGAAACCATCGCGGCCAGGCTGGGCGCGGCCGGGCCGGTGATCGATCACTGGGCAGGCCTGCGCCCCGGCACCCCCGACGGCCTGCCCCTGCTCGGCAAGACCGGGTGGGGCGACATCGTCGCCACCGGCCACTACCGCAACGGCATCCTGCTCGCGCCCATCACCGCTGCCATCGTCCGCGCGCTCGCGCTCGGCGAGCGGCCGCCCGTCGAGCTCAAGCCGTTCGCGCCGGACCGGCCCTTGCCGGAACCCGTCGCGCGCTGAAGAATCCTGCTGGGCTTCACCAGGAAAGAACGAAAGAAGGAGGCACTGATGGAAGGCGGAGAACGTCTGGTCCCGGTCCCCGAAGAGTTTGCCGCCAGGGCGCGCGTCAAGAGCCTGGAACAGTACCAGGCGATGCACGCGCGTTCGCTCGCCGAGCCCGACGCCTTCTGGGCCGAGCAGGCCGGGCGCCTGCAGTGGTCGCGCAAGTGGGACCGCGTCTTGCGTTACGACTTCGACACGGCGGAGATCGCCTTCTTCGAGGGCGGCAAGCTCAACGCCTCGGTCAATTGCCTCGACCGCCATTTGAATGGCCCGCGCAAGAACAAGGCGGCGCTGGTGTGGGAAGGCGACTCGCCGGAAGAGTCGCGCGTCCTCACCTACGCCGACGTGCACCGCGAGACCTGCAAGTTCGCCAACGTATTGAAAAGCAATGGGGTGAAGAAGGGCGATCGGGTCACCTTGTATATGCCGATGGTGCCCGAGGCGGCCATCGCCATGCTGGCCTGCGCGCGCATCGGCGCGGTCCATTCGGTGGTCTTCGGCGGCTTCTCGCCGGAGTCGTTGAAGAACAGAATCCAGGACTGCAAGAGCGAGATCGTGATCACCGCCGACGGCGGATATCGCGCCGGCCGCCTGATTCCATTGAAGCAGACCACCGACACCGCATTGGAGGAGTGTCCGTCCGTGAAGCGCGTGATCGTGCTGCGCCGCACGGGCCGCGAGGTGGGCTGGGTCACCGGCCGCGACGTCTGGTGGCATACGCAGATGCACAATGCCTCCGCGATCTGCCCGCCCGAGGAGATGGAGGCGGAGGATCCGCTGTTCGTCCTCTATACCAGCGGCTCGACCGGAAAGCCCAAGGGCGTCCTGCACACCACGGCGGGATATCTTCTCTATGCGGCTTTGACGCACGAAATGATTTTCGATCTGCGCGAAGAAGATACCTATTGGTGCACCGCCGATATCGGCTGGGTCACCGGCCACTCCTACGTGGTCTATGGGCCATTGGCGAACGGCGCGACCAGCGTGATGTTCGAAGGCGTCCCGAACTTCCCCGACTGGGGCCGCTTCTGGGACCTGATCGACAAGTATCGCGTCAATACCCTGTATACGGCGCCGACCGCATTGCGCGCGATTGCGCGCGAAGGCGACGCCTGGGTCGCCAAACACGATTTGAGCTCGCTGCGGTTGCTGGGCACCGTCGGCGAGCCGATCAATCCGGAGGTCTGGCTCTGGTATCACCGCGTGGTCGGCCGCGGCCGCTGCCCCATCGTCGATACCTGGTGGCAGACCGAGACGGGCGGGATCCTGATCAGCCCCTTGCCGGGCGCGATCGCGCAGAAGCCCGGCTCGGCGACCTTGCCGTTCTTCGGCGTCGAGCCGACAGTGGTGGACGATCAGGGCAACGTGCTCGAGGGTGCCTGCACCGGCAACCTCTGCCTGTCCCGCCCGTGGCCGGGAATAATGCGCGGGGTGTATGGCGATCCCACCCGGTTTCAGCAGACCTACTTCACCACCTTCAAGGGCCGCTACTTCACCGGCGACGGCTGCCGGCGCGACGAGGACGGGTACTACTGGATCACCGGCCGCGTCGACGACGTCATCAACGTCTCGGGCCACCGGCTCGGCACCGCCGAGATCGAGAGCGCGCTGGTCTCGCACGCCTCCGTCGCCGAGGCCGCGGTGGTGGGCTTCCCGCACGACATCAAGGGGCAGGGCATCTATGCCTATGTCACCCTGAATCAAGGCATCGCACCGAGCGAAACGCTGCGCACGGAGCTGGTGCAGCACGTGCGCCGCGGGATTGGCGCATTGGCCTCGCCCGATATCATCCATTGGGCACCGGCATTGCCCAAGACGCGCTCGGGGAAGATCATGCGCCGCATCCTGCGCAAGATCGCCGCCGACGAGCTCGATACCATCGGCGATACCTCCACGCTGGCGGATCCGGCGGTGGTGGATGCGCTGGTCAGCGCCAAGAAGGCGATGAAGGATCACTAGGATCCTTGCAGCCGTTCATCGACATATGCATGCCGTTCACGCGGTCGCGGACAAAGCCCGCCTGCGAGGAGCCGACCACCGGCTCCAGCCCGCGCTGGACGGCATCGCCAACGGTCGAGATATAGCGGAAGTATCGCTCGGGAATGGTGCCCGAGGCGGGGTCGGAGGGCGGCGGATCGATGCCGGCGCGTTCCCGGGCGATGTGGGCCCGCGCCGCTTCCACCTCAGCGGGACGCGATTTTTGCAATAGCTCCTGCCCCAGCGTCATCGGCGCCAGGCTCTGCGCGCCGCCCGCGTCCCCGGTCGCTTCCAGGTAGAGCGCGCGCAGGTACGCGATGGTCTCTGCGCGCACCTTGTTGACGGCGGCGGCGACCTGCGGCTGCTGGTCTTCGGACAGGTGCAGCCGCGCGCCCAGGTCGGGCGAGAGCTTCCATTTGTCGTTGTCGAGCGACGGCATGTCTGCGCGTACCTCGCAGTTGCGCGCCATCGCCTGCAGCTCGGCGCCAGTGAAGTCGTGG
>JAYWBT010000119.1:0-35085 GCA_043781235.1 Deltaproteobacteria bacterium
GCACCCGCGCGAGGTGGTCAAGGAGGGCGAGAGCATCGAGGTGCAGATCGACTCCATCGACGATGCGCAGCGGCGCGTGTCGCTGCGGCGCGTGCTCGATGGCGCGGCGGTGGGCTCGGCAAACGCGGCTCCCGTCGAGCGCGAGCGCAAGGGCGCGGGCGGCGGCGCGGGCGCAGGGGCGGCCCCTCGGGCGAAGCGGTCCAACGTCGGCGACGTGGTGGACGCCACGGTCGATCGCTGCGAGCTCTACGGCGTCTTCGTCAAGTGGGAGGGAGGCAAGGGCCTGGTGCCCAACCCCGAGTTGGGAACACCGCGCGGCAGCGACAACAAGAAGGTCATGCCCGTCGGCACCACCTTCAAGGCGCAGATCCTCGAGCTGGACGAGAAGGGCCGCTACCGGCTCTCGAAGACCGCCGCCGAGCACGCCGCGGACCGGGTGGACTACGACACGTATCGCAAGTCGATTCCCGCCAAGGGCAAGGGCTTCGGCACGCTCGGCGATCTGCTGCGCGCCAAGATGCAGCCGGCCGCGGACGACGAATGAGCCGCGGCGCCGGAGCCGTCGGGCTACGCCGATCGGTCGCCGCGCTGCTGCTGCTGGGTGCGGCCTGCGCCGGGCCGCAGCGGGAGCTGTGCGGCACGCTCTCCGAAGAGATGCGCGCGGTGCGCGAGAAGTCGCGCGAGTGCGACCTGCCGCTGTCGTCGCTGATCGGCGACAGCTGCGGCGACACCTCGGCCTGCACCGCCAACGATCACACGCTGCTCGCGGCCGAGGCGTCGTGCGTCGACCACCTGCCCCGCTGCGCCGACGCGCGCTCGTGCCGCGGAGAGGCCTGCGCCGACGCTGTGCCCGGCGCGACCGCCGACTGGCAGAAGCAGCTCGACGCCTGCCGCCGCGGTTCGGCCGCGATCTCGGGGGCGTGCAGCAAGGCGCTCTCGCGCGCGCAGTAGCCCCGCGCTCGCGAGCGGTGTCTGCATCGCTCTCGTTTGCCTGCCCCGCCGCGAGCCCCCTGCCGCTCGGCGTGCAGAATCGATCTCGAGCTGGCTCGACCGGTGTTAAAGCGGCGCAAGCCCGCGCAGCGCTCACGGAAGCGATCGTCCTCGCAGCATCGCCAGCCGGATGACGATCTCCGGCTCTTCCTTGAGCTCCGCCAGCAGGGTAATTCGCGGCAGGATGTAATCCCAGTCGAGGACGCGCTGCCGGACGATGACATTCTCCACGTCGATCCAATCCTGCGGCCGTGACGCGAAGCTCTTCAGAATGATCAAATCCTCCGCGGAGCAGATCCGCAGCGTGCGGCCAGGCACCATCTCGAAGGGCGTCGCGCGGGAGATCATTTCCTCTTCGTAGGGCAAGGCCGCGAGCGAGATGTCGACCCCGATGCCGGCCACTTCGACGAGCAGGACGCGGTGCTGGAGCGCGAATGGGAGCGCGTCGGGAATGCGCGGCGCGAGCTAGCGCAGGAATGCACGGGCGAAATGCTCCTCGTTTCCAATTTCTCCCGCTCGCACATCGCCTGCACGGTCGCGGCGACGTCGAACAATTCGATCATCGGAGCCCAAGCCTCTTCGCGAGCAGGAGGAACAAGCGCTGCTGCTCAATCAACCCCGACCCGGCTCGCGGGCCATGACGGTGGACGGCGTCATTGAAGGCACCGGCGAGCTGCTGCACGGCCTGCTGGGTCACCGTCGCGCGGAGCTCCCGCCGGCGAATCTCCGCGAGCGCGAGCCCTGCCACTTTCCAGCCGTTCACGTACGCCTTGTGACGAGGGTCATCCACGGGCACAGCATGAGCGCAGAGCCGGAAGGCGGCAAATCGCGCCAACGCGGCGGGCCAAGCAACCACCAGCTCCCGGCCGGCCTTCGAGCGACCGCGATCAGCCTGGTCCGCGAGCGGTACGCCGACTTCGGGCCGGCCCCTGACCAAGGCCTTGCGCCTGGATGAGGCTTACGACAGGCACAGGTGGACGCGCATCACGAGCTCGCTCGGAAATCGTGCGCGACCAGGAAGTCCACGTTGTTGCGGATGGCGAGCTCAAGATCCGGGAGCGCGAGCCCCGCGGCTTCGGCAGCGCGCATCGCGGACGAGGTGTCGTAGCGGTCGGTGCTGATGAAGGTGAGCGCTTCGATCTTTACCGCCTGGCCGGTGAGGCGCAGAAACAGCGGCACGAGCGGCATCGGCACGTGAAAGCGCGGCGCGCGTACGCCGAGCTTCCGGGCAACGATTCCCATCATCGCGCCCAGGTCCGGCGTGCGATCGTCGAGGAGGTAGTACTCGGCGACCGCGTCTTGATCGCGCGGCGGCACGCGCGCCAGGAAGTCAGCGAGATAGTCGACGGTCACGAGCGGCATCCAGTGCAGCCGGGTTCCGGGCACCGCCGGCGTGTTTCCGTTCTTGAGATCGCGAACGACGTCCGCGAACCCCCAGAAAAGCGTGGTCTCGCCGGTGCGCGAGTCGCCGATGACGACGGCGGGGTTGACGACCGTCAACGCGAGCCCGAGCTCCTTTGCGAGAGCGCGGGTGCGGCGATCGGCGCGGACCTTCGAGGCTTCGTAGGCGCCGGCGCGATGAAGATCGAGCTCGTTGGCCCCGGCTATGCGGAAGCCGGAGATGAGGACGAAGCGGGGGCGCCGCTCGAACGAGACCGCCATCCGAACGACGCGCTCGGTGCCGCCCTCGTTGACGGCCGCGGTGAGCGTGGGATCGAGGCCGAGCTGCATCGCGGCGCCGAGGTGGTAGACGATGTCCGCTTCGTGCACGAGTGCGAGCGAAGCGTCACTGAGCCCGAGATCGTCGGCGGCGAGGTCTCCATCGACGACCCGCACCTGCTCCGCCGAGCCGTCGTGATCTCGAACCCAGCGGAGGTACTCTTTTTTGCGTTGGTCTGCGCTGCGGACAAGCGCGGTCACGACGTAGCCCTCGCGCGTCAGCGCGGGGACGAGCCAGCGACCGACCATCCCTGTCGCGCCGGTGACGAAGGCATGCTTGGTCATCGTTGTTCTCCCTGTTCAGGTGCGGAGATGCGCGAAAGCTCGATTCCCTGGCGCGGCGATTGCGTAGCACAGCCACTGAGGCTCTGCTGCTCAATCGCCCGAGGATGAGGGGACGCCGATGAACAGAACGGGGCTTATCGCGTCTTGAGCCAAGGAGCAGGGCGCACAGCGGCTCGAGTTTGCCGGGGCCAATGTGGAGCTCGTAGTCGCGGATTTCCGGTCCTTAGCCGGGGACGTGGGCGGCGCGCGTGCGGAGTTCAACCGGCTGCGCGCTTACCCGAACAACCAGCTCGTCCTGGGATAACGTGGATACCCAATTTGCCTCGCGGCTCACCTGGTACGTGCTCAATGGCGGGGATCCGGTGCCGCGGCCACCCGCTCCGACCAGCGTGCTTGATTGGTTTAATACTACGGCGGGTATATCGACGGCATCTTCTTCGACGACGGTCCGTCGCTGTACCCGTCCACGCAGTCCGAGACTTTCCAGCAGCAGTATTACATCAATCTCTATCAGCAGGTAACGGGCGGTCACTCCGGTGGGTGGAGCGGGCACGCGTGCGTGATGCTCAATGCGCCCCAACCGCCTTGGTGGTCGGTCGGCACGACCACGGCGAAAGCGGAGCACGTCATTTATGGCGCAGCCCAATACGAGGTGGAAGATATCGTGTGTGCGAGCTGGAATCGCGGCGTCCCGGACTTGTACCTCCACGAGCAGGCGACGGCCCACTACTCCGGGTTCCCTTTCTTCTTCGAATACGAGGTGTCTTCTAACCAGGGGTGCGACTCGAGGTCCAATTTGAGCTGCGGCACTTTCGGCGTGGACGCGTCGGCTCGCCGTGCCCGATGGGCCAGCAGTGCCCTGGGATCCAGTCGCGCCGGGATGGAGGCGGATTCGGGTATTACGTCTGCTTGTAAAGCCGGTCTCCCGGGCGCCTCGCTGTGACCCGGAGCGGTCTCCGCCGCGCTTGCCCCTACGCGAGCGCGATTCGCGCCGGGACGACGGCGTCAGCGCGGGGCCAGAGCGCCGAAGCGCGAGGAAGCGGCAGCAGGGCCGAAGCCGCGAGCGCGTGTCGCGGCCACACCCATAACTGGGCGGAGAACGCGCGCAGGATCGGGGAAGCCCGTCGGGTAAGCCCACGCCGCGTTCGCGCGCCATCTCAGCCCTTCCAGGACATATTCGCTGCCTCGCCCTCAGCGAGAGCGCTTAGAACGACGCCGCGAGTTGGAGGCGGAGCATGCGGCCAAGCTGCGGCACGGCGTGGTTCGGGAAGGGGATATCGGGGCCGCCCGGCAGCGCCGGCTTCTGGTCGAGCACGTCGTAGATGAAGGCGCCGTAGCGCAGGCGCGACGTCTCGCCCGACAGCCCGAGGTTCCAGAGCATCGACTCGCCCACCTGCGCGACCGCGAAGGTCTTGTCGTCCGGCAGCGTGTTGCGGGCGCTGCCGTAGACCGCCTCGGTCGAGATCGACAGCGCCTGCTGGACGATGGGGTAGAGCGCGCGCACGCCCGCGGTGTGCAGCGGCGAGTTGGGGATCGCGGTGCCGGAGAAGAGCGGCGTTCCAGGCGCGTCCTGCCGCACGATGCTGAGCGTGTACCAGGCGGCGAAGAGCATGCCGGGCTGGCCTTGCCAACGCATCTCGGCCTCGGCGCCGGCACCGTGCGTGGGCGCGGACGCGTTCTGATACTGGCTGGCGCCGCCCGCGACTGAGACCACGTCGATGAGGTTCTTCATCACGCTGTAGTTCGCGGCGACGAGCAGCGAGACCTCGTCGGTGAACTGGTGCGTGTGCTCGAGCTCGAAGGTGGTGATGCGCTCGGGCTGCAGCCGGTCGGCGATGGCCTGCGAGACGCCGCCGTCGTTGAAGTAGCGCTCGTAGAAGCCGGGGTAGCGGAAGGCGGTGCCGAAGAGGAGCTTGGTGGTCCCGTCGTCATAAGGCTGGAGGATGAGCGCAACGCGCGGGTTCGCGATCGGCCTGACGTTCGTCTCGGTGGAGCCGGCAGGGAAATCGTCGAGGTACTTGTCCACGCGCACCGCCGCGTCCAGCTGGATGCGGCGCGCGATGCGCCAGTCGTCGCCGAGGTAGCCGCTGAAGACGAAGCCGCTGTGGGGCGCGAGGCCGGGATTGCCGGAGAGGTTGCTCCACTGGTTCTCACCGGCGCTCTTCACATCCGGCGGGACATAGGAAGTGAGCGAGACGTTCCAGCGGTCCTGCACTTCGCCGCCGAAGAAGATGCGGTGGCCGGCGAGCGCGGGCAGCTTGAGGCGCAGCTCGGCGTCGCCCCAGTCTTGCGAGCTGGTGTCGCTGCCCAGCACGCCGGGCGGGCGCCCGTTGTATTGCCAGCTGCCCTGGTAGCGCTGGTTGTCGTACGAGACGCGCAGATCGAGCCCGAGCCCCGAAGTGAAAGCGTGGGTGAGGTTCGCTTCGACGAAGCCGCGCTGGTCGCGCGTGGTGGTGCCGGGCGCGCCGAAGACCGTGTCGAACGCGCCGGTCGGCAGCGCTTTGCGGCGCTGGTTGAGCGACGCTGCGAGCGTGACGTCGCCGAGCCGCGCGCGCAGCTCGACGTGGCCGGCGCGCTCGGTGTCGAGCCGCTGCGCGAGCTGCGACGGATCTCCCGGCCGTACGAACACCGGCTCACCGGTAGCGTCGAGCCCGCTGCCAGAGACCCACAGCGACCCGGTCTCGCCCGCGACGGAGAAGGAGGCGTGGCCCTCGTTCTCGCCCAGCGTGCCGACCTGCCCGCCGGCCGACCCGTGGGTGCCGGGAAGCGGTGTGCGGTGGACGACGTTGACCACGGCGAGGAACGCCGCGCTGCCGTAGAGCACCGAGCCGGGGCCGCGCACGATCTCGATGCGCTCCACGTCGGCGAGGTCGGGCGAAAAGTCGTGGCCGACGTATCCCTGGCCGAGGCTGGACTCGTTGGTGACGTGGCCGTCCGAGAGCACCAGCACGCGCGAGTTGTAGGTGCCGGGCGAGCTGAAGCCGCGCACACCGATGGTCGCGTAGTCGCGGTCGTCGCTGCTGTAGAGGCCGCGCACCGAGCGCAGCGCCTCGACCAGCGTGGTGTAGCCGAAGCCGCGGATCTCCTCGGCGCTGATGACGGTGATGGAGGCGGGCGCGTCCTGCGCGCGCGTCAGCTCCTTCTCTGCGGCCACCACGCGCGGGAGCGCATAGCGCAGCCTGGCGTCCACGAAGCTGCGCTCGTTCTGGCGGATCTCGAGCTGCTGGACCACCGGCTCGCGGCCCTCGCTCAGGATCTGTACCTCGTGCCGGCCGGCGGGGATGTTGTCGATCACGCTCGGCGTGAACCCGGCCTCGCGCCCGTCGATGCGCACCAGCGCGCCATCGAGGTTGGACTTCACCACCATCGCCCCCGAGGGCGGAGGCAACGGGGCCAGGGAAAACCGCACCGGCGCCATCTCGTCCGGCTGCACCTGGACCATCAGCTGCTGCCCGGCGTACCCCGTCGCCTCGAGGGTGAGCGTGTGCCGTCCCGGGATCACCCTGGCCGCGCCGTTGCCGGTCAGGAGCGGCTCGCGCGCGGCGTCGAGCCAAAGCTCGAATCGAGGCGGCGCGCCGGTGACGACGATGCCGCCGTAGATGCGCTCGAGCGGCGGCCGGACGGTGATGGTCTTGCCGACTTGCAGGACGGTGTTGGTCTGGGCGGGCTGGTATCCGGCGAGCTCGACCATCACGTCGATCTTGCCGGCCGGCAGCGCCAGCGTGACCGGCGTCTGCCCGCGGCCACCCAGATCCGTGCGGTCGACGTAGACGGTGGCGCCGGGCGGCGTGGTCTCGACTTTCAAGAGCGCGAGCTGGGGCGAGAGGCGCTTGAGACCCGCCGCGATCTCCTTGCGCTCGGCCTCGGGGAGGTCGTCGGTCAACAGCTCGGTGTAGAAGCGGTAGGCCTCGTTGAAGCGGCCCAGCTGCTCGAAGCTGCGCGCGATGTTGTAGACGACGTTGCGGTTGTGGACCAGGCGGTTCGAAGCGAGGAACTCGCCCAGCGCCTCTTCGACGTCGCCCTGCCGGTAGAGCGTGGCGCCGCGGTGGAAGCGGAAGTCGGCCTCGTCGGCGATCGAGTCGGCGCGCGCGCCAGTTGCCGCAAGCGCACAGAGTGCGAGCGCGCTTGCTGCAACTGTCGCGCAGCGCACCGGCTACCGCTCCGCCTTGATGCCCAGGTCCGGGAACGGCTTTGCCTTCTGCTCGATCTTCTTCAGCGGCCTGAAGTTGAACTCCTCGCCGTCTTTGGAGACCAGCACCTTGCCGTTGCCCTCGTGGTAGCCGGCGAACTGGAAGTTGAGCTCGTGCTCACCGCGCGGCGCGCCCGTCCACACCCTGGGCGCCTTGCCGATCAGGCGCGAGCCTTCGTAGATCTCGGTGCCGGCGGGCTCGATCATCACCATCACCGTGTACGTCTGCGCGGCTGCGCGCTGGAGCGCATAGGTGCGCGTCGAGGAGCCCGAGCCGAGGCTCTCGTTGACGATCTGCGAAGTGTAGCCGTCAGCGAAGATCTCGATGCGCGCGGGGCCGGGCCGCCGCGTGAGGTGCTTGGGCGAGGCGGCGCCGTCGATGGTGAGCGTGGCCGACTCGGGCTCGGTGACGACGGTGAGCTCCGCCGGTTTGGGCTCCATGGACGCGGGCTGCGGCGGCGGGGTCCTCGCAGCCATCGGCGCGCGCAGCACGAAGAAGCCCGCGACCAGGATGAGCACGGCCGCGACCGCGACGCGAACGTTGCTCTTGTCCTTGAACGGCGCGGCGTCGCTCTCGGTGCGGACCGTGGACAGGTCGGCGCCGGTCGGCTGGGACCGCTGGTTGACGGTCGGGTCCGCAGCCGGCGGGCCCAACGGCGCGGGACCGTGCAGCTCGATGCTCCTGGCCGACGGACTCTTGTTCGACAGCGGGGAGTTGCCCGACGGCGTCGATCCCGCGGGCGGCGCCGCCAGCCCCGGGTCGCCCATCAGCGGCCCGAGCCGCGATTCCTTGTCCAGCCGCTCGCCGTAGAGGACCTTGAGGAACTCGGCGAGGTGCGCCGACGACGCGCTCATGCGGCCCTGGATCAGCCAGTCCTCGAGCGCGAGCCGGAACTCCTGCGCGGTGCGGTAGCGGTCGTCGGGATTCTTGGCCAGCGCCTTGAGGACGATCTCATCGAGCCCCGGGGGCAGCTGCGGGTTGAGCAGCGACGGCGGCGGCACGTGCGCCTCGCGGACGCGCGCCAGCGTCTGCACGTCGCTCTCGGCCTTGAACAAGCGGCGGCCGGTGAGCAGCTCGTGCAGCACGATGCCGAGCGCGAAGATGTCCGAGCGCCCGTCGATCTCGAGCCCCGCCACCTGCTCCGGGCTCATGTAGCTGTACTTGCCCTTGAGCGCGCCGGTCCGCGTGTGCTGCGCGCGGCCCGCCGCCTTGGCGACGCCGAAGTCGATGATCTTCACCCCGCCCTCGAAGGTGACGAGGATGTTCTGGGGCGAGATGTCGCGGTGGACGATGTGGTACGGCTCGCCCGCGGAGTTGCGCAGCGAGTGGGCGAAGTCGAGGCCGGCGGCGCCGTCGGCGATGACGCGGCAGATCAGCGGCACCTGCAGCGGCGTCCCCTTCTGCTCGCACGCCTTCCACATGCGGCGCACATCCTCGCCGCGCAGGTACTCCATCGCCATGTAATAGGTGTCGCCGACCTGATCGAACTCGAAGACCTGGCAGATGTTGGGGTGGATGAGCTGCGCGGTGACGCGCGCCTCGTCCTTGAACATGGTGATGAATTCCTCGTCCTCGCAGAGGTGCGGGAGGAGGGTCTTGATCACCAGCAGCTTTTGGAAGCCGTCGAGGCCGCGCTGGCGGGCAAGATAAACCTCGCCCATGCCGCCGCCGGCGAGGCGCTTGAGGAGCTCGTACCGACCGAAAAAGGGGTGCACGGAACGTTCACGGTAGCACACGGCCTACGCCCGCAAGAAACAGGATTTTGATAGGCTCGCGGCCATGTCCACCGAGGCAGAGAAGGCCGCTCCCGAGGCGCACCACACCTCCCCAGGCGAGGCCGCCGCGCGCCGCCACTGGCTCGACCACGTGCCGCGCACCACCGCGGTGCTGGCAGTCGTTGCGGCCGTCTCGTCGGGCCAGTACGCGAACCAGTTCTCGCGCACCATCCTGGCGCAGGCCGAGGCGAGCGATCAGTGGAGCTACTACCAGGCCAACTCGATCAAGCGGCACCTGGTCAATGGCCAGGTGGAGATGCTGGTGGCGATGTCGAAGACGCGGCCCGACCTCACCGCCGATCTCGACAAGCTGCAGGCCACCGACCGCGCCGCGGTCAAGGACTACGAGGGCCGGCTGGCGAAGATCAAGACCCAGGCCGACGCGCTCGACACCGAGAAGCGCCATCACCAGCGGCAGGGCGACCGGTTCCAGATCGCCTTCATCATCCTGCAAGCGGGGGTGGTGCTCTCGACGATCGCGGCGAGCGCCAGGCGCAGGGAGCTGTGGATCTTCGCCCTCCTCTGCGGACTGCTCGGGCTGGGCATGATCGTAGATGGGTACCTGCTCTACCTCTAGGCAGGCGCGGCGCGGCTTGGTCGCGCGCAGCGGGCGCCGTCAGCGGCAGACCTCGTCGCGCAGCCAGGCGTGCAGCGGCGCGTAGGCGCGGGCGGCGGCCTCGGACTTCTCCAGCGCCTCGCGCGTGTAGAGCCACGGGCCGGGCTTGACGGTCCTCGCGACGGTGAGGCCCTTGAGCCTCGCGAGCTCGGCGCGCGGGTGCTCGGGCGCAAAGCCGCGCGGGGGCTTGACCAGCTTCTCCTGCGCCTCGATCTTCAGGCCGGCCTTCTTCGCCACCTCGAGGGCCTCGTCGAGCCGCTCGGCGGCCTTCGCGTTCAGCAGCCGCTTGCGGTAGCGATCGAGGCGCGCCTCTTCGAAGGTCCACATTCCGCCGCCGAACACCACCTGGTCGGGCGCGACGCTGAAGTAGAAACCGGGGCTGTCGTTCTTCTCGCCGACCGGGTCCCAGAGCAGCGCCGCGGTGAAAGTCTTGTAGGGCCGCTTGTCCTTGCTGAAGCGCAGGTCGCGGTTGAGGCGGTGGAGCGAGCCGCCGATGCGCGGAACGAACCGCAGGCCGGGGAGGGCGTCCTGCAGTCGCTGCGCGAGCCCTTCGCACCAGGCGAGCATGGCGGGCACGATCTCGTCGTCCCAGAGCTTGCGGTGCGCTTCGAACCAGTCCCGGGTGTTGTGATCGTTCAGCTGCGCGAAGAAGTGGACGCCGGCCTCTGGAAAGCCCTCGAAGGTCACGGCGGCAGCCTCACCGAACGCGCTGGTCGCGCACAAGCGAAAACGGCGCGCATCGGACAACCGCCGCCAGCCGCGAGTTGAGCGGCTGGCGGCATGGGGATGGCTAGTCGGGGATGATAACGGTGGCGCCAGAGAAGGTGATCTGGTCGGCGGCGGCGGGAGTCGCTGAGATGGGCGGGACGTTCGCCGGCGCGAGCGGCGTCGAGGCGCTTCCGCGCACCGTGGTGCGCACCACCTGGCTCGCCGGCAGCGGCGCGCCGGACTTCAGATGCGCGTACATCAGGTCCATGCTCTGGACGAAGTAGCGGTGCAGCGGCACCAGGTTCGAGGCGTAGTCCGGGAAGAAGGACAGGAAGCCGTCGAAGTGCTGTGCGTGCTGCACCTCGAAGAGCGAGACCTGGCTGGTCGCGCCCTCGATGACCTTGTTGGCCGCGTAGTGCGCGCGCGAGGCGTGGTTGATGGGGACGAGCGTGTCGGACCGGCCCTGCACCAGGATGGTCGGCTTGCCGTGGAGGTTGCCGCTGCGCTGCACCGCCGCGATGCCGGCCTGCACGCGCTGCGACTGCGCGAGGAGATCGCCGGTGAGCGGCGCGCCGGTGACGTCCTTGCCGGTCGCCAGCGAGCGCAGGCAAATGGCGCCGTCGAGGTCGTAGTCGGGGAGTCCGGTGCCGGTGCTCGGCGAGATGGCGCTGACGTAACGGACGGCGCCCCCGTTCGCGGCGCCCTTGATTGGAGAAGATGAAGATGCCGTTGGTGTCGGGGATGCCGTTGCCCAGCGCAAAGATGTTCGCCTCGGAAGCGGGCGCGAGCGGGCCGGGCGCGCCGTTGGTTCCAGTGGCGGCGGCGAAGCTGTAGTTGCAGAGGTTGTCGGTGACGCTGAACTTGCCGTACGCATTGGCGTAGGTGACTGCGACCTGGAGCGTGGCGGGGACCAGGTAGTGCGATCCCTGCAGGGGCGTCGAGTCGGGATCCCACCCGGCCGCGAACAGCTTCGCGAGCGCTTCGTTGGCCTGGTCGGGCTGTGTTCCGGCGACGGTGGTCAGCAGGCCCTTCTTGCTCAGGCCGTCGCAGCGGTTCTGCAGCAGAGGCTTCTGCGCGTTCGTCGGCGTGTTGTACTGGCCGGGCGCGAGCGCCGCGCACGGCTGGTACAGGTTCGCGATGGTGACGTAGTCGGAGAGCGACTTCCCGCTCGCCGGAACCTGGTTCGCGCCGCGCTTGATCAGGCCTGTGTTGGGGGCGATCTGCGCCTGCGGCTCCCCGGCGACGATGCCGCTGATCAGCCCCGTCGTGTCCTGCTCGCCTGCCGCCAACGCCGCGCCGGCGCCGTTCGAGACGCTGGAGGCGATGACGATGGTGTTCTTGGGCGTGAACGTGTTCAGGTGCCTCGTTTTGTCGCTCGCGAGGTTGCCGTACTTCTCGTTGAGCACGAAGTACGCGAACTGCACGGCCTGCAGCGTGTTGCTGCCCCAGTCCTTCTCGGGGTTCTGCTGCGAGTGCGCGTGCTTGTAGGCGAAGCGGTTGGGGAAGTTGGTGTTGAAGGCCGCGCGATCAGCGTCGGACACCGGCGCCGTGAAGATGGAGCTCTTGCCCGCGGCCACGGCGTCCTGGCGCTCGCCGGTGATGATGTTGACGGTGTTGTTCATCAGGTCGTGCGCGCCGTTGCCGCTGCCCTTGTCGGTGTACGCGACGGCGCAGCCGTGCTTGAGGCCCCACTCACCGGCGGTCCCGATGGCGCCGTAGACGCCGCGCGAGCCCGAAGAGGCGGCGGTGACGATGCAGGAATTGTTCTTGTCGAAGCTCGCGGGCACCTGGACCATCATGGTGACGTTCTGCTTGCCGGTGCCGTCGTCGGCGAGGGCGATCGTCTCGTCGCCGGCGATCTTGCCTTCGCTGGTGGTGATGGTGCCGTCCTTGTCGACGTTGGGACCCCAGAAGGTGCCGTACCCGCCTTTTCGGTGAAGTCGACCAGCGCGCGGTAGTTGACGTAGATGGCCCGCGTACGCAGCTCGGCGGCGGTGGGGTTGTTGGGGTCCGCGAACCCGGGCGCAGTGTTGGAGCCGAGGCCGCTCTTGCCGACGCCGCCGGTGGGCAGGTCGTTGGTCGTGCCGTCGCAGGTCCTGGTGACCGGGGTGCCGGCGACGAAGGCGGGCTGCTTGTTGATGTCCTCGCTCTTGCTGCAGGCGGCGACCAGCGCGAGGGCGACAATGGCTCGTGCGTTCATCTTGGCTTTCTCCGGGGGGTTGAAAGCGCGGCAAGCCAGGCTGGCAGGTAAAAACTGTCAAACGTCGAAGTCGATAAGTTTCGATAATTACCGATTACCGAAAGCGGCGCGGGGCGGTGGGGTGTCAGACCCCTCTGGCAGGATGGGGCGCCGATCTCTTGAATGGATCCGATCCGCCCTGGGCGCGGGCGAGAGCGATTTCGCGAGGCTTGCACCTGAACACATGTTTAGCTAGGTTGACCGCGTGTCGCTCCCCGTCCGCCGCTTCGAAAAAGATCCGCAGGCGCTCGCAGAGCTGCTGCGCACGGGGCAGATTCACAAGGCCCTGCTGCCTGCTCCGGAGCGGGTGCTGCCCACCGGCGTGGCGGCGCTCGATGCGGCGCTCGGCGGCGGGCTGGTGCGCGGCCACCTGCACGAGATCGTCGCGCCGCCCGGCGCGGGAGGGACGGCGCTCCTGCGCGCGGCTCTCGGGGCGGCCACGCGCTCGGGCGAGCTGTGCGCGCTGATCGATCCGGCCGACGCCTTCGATCCCTCGCATGGCGGCATCGAGTTGCGGCGCCTGCTCTGGGTGCGCCCGCGCGACCCGCTGCAGGCGCTGCGCGCCGCCGAGATCGCGCTCGAGGCGCGCTTCGCGCTGGTCGCGGTGGACCTGGGCGAAGTCGCGGCTCCACGCAAGGCGCAGCCGGGCCAGGTGCGCGTGGTGCGCTTCGAGACGCGCAAGCAGGCGCCGCTCGGCGGGTCGCCCTGGGCGCGGCTCGCGCGGCGGGCCGAGAAGCATGGCGGCGCGCTGCTGGTGCTGGTGCGCGAGGCGCAGGCGGGCGCGTTCGCCATGGCCACCGTCGAGCTCGAGCGCGGCCCTTCGCTATGGGAAGGCCGGCCGGGCGCGCCGGGCCGCTTCCTGCGCGGCGGGTCCGCGGTGGGCGCGGTCGCGCGCCACAAGCGCCGCGCGCCGTCGGGCCCCATCGCCCTCTCTTTGCCGGTCGGGTGACCCATGCAGCTCTGCGAGGAGGGAGCCCTGGGCGCGGTCTCGGCCGCCAACACGCCCGCGACCGCGACGAGTGACTTGACCTCGCCCGCCGCGACGCCCGCGGGGACTGCGGCTGCGCCGACGGCCACCGCGGCCTCGCTCGCGACAGGGAGGGCGACCTCCGCCGAGACGGCGATGCCGTCCGCGCCCCCGGAGGCGTCCGTGTGCGGTACGGCGACCGCTACAGCGGTGGCGACCGCTACAGCGATGGCGATGGCGATCGCGACAGCGATGGCGCCCGTGGCCACCCCGACTCAGGACTGATTCCCCATGCCGCGCATCGCCTGCCTCCACGTCCCGCAGCTGCCGCTCGTCGCCACGCTGCGCGCCGAGCCGCAGCTGTGCGCGGTCCCGCTCGCGGTGGTGCAGCCCGGCAACGACCTCGGCGGCCGCGCCCATGTGCTCGGCGCGACGCCGGCGGCGTTCGGCGTCGAGCCCGGGCAGACGCTCGCCGAGGCGCGCTCTCTCTGCCCGACCCTCGTCGCGCGGCAGTCCTCGCCCGAGCGCATGCGCGCCGCAGCGCAGGCCGCTGTCGAGGCGGCTCTGTCGCTCTCGCCGCGCATCGAGGAGGCCGAGCCGGGGCTCGTCTACCTCGACATCTCCGGCCTCGATTCGCTGGTGGGCGACGAGCACGCGGTGGCGCGCGCGCTGGTGCTCGCGAGCGAGCGCGTCGGCCTCTGCGCCGCGGTGGGGCTCGCCGGAGGCAAGCTAGCCGCCCGGCTCGCGGCGCGCGCGGCGATGAGCGATCTCGCGCTCGAGCCGACGCGCGCCGGCGTGGGCGGCGGCGCCTTCCGCGTCGTCGCCGCCGCCGACCAGCGCGAGTTTCTCGCTTCGCTGCCGCTGCTCGCGCTCGAGCTCTCCGGCGAGCTGCTGCTGGCGCTGCGCCGCTTCGGCCTGCAGACGCTGGGCGACGTCGCGCGGCTGCCGCCGGGCCCGCTCGCGGCGCGGCTCGGGCCCGAGGCGGCGCGGCTGGTGCGGCTCTCGCGCGGCGAGGACGCGGCGGCGCTGGCGCCGGTCAAGCCGCTCGAGCGCTACGAGGAAGGCGAAGAGCTCGAGTGGGACGCCGGCACGCTAGAGCCGCTGCTCTTCGTCTGGAAGGCGCTCCTGGACCGGCTCTGCGCGCGGCTCGCGGCGCGGGGCCTGATGGCGCGCGAGCTCTCGCTGCAGCTGCGGCTCGCGGACGGATCGTGGGACGAGCGCGCCCTCGATCTGGCCGGACCCACGCGCGAGGTGCTGTCGCTGCTGCAGCTGCTGCGCTTGACGGTCGAGGGCGCGCCGCCCTCCAGCGGCGTCCGCGCGGTGCGGCTCGCGGCGCTGCCGGTGCGCGAGGTGCTGGAGCAGCTGCCGCTCTTCGGCGCACGCTCTGCCAGCCCCACGCAGCTCGCGGCGGCGGTGGCGCGGCTCTCGGCGCTGGTGGGGCCGGGGCGCGTCGGGCAGGCCATCGCGCCCGATCGCTGGGCGCCGTTCGTCGCCGGGGTGGGGCGCTTCTCGCCGCCGCCGCCTGCACTCTTTCCCGAGCGGCAGGAGGCGCAGATCTCGCTGGCGGCGCGCGCGCTGCGCCCGCCGCGCGAGGCGGAGGTGCGCTGCGACGACGCGGGCTGCCCGCTGCTGGTCATCGGCGAAGGCGCGCTCGGCGGCCGGGTGGTCGCGAGCGCGGGGCCGTGGCGCACGGTGGCCGAGTGGTGGACGGACGCGCCGCTCGCGCTCGACTCGTTCGACCTGGAGCTCGCCGGCGGGCTCCTGCTGCGCGCGTCGCGCGAGCTGTCGAGCGGCGCGTGGTGGATCGAGGCAGTCTATGACTGAGACCGGCAGCCTCCGCGCGACCCCGGACAGCTGCACGGCACCCCCGGCCACGGTGGAGCGCGGCGGTCTTGCCGCGAGCTGCCCCGGAGCGGCTCCACGCAGAGGACGGAAGGTGCTGCTGCCTGCGCGCGCGGGGATTCCACCGAGCCGGTTTGCAGTGGGACATCAGGCCAGCGAGTCGCTGGCGCCCGCTGTCTCCGCGGCGCCGCCGAGTCCCTGTGCTTGCTGCGCGCCCGAGTCGCTGCGCCGCCCGAGTCCCTGCGCTTGCTGCGCGCCCGAGTCCCTGCGCCGCCCGAGTCGCTGCGCTCGCTCTTCGCGCAGGGCGTGCCGCAGGAATCGTCGGCCTTTCACCGCGGCGAGGAACTCGAGGTGGCGCTCGACGAGCTGCGCGCCACGCTTGCCGCTTTCGGCCGAGCTGGAGAAGCTCTGCCCGGTGGTGGTGCAGCGCGCGCTCGAAGGCGAGGCGGAGGAGGCGCGCTGGCGCTGGCGGCGCTCGAGCGGCAGGGGCCCTACGCCACGCCGCACCTCGTTGCGCTCGCGCGCAGCAAGAACCTCGAGGTGGCGATCTTCGCGGTTCCCTCGGCGAGCCCGAGTCGCTGCGCCGCCCGAGTCGCTGCGCCGCCAGGTCACCGCGGCAACTGCGGCAAGCCGTCAGCTTGCTCGCGAAGCGGCGGGCCGCCGCAATCGACCGAGGCAACGGAGCCGCGGGCGCGTGGACCGCCTGCTTCCGCTTGACTTCTACATCTTGTACGCTAGAATCAAGAAATGCAGGCGGAGCTGGACTTTCACGGCTGGGGAGGAAGGCGCGTCGGCGCAGGTCGCAAGCGCTCGAAGGCGTCGGGCGTGGTTCACCTGCGCCGCGCGGAGATCGCTGCGCGGCATCCGGTCCACGCCACGCTGCGGGTCGGAAGAGGATGCTGGAACCTTCGCAGCTACCGCGCGCTGCGGGTGCTTGAGAGCGCTTTCCACGCCGGTCGCGACCGCTTCGGCTTCCGGCTCGTCCACTACTCGGTGCAGGGCAACCACCTGCACCTGCTCGTCGAGACCGAAGGGAAGGAGTCGCTCGCGCGCGGAATGAAGGGGCTCGAGGTGCGCGTCGCCCGGGCGCTCAACCGGATGATGAATCGCAAGGGGCGCGTCTTTGGCGACCGCTACCACGCGCACGTCCTGAAGACCCCGCGCGAGGCGGCGCGGGCTTTGCGCTACGTGCTGACCAACTTCGCGCGCCATGCGCAGGCGTGGGGCGATCGGGTCGCCTCGACCTTCATCGATCCGTTCAGCTCGGTTCGTTATCTCGCCACCTCGCCGGGGCCGGCCGCACCGGTTGCGGGGCCCAGGACCTGGCTGCTTCGCCTGGGCTGGCTGGAGTCGAGTTGAGCCGGGTATGCCCATGCCACAGACGCAGCCCCGATGCGGCAGGGCCGCCACGCTCCGCGCTCGCACCCCGGCACGCGCCAGCCCGCTGAGCCGATCGCCGCGGCCCGGTCCGAATGCATCGCGGAAGAGCGGAGCGTACTCATCGCTCGAGACCCCGCGCGAGACTTGCGTCCCCGTACCGCGCGAAGCCGCTGCGGCGAATGCAATGGCGTGGCCTGCTGAAGAGCGCTTCGCCGGCGGCCGAGGGCGCCAGTGAACCGGCGAACGCGGCGCGACCGTGGCGGGCGCGACCCGCGCAAGGAGCACGAAGTCTGCCGCCTCAAGCAGACCATCGGGACGCCGCTCGAGGCGCACCTCAGCCCGTTTCCGCAGGACGATCTGGTGCAGAGGCCGGCGCCGCAGCGATCGCTCGCGCCCTTCGGGCTGGAGGAAGAGAGCGGGCCACGGCTGGGACCCGTCACGGCGCGGCAGCTGGCGGCGGCGCGCGGCGACGCGGCGGTCGCGGCAACGGCGGAGGGCCACGACAGGGTGGCGTCGAGGTGCGGCGACGAGCCGACGGGGCGCGGCGCGCAAGAGGCGGCGGACCGCAGCGACAAGGGACCCGCGCGCGGCGCGAACGAGGCCGCCGGGCGCGGCAACACGGCTGCGGCGGGACGCGGCGGCACGGTGGTCCCGGAGTGCGCGAAAGGCGTGATCATCCCGCTGCGCGACCTGCGGCGGCCGGCTCGTCCGGACGCCAGGACCATCGATGGGGCGCCGTTGCGCGCGCGGCCGCCCGCACAGGCTGCGTGCGATTACATCGAGCTGCACGCGCGTAGCGCCTTCTCGTTCCTGCGCGCCTCGTCGCTGCCCGAAGACCTCGCGGCCGCCGCGACCGCAGCGGGCCACAAAACCTTCGGCGTCGCGGACGTGGGCGGCCTCTACGGCGCGCCGCGCTTTCACCTCGCCGCGAAGCGCGCGGGCCTGCGGCCTATCGTCGGCGCCGAGATCGAGGTCGAGGGCGCGGGCTCCGTCGCGCTGCTCTGCGAAGACCGCGAAGGCTACAAGAATCTCTGCCGGCTGCTGACGCTCGGACATCAAGGCACGGAGAGCGGCGAGAACCGCCAGAGCAACGACAACCGCAAGAAGAGCGACAGCCGCCAGAGCAGCGGCAGCCGCCAGAGCAGCGGCAGCCGCGAGAAATGCGGGAACCGCCCGAACGCCGGACCCGGTGCGGACCCCGAAGCCGAGCCCCCCGCGGGCCGCAAGGCGCGGGATGGAAAGACCCGGTGCCAGGTCTCGTCCGCGCAGCTCTTCGACCTGCGTCATGGGCTCGTCGCACTGACCAACGGGACGCCCGCGCAGCTGGTCGCGCTCGCCAGAACCCTCGGCACCGATCGCCTCTTCGCCGAGGTGCAGCGCCACCTCGACCCGCGCGAGGAGCGCGACAACCGCCGCCGCATCGACGCCGCCTGTGCGCGCGGCGTCGGCATCGTGGCGAGCGGCGGCATCCACCACGCGACACCGGAAGGCAAGCCGCTCTACGACGCGCTCACCTGCATCCGCGAGGGAGTCACGCTCGACGGAGCAGGGCGCCTGTTGTCCCGCAACGCCGAGCGCCACGTCCGCCCGCCGCGCGCCATCGCGCAGGATTTCCGCGACCTCCCCGATGCAATCGCCAATACCAAGCTCATCGCCGAGCGCTGCGCGTATACGCTGGGCGATCTCGATTATCGATTCCCCGATCCGCGCCTGCGCTTCGCCACCACCCTCGACGGCGAGCTGTGGCACCGCACCGTCGAGGGCGCGAAGCGACGCTACGGCGGCCCGCAGAGCGCGCGCTGGCCCAAGGCGATCGCGCAGATCGAGCGCGAGCTGCACCTGATCGCGAAGCTCGGCCTCGCCGGCTATTTCCTCATCGTCCACGACCTGGTCCTCTTCTGCGCCGAGGAGAAGATCCTCGCGCAGGGCCGCGGCTCGGCGGCGAACAGCGCGGTCTGCTATTCGCTCGGCATCACCGCGGTCGACCCGGTCGGCATGGGCCTGCTCTTCGAGCGCTTCCTCAGCGAAGAGCGCAGCGACATGAACGGGCACAAGTCGTGGCCCGACATCGATCTCGATTTACCGAGCGGCGACCAGCGAGAGAAGGTGATCCAGCACGTCTACCAGTGCTACGGCGCGCGCGGCGCGGCCATGACCGCGAACGTCATCACCTATCGCGCGCGCTCGGCGAGCCGCGAGATCGGCAAGGTGCTGGGCCTGCCGCAGCAGGAGCTGGATCGGCTCGCGGGCCTCTTGCCGCACTTCGAGTTCACCACCGATCTGGACACGCTCGAGCACCGCGCCAAGGAAGCGGGGCTCGGCACCGACGACCGCCGCGTCAAGCTGTACCTGCAACTCTGTCAGCAGATCGCCGGGCTGCCGCGGCACCTCGGCCAGCACTCGGGCGGGATGATCATCGCGCAGGGCCGGCTCGACGAGATCGTCCCGCTCGAGCCCGCGTCGATGCCCGGCCGCACGGTGGTGCAGTGGGACAAGGACGACTGCGCCGACCTCGGCATCATCAAGGTGGACCTGCTCGGGCTCGGGATGATGTCGGTGCTGGAGCAGGCGCTGCCGCTCATTCGCGCGCACGAGGGCGTCGAGGTGGATCTCGCGCAGCTGCCGGCGGGCGACCCCGGTGTCTACGATTTGCTGCAAAAGGCCGACACGGTGGGCGTATTCCAGGTGGAGTCGCGCGCGCAGATGGCCACGCTCCCCCGGATGCGGCCGACCTGCTTCTACGACATCGTCGTCGAGGTCGCGATCATCCGGCCGGGGCCCATCGTGGGGCAGATGGTCAATCCCTATCTCGAGCGGCGCGCGGGCCGGCAGAAAATCACGGTGCCGCACCCGGCGCTGTGGCCGGTGCTGGAGCGCACGCTCGGGATCCCGCTCTTCCAGGAGCAGCTGATGCGCATCGCCATGGTGGCGGGGAACTTCTCCGGCGGTGAGGCCGACGAGCTGCGCCGCGCGATGGGCAGCAAGCGCTCGATGGAGCGGATGAAAGCGATTGAAGAGCGATTGCGCGCGGGAATGACCGCGAATGGGATTGCCCTCAAAGCGCAGGACGAGATCGTCCTCGGCATTACTTCCTTCGCCTTATATGGATTCCCCGAGAGCCACGCGGCCTCCTTCGCATTGCTCGTCTATGCGAGCGCTTATCTCAAGGTCCATCACCCGCACGCCTTCACTGCGGCGATGCTCAACTGCTGGCCGATGGGCTTCTATAGCCCCGCGACGCTGGTGAAGGACGCACAGCGCCGCGGGGTGCGGGTGAAAGCGATCGACGCCGCGCGGTCCGATTGGCTGTGCACCCTCGAGCGCAGCGGGCCCGAAGAGGAGCTGTGCGTGCGGCTGGGCCTGCGCTACGTGCGCGGGCTCCGCCAGCAGGCTGGGCAGCGCCTCGTCGCCGAGCGGTCCGGTGGCGCCTTCGCGAGCATCGCCGACTTCGCGGCGCGGGCGGGCTTGCGACACGACGAGTTGGTGGCGCTGGCGGAGATTGGCGCGCTGGCGAGCCTGCCGGCGCGGCCCGGCGAGCCACCTGCAACGCGGCGCGCGGCGCTCTGGCAGGCCGAGGCGGCGTCGCGCCGGGGGGCGGGCCTCTTCGCGCGCGTTGAGCCGCGCGAGGAGGATGGCGCCGCGCCGCCGAGGGAAGAAGATGTCGCCGCGCCGGATGAAGCCGGTGTCCCTCCGGGGGATGAACCGGGTGCGGGGCCACGCCACCGCATGCCGGCGCGGTCGCTCGCGGCGCGCTCCACCTCGCCGCTGCCCGAGATGGATCTGCGCCAGCGCGTCGCCGCCGACCTGCGCGGCACCGGCCTCACGGTCGGGCCGCACCCGGTGGCGCTGGAACGCGCCCGGTTATCGAAACTTGGAATCCACGCCGCCGGCGAGTTACCGAAATTACCAGCGGGCCGCCGCGTGCGCACAGGCGGCCTCTGCATCGTGCGCCAGCGGCCGGGCACCGCGAAGGGCTTCGTCTTCCTCTCGCTGGAGGACGAGACCGGCATCGCCAACATCGTCATCGATCCCAAGACCTTCGAGGCGAACCGCGCCGCGGTGCTGGCCAGCGCGCTGCTCATCGTCGAGGGCTGCCTCGAGCAATACGACGGCGTCACCAGCCTCAAGGCCGACCGCTTCTGGCCCATGCACGACGCGCTCGGCAAGGAGATCCGCTCGCGCGACTTTCACTGAACTCGGCTCCGCAAAATCTCTAATCACGGGCGAATGGTCAGTTCGAACCCGGTCAACCCGCTCGAGCTGATATCGCAGACGAAACCGGGGCTGCAAGTCGTGACGTGCGCATCCAGCATCCATAAGAGGATCAATAAGCCGTGTCCGGAAAAGCTCGCCGGAACGCTCGCTGGAATGGCGGCGACGACGTCTCCGCCCGCGGGGGTCGCGGTTCCCTGCGCCCAGTCCCGGACCGTCATATCGGAGTACACCCGATAGCTTCCCAGCCCGTGGGTGGCAGGAAGAGTCAGGTGCCAGCGCGCGCTTTGTCCCGGATGAAGCGTTCCATCGATGGGATTCACCAGCGTCGACGTCCCCGGGTTGAGGACGTCGTATTCCGCGCGGGCGGTGGTGGTCCCGTCGGTCACCTCCAGCGGCCCTGGCGGCGCGTCTGGCCCAAACTGCATCTGGAAGGTCGGAAAGGCGCACTTCATCCCTCCGTCGTAATAGGAGGGGTAGCTCTTCAACCCTGCGCTCAGGAGCGCGAGCTTCACCCCTCCGAGAGCGGCGACGGGCGACCGCAGCGTGCCGCAGAAGTTCCCGCCCGTGTCGTACGTGATCGCCACCGTCACGCGCACCCCGATATCGCCATTTCCGGTCTCGCCACGATCCACGGACATGGCGAGGTGCTTGCCGGGTAGTTGCTGGAGGCTGAGGATGGGCGACAATTGGCTCGGGTCCTGGCCGCAACTCGAGGCAGCCAGCAGGCCAACGCCGAAACCGATCCATCGAATCCACTTCATCTCGCCTCGCTCCGGTGCGGTAGGGACAGCGAGGGGCCGAGGACGGCCACAGACCTTGCGCTCTCCCTTATCAGAGTCGGGAAGGAGTAAGACGCAGTCCATGAGCGACGAGACGATGCCATCCGAACCGGACATCATGGAGCCCACGCTGTGGCGGAAGAATGGCTGGACCGCCCGGGTGATCAAAAACGAGGACGATGACGGCTGGGCGGTGGAGATCCGCAAGGCAGGCCTGTCCGAGCCGGCACTGATCAGCCCCTGGGTGATGGGCCGCGACAAGAAAAACCCCAAGCCCTTCGACGGTCCGGCGTTCACCACCTTCGTGAAGACCGCCACCGAAGTGCTGGCCCGCTCGGCACGGCAGCGCGACCAGGCGCTCAAAAAGCGGCTCGACATCGCATGGGAGGGCCGCTGGTACACCGTGACGCTGGAGCAGGTGCCCGACGAGTTCGAGCCTTACGCGCTGTTATCCGCGGTCGATGATGTGGGCCAGACCGTCGCGAAACACCAGGTCGCGGCGGATTACAAGTTCAACCGGGACGTGGCCAACGCGTGGATACGCGGCGGCTTCATCAAGGATGAATGAGCTCCAATTCGTCCATTGGCACCGACGCTAGCCCCCTCGAGCGCTCCCTCGATTGGGTAGCCGGCGGCGGCGAAATGGGAGCGCTCGTCCGCTCGCTCGACTGGTCGAAGACCGCATTGGGTCCCCTCGGCGCCTGGCCGCAATCGCTGCGCACCATCGTCAGCACCTGCCTCAGTTCGCGATTCCCCATTTTAATCTGGTGGGGACCGGACCTGGTCATGATCTACAACGACGCCATCTTCCTTCAGCTGCTTCTCAACGACCGGGAGATGCTCGGGGAGGGGGGGATCAACAAGCCGTGGAACAACGTGATCAACTGGTCCATCATCGTTCTTTTCTTCGGCCTCTCGCTCGTCCTCGCGGCCCAGGTCGTTGCGCCCCGCCTCTTTCCCTCTTCCTGATGTCAGCCGAGGTACCGACATGAGTACTCAATCGCTCGCGATTCAAATCGATTCAAATCAGGAACGGCAACTCTACCGGGTGATTCACCCCCTGGACGACGTTCCCGAGGAAAAGGTGCGTTCCGAACGCCCCTGCCGCCGGGCAGACTTCTCCTTTGCGCGGATCACCCGCCGACCATGGACGGGGCGCGAAAGCGCGCGATCGGACCTTTCGAGATGCTGCTCGCTACCTCGCCAGCGGGGGACGATTCGCGAACTCCTCCGCCAGGAGCTCATAGGAGCGCCTGCGCGCGTGAGGGTCGTGCGTGATGGTCACCACCAGGATCTCCTCGGCGCCGTACTCCGCGGCCAGCGCCTCGAGGCCTGCGCGGACTTTGCCCGGCGCCCCGACGATGGTGCGGCGCGAGATGGGCGATGGGTTCTCGGCGAGGAATTCGAGAGCGCGCTCGACCGGCGGCACCGGGATGAGGCGCCCCGCGCGGAAGAGCTGGAACAGCATCCGGCTCGACGAAGCCAGCCGCTCGGCTTCGGCGTCCGTCTCCGCTGCGAGCGCCCAGGCGGCGACCGCCACGCGCGGAGTCGCGAGGAATGCCGACGGCTCGAACCGCTCCCGATAGATCGCGGTATAGGCCGCGCCTTCGCGGTTGATGAAATCGGCAAACGCATAGGGCAATCCCAGCTGCGCCGCCCAGATCGCGCTCTGCGGAGAGCTGCCCAGCAGCCACGGCTCCGGCTTCTGCAGCAGCGCGAGCGCCTCGCCCTGGCGTGAGAATGGGTGCTGCGCGGGTATCGAACCAGCCAGATATCCGAGCAATTCGGCGAGCTGCTGCGGGAAGTCGTCCGCCAAAGGCCTGCTGCGGTCCCGCTGCAGCGCCAGCGAGGTGCGCGGGTCGGTCCCGGGCGCGCGCCCCACGCCCAGATCGATGCGGCCGGGATAGAGGCTGCTCAATAGAGAGAACGTCTCGGCGACCTTGAATGCGGAGTAATGCGGCAACATCACGCCGCCGCTGCCGACGCGGATGCGCGAGGTCGCCGCGGCGATGGGGCCAATCAGCGCCTCGGGGCTGGTGCAGACCAGCGAGGGCGTACCGTGGTGCTCGGCGACCCAATAGCGATGATATCCAAGGGCCTCGCAGCACCGCGCCAGCTCGACGCTGTTCCGCAGCGCATCGCCCGCGCTTGCACCCTCGGAGACGGGGGCCTGATCGAGTACGCTCAGCCTCATGACCGGTAGATGACGGCGCGCCCAGGCAGATGCGCTTAGAGTGCGCGCCATGAAAGCTGTGATCTGGGACCTCGACGGGACGCTGATCGACACGCCGCGGGTCATCGTGGATACGGCGGCGCACGTGCTCCGCGAGCTGGGCCGCGCGGAGATCGATGCGGACGCCATCCGCGCCGGCATCGGGCTGCCCCTGCCGGTAGCGCTCGGCGCGCTGCTCGAGCTACCGCCCGACAGTGCGGTCGTCGGCGAGGCGGTCGAGCGCTACCGCGTTCATTGGCGCGCGGTGGTGAATCCGCACATTAATGCGCTGGTCTTCCCGGGAGTCCTGCAGGGCGTGCAAGCGCTGCACGCACGCGGTATCAGACAGGCGGTCGCGACCGGTAAAGCGCAGTCGGGGGCCGACGCCAACGTGGACCTGGCGGGGCTGCGACCCTTCATGGAGGTGGTCGCGGGATATGACCGCGTGCCGCATCCGAAGCCCGCGCCGGACCTGGCGCTGCTGATCCTCGGAGAGCTGCAGCTGACAGCGGTGGATGCGGTGGTGGTGGGCGACACCACGCATGATCTATTGATGGCGCGCTCGGCCGGCGTGCGCTCCGTCGGCGTCACCTACGGGGCGATGGAGGAGGCGACCCTGCGCTCGGCCGATCCGACCTGGGTTGCACACTCCTTTGCCGAGGTGATGCGAATCTTGCTCGACCTCGCTACCCTCGAGGGACCATGAGCATCGCGAGCACGAATCCCTTCACGGGCGAGACCGTCAAGACTTTCGATCCCCACACCGGCGCGCAGGTGGAGGCGCGGCTGGCGAAGGCTGAGAGCGCTTTTCACGAGTGGCGCAAACGCAGCTTCGCCGAAAAAGCAGCGCTCGTGCGCAAGGCGGCCGACGTGCTCGACCAGCGCAAGGAAGAGCTCTCGCGCCTGATGACACTGGAGATGGGCAAGCTGCACCAGGCGGGCGTCGGTGAAGTCGAGAAGTGCGCGAGCACCTGCCGCTACTACGCGGACCACGCGCACGAGCACCTCGCCGACCGGGTGATCGCCACCGATGCGAAGCGCTCGCTGGTGCGCTACCAGCCGCTCGGGCCGGTGCTGGCGGTGATGCCGTGGAACTTTCCCTTCTGGCAGGTGTTCCGCTTCGCCGCTCCCGCGCTGATGGCGGGCAACGTCGGCCTGCTCAAGCACGCCTCGAACGTGCCGCAGACGGCGCTCGCCATCGAGGAGGTCTTCGCGCAGGCGGGGCTGCCCGAGGGGTGCTTCCAGACGCTGCTCATCGAGAGCAAGCGCGTCGCGCAGATCATCGGCGACCCGCGCGTGAAGGCCGGCACGCTCACCGGCAGCGAAGCGGCGGGCAAGAGCCTCGCGCAGGCGGCGGGCGAGCATTTGAAGAAAGTCGTGCTCGAGCTCGGCGGCAGCGACCCGTTCGTGGTGCTGCCGAGCGCCGATCTGGAGAAGGCCGTCGAGACCGCGGTGAAGGCGCGCGTCCAGAACGCCGGGCAGAGCTGCATCGCCGCCAAGCGCTTCATCGTCCACGAGCGTATCGCCGAGAAATTCGAGCAGGCGTTCGTGCGGCAGATGGCGGCGCTCAGGATTGGCGATCCTGCGGACGATGCGACCCAGCTCGGGCCGGTCGCCTCGAAGCAGGTGCTCGACGACGTGGACGACCAGGTGAAGCGCAGCCTCGCGCAGGGGGCGAAGGCGCTCACCGGCGGGCACCGCATCGCTCGCAAGGGCTTCTTCTACGCGCCGACCGTGCTGCGGGTGACCCCGGGCAAGGACGCGACCGCGTGGACCGAGGAGATCTTCGGCCCGGTCGCTACCCTGGTGCGCGCGCGCGATCTGGACCACGCCATCGAGCTCGCCAACGACACGCCGTTTGGCCTGGGCTCGGCGGCGTTCACGCGCGACGAGAAGGAGCAGGAGCGGCTCTGCGACGAGCTCGACGCGGGGCAGGTGTTCATCAACGGCATGGTGAAGTCCGACCCGCGCCTGCCGTTCGGCGGGGTGAAATCGAGCGGATACGGGCGCGAGCTGTCGGGCGAGGGCATCCGCGAGTTCACCAACGCGAAGACCATCTGGATCGGCTGAATGGCCGCCGCCGCGCCTCGCGAGTCGAGCCTTCACCAATGACCGGAGCCCGCTTGAACCGAATCGTGCTCATCGCCGCGGCGCTTTTCTCGCTGCGGGCCGCCGCACAGGAGAGAGACGATCCGCGGGCGCGCATGGCGGCGGCGAGCGCGCTGCGCGAGGAAGAGCCGTCCGCGCGCGAGCTGCTGCGGCAGCTCACCGTCGCGCGCAAGGAGCGCGACCGCGCCGTGTGGCGGCCCAGCGCAGGCTCGGCCGGCTCGCGGCAGGCGCTCACCGTGCCCGACGGCGTCTGGCTCAACCTGGGCCCGACGCGCGCCGAGGTGGAATGGAACTCGGTCTCTTACAATCAGGTGGACTCGGGCCGCGTGCGCAGCATCGTCCCGCACCCGGTCGATCCCGGCATCCTCTACCTCGCCACCGCGGGCGGCGGAATCTGGAAGACGTACGACGGTGGCGCCCGCTGGGAGCCGCTCACCGACTTTCTCGGCGGGCTCGCCATCGGCACGCTGGCGATGGATCCGCACCGCCCCGACGCGCTCTACCTCGGCCTCGGCGATCCGTTCGACACCCACCTCCCGGGGCTGGTCTCGAGCAAGAACGGCGGCGCCACCTGGTCGGCGCCAGTGGCCGCGGTCGCGCAATACGGCGGTACGCCGGCGCCGGCGACGAGCGTGCGCGACATCAAGGTCGATCCGGGAAACGGCGCGCACGTGCTTGTCGCCACCGAGGTCGGTCTCTTCTCGTGGGACGGCGCGGGCACGCCGGTGCCAATCAAGCTCCCCAACGCGAAGGGCGCCACCACCTCGCCGTTTGAGACCTGGTCCATCGCCTCGCTCGGCGGAGGCGCCTGGCTCGTCACCGGCCGCGAGACCACCATCGACGGAACCGGCCTGACCCCGCCGGTGCTGGGCCACCTCTGGCGCTCGGCGGACAATGGCGCGACCTTCACGCTCGCCGACGCCGCGCTGCCGCCCGCCGATCTGACGGACCTGGGACGAATGACGCTCGCGGTGGCGGACAGCACCACCATCGACCCGTCCACCACGCGCGTCTTCCTGCTCGCGGCCAACGCCACCGACTCCGCCTCGGCGCAGAAGGATCTCTATCGCTCCGAGGACGCGGGCCTCAGCTTCGCGGGGCTGGGCATGAACGCGAGCCGCCGGCCGCTGAACCCGAACACGGACCAGAACGACCTCAACGTCCTGCACGAGCAGGCTTGGTACAACCAGGCCATCGCGGTCGATCCCGACGACCCGGACCTGCTCTTCGTCGGCGGCAATCTGGCCCTGGTGCGCAGCAGCGACGGCGGGCAGTCCTGGGAGGTGATGTCCGATTGGCTCCCGGCCGGAACGCACATCGCGCTGCCGTACACGCACGCCGACTACCACGCCATGGCGTTCTCGCGCGCCGGGTCGAGGACGCTCTTCACCGGCACCGACGGCGGCCTCTTCAGCTCGAGCGACGCGCTCACCGCAGCGCCCGCCGCGGCGCACATCTCCGACGCGCTCAACGTCGGCATCGTCAGCCATCTCGTCTACCAGCTCGCTTGTGCGCCGGAATCATGGCCAGCCAGCCTGCAGGGCTTCGTGCTCGGCGGCATGCAGGACAACGGCACGCGGCTGCGCAACCTCTCGTCGGGCGTCGCGCCGAGCAGCTTCGACCAGGTGTACGGCGGCGATGGCGTCGGCGTGGCGGTGAGCCGCGACGCCACCGCCGGCGGTCCGCGCATCGCGCTTGCGTCCACGCCAGGCCACATCGAGCGCTCGATGGGCGGCGGCGCCATCGACACCTGGAACGAGTTCAGCAGCGGCATCGGCGGCGGAGCGCTGCCGTTTTACGTGCGCCTCGCCAGCGACGACGCGCCCAGCTCCGACGGCGCGACCTTCCTTACCTTCACCAAGCCGCCGCCCGCCGGCGACTCCAGCGTCTACCGGTCGAAGAACGGCGGCGACTGGACCAACATCAGCGGCACCGTCCACTACCCCGACGGCACCTCGAGCAGCTTCTTCAGCGGCCTCGGGAGCAAGGCCGCGCGCCAGGAGTTCCACTTCCTCGCCACGCACGGCAAGGTCGAGGGTATCTACGCCGTGGACGGCATCGGCGGCATCGTCTACGTCACGCCCGACGCAGGCGCCAACTGGACCGCGAGCAATGTGCTCGGCACCAGCCCGGCGCAGAACCTCGGCATCAAGGGCACCGCGGGCATCGGCTTCGATCCGTCCGACAGCGCCGGCAAGACCCTGTGGGTCGGCAGCCAGGCGACCACGATCTTCGACAGCACCGACCCGACTGTTCCGCCGGGGCCCGTCCCCGACAGCTACGGCCACCTCTTCAAGACCATCGACCGCGGCCAGAGCTGGACGTCCATCACCGGCGGCGGCACGCTGCCCAACCTGCCGGTGGTGGCGGTCAAGTTCGATCCCGGCGACGCGACGGGCAAGACCGTCTATGTCGGCACCGACATCGGGCTCTACGTCACGCGCGACGGCGGCGGCTCGTTCACGCGCCCACCGGGCCTGCCGCTGGTGCGCGTGGACGACATCTGCGTCTCGCCCGCCAGCCGGAACATGAAGATCGCCACCTTCGGGCGCGGCTTCTGGCAGCTCAACACCGACGCGGGCGGCGCGGCGGCGGGCGCCAAGGGACGCGGCGATCTCAACTTCGATCAGCGACTCGACGCCTTCGATCTCATCGACCTCGCCTCCGTGCTCGGCACCACCAACGCCAGCGTCGCCTACCGGCCCGAGGCCGATCTGGTCGGCACCGTGAACGCCATAGACGACGCCGACCTCGCCGCGTTCCTGACCCGCTTCGGAGGCGCACCATGAGGGGCGCGCTGCTCGCCTGCGTGAGCCTGGCGCTGACCGCGGCCTGCCACGGCGGGCCGTCGATCGACAGCTTCACCGTGGACAAGAGCTCCATCCAGTCGGGCGACGCAGTGACCTTCTCGTGGAAGGTGTCGGGCGCGACCAAGCTGTCGATCGCCCCCGACGTGGGCGACGTCTCCGGCACCACCACGACGCAAGCGCACCCGTTCGCGACCGCGACCTATACGCTGACGGCCACCGACGGCTCGGGCACCTCGAAGGCGAAGGTGGACATCGCGGTGAAGCCGGCTCCGGGGACGGCCACCTTCGTGGCCACTCCGCCGCAGATCGCGCCGGGCGATCCGGTGACGCTGCGCTGGAGCATCGCCGGCGCGGACTCGGTCTCGATCTCCGGGCTCGGCAACCTGCCGCCGGCGGGCGTCGCGATGATCAGCAGCGTGCCCCGGACCACGCGGTACACGTTGAGCGCGTCCCCGCTTGCCGCGCCGCTCATCCTGCTGGTGCGCGTGGCGCCGTCGCCGGTGATCACCAGCTTTACCGCGCCGCCCACCGCGCAGCAGGGATCCGACGTCACGCTCTCGTGGAGCGCGACCAACGCCACCAGCTACCGGTTGACGAGCGACGCAGGTCTCTCGCAGTTCCTCGGGCCGCTGACGAGCTACACCGTCCAGCCGGCGCAGACGACCACGTACACGCTCACCGCGAGCGGGCCCACTGGCAGCGCCTCGCAGACGGCGACGGTGTCGGTGGCCGCGACGCCGGGGACCGGCTTGCTCTACACGCCGCCTCCCACGGGCGTCGAGGTGGTGCGGCTCGTCGCCGACCCGTGCGCGCTGCCGTGCCCGCAGCTGACGCTCAGCCTGGTGGCGGCGCGGGCGGTCGCGGCCGACGCCCTCGCGCTCGACCTGCCGGTGCCGGGTGCCGCGCGGGTCGCGCTCCACCTCGTCTCGAGCTTGCCTGACTGGCAGGTGAATCCCAACGGCGACGCGCTCGACCCCGGCAGCAGCCCGCCCGCTGCCGCTCTGGCGCTGCCGCTCTCGGGTCCGCTCGCACGCGTGCTGACCTTGGGCATCGCGCAGAAGCCGGCGGGCAGCGGCGCGGTGCCGTCGCCGAAGCGGCTGCAGCAGGGAGCGGTGCTGGCGCGGTTCAAGCTCGACCTCGTCCCCTCGGGCGGGACCGGTCTCGTTTTCTCTACGGCGCAGGCGCCGGCGTTCGTTCTCCGCGCGGCCGGCGCGCCGCAAGGTAGCCTTGCGATCGGGGAGTTGCGGGTGCAGTAACACCTGCTTTCAACGGAGGAGCGCGCCCGATGTCGACGATGATCACGGAGGAGTGCATCAACTGCGGGGCCTGCGAGCCCGAGTGTCCCAACCAGGCCATCAGCCAGGGCGAGGACATCTTCGTGATCGATCCGGCGCTGTGCACCGAGTGCGTCGGCTTCCACGACGAGGAAGCGTGCGCCGCCGTCTGCCCGGTCGACTGCTGCGTGCCCGATCCGAACATCCCCGAGAGCGAGTCGCAGCTGCTCGCGCGCGCGCAGAAGCTGCACCCGGACACGCCGTTCCCTGCGCTCGCCGAGCTGCCCACGCATCTGTCTCGATTCCGGCGCCCGCAGGCCTGAGCGGGCTTTCCAGCCGGCGAGCCTGCGCGTGGCGCGGTAGGCTGCTCAGGCGCGCCGCGATAGGCTGCGCGCGCGGGCTGCGCGGGTCTGACGCGCTGCCTTTTCCGGAGGCGCGGTTGGTGCCGATTCGCAGGCTGCTCTGGTCGCTGCCGCTCTGGTCGCTTTTGCTCGCAAAGGCTGTCGGCGCCGACGTTGTAGCCGGGCCCGAGCGCGACCATCCGGCGGCGCGCGCCGCGGCCATGCGCGAGTGGGAAGGCGAGCAGGGCGGCGCAGCCAGCTTCCGCGCGTTGCAGGCCGCGCGCCGCGAGCGCGATCGCGGCGGTCCCTTGCGCTTCAGCGCCGTGCCGGGCAGCGTTTTCGTCAACCTCGGCCCCGCGCGCGAAGACTTCGCCTTCAATGGCGCGGCCTACAGCACCACCGACTCGGGCCGTGTCCGGCAGATCCTCCCGCACCCGGCAAACGCGAACATCCTCTACCTCGCCACCGCAGGCGGCGGCGTGTGGAAGACCTGGGACTCTGGCGCGGGCTGGGAGCCGCTGGGCGACAAGGTCGGCTCGCTCAACGTGGGCGCGCTCGCGATGGATCCGGCATCGCCCGAGATCCTCTACCTCGGCCTGGGCGATCCCTTCGGCACCGCCCAGGCGGGCCTGGTCAAGTCGCTCGATGGCGGCGCCACCTGGTCCGAGCCGGTCCTGCTGACGGCGACCTATGCTTCCGCGGGCACGACGTACACGCTGCCCGTCGATCGCGTGAGCGACATCAAGGTGGATCCGCTCAACAGCCTCAATCTCTTCGTCGCCACCAACCGCGGCTTCTTCCGCAGCACCGACGGCGGCCAGACCTTCTCGCAGATCGCGCTGGTGGGCGCTGCGCCCGGCGACCTCTACTTCGAGCTGTGGAGCATCGCCTGGGTGGCGCCCAACACCTGGCTCGCCACCGGCACGCGGCAGGAGCTCACCGGCAAGAGCGCCGCGGGCGATCTCGGCTTCTGGCGCTCCGTCGACAACGGCGTCAACTGGACCTGGAACGCCGCCGCGCTGCCGGAGTCGGGCGTCGACCGCGCCAGCATCGGCCGCGGCACGCTGGCCGTCGCGCCCAGCACCGCCGGCGACGCGACCTCGGCGCGCGTCTTCCTGCTCGCCGGCAGCAGCCTGTCGCCCATCGCCAGCCGGTATTCTCAGAAGGATCTCTACCGCAGCGAGGACGGCGGGCAGAGCTTCGTTTCCCTGCGGATGAACGCGACCCGGGCGCCGCTCAACCCCAACGACGACCAGAGCGACCTCGACGTGCTGCACGATCAGTCCTGGTACAACCAGGCCATCGTCGTCGATCCGCAGAACCCCGATCTGGTCTTCGTCGGCGGGGACCTCGCGCTGGTGCGCTCGGGAGATGGCGGCGTGAGTTGGTCGGTGATGAGCGACTGGCTGCCGGCGGCCACCGGCGTCGCGCTCACTTACGTGCACGCGGATTTCCACGCGCTGGCCATCGGGCCCACCGGAATGTTCTACGCAGGCTCGGACGGCGGGCTCTACCGCTCGCCGAACGACAAGAACAGCGTGCGCACCGCCGCGCCCGGCGCCGCCAGCTTCGATCCGGTGATGAACCAGGGCCTGGTCACGCACCTCGTCTACAGCGTCGCCTGCGCGCCCGAGAGTTGGCCGGCGGAGCTGCAGAACTTTGTCATCGGCGGGCTGCAGGACAACGGCACCCGCGTGCGGGTCGCCGCGACCACGACCTTCAATCAAATCTTCGGCGGCGATGGCATCGGCATCGCGGTCAGTGCCGACGTGAGGGGCCCTCGTCCCGCCACGCTGCTCGCGTCGGTGCCGGGAAAGATTGTCCGCTCGACCGACGGCGGCGCGGGCTGGGCCCCGTTCGTCGGTGGCCTCAACGCAATGCCGTTTCTGGTGCGCATCCAGCGCGACGCCGCGGCCAAAGACCCGGCCTCCTTCCTCACCTTCACCGCCGTGGCGCAGAGCGGGTCTGGCCAGGTGCTGCCGGGCTCGGTCTTCCGCTCCGCCGCTGGCGCCGACTGGACCGACGTCGGCGGGCTCCTGCACTGGCAGACCGGTGAGGTGATTCAGGGCTTCATCCCGCCAGGCACCAGCACCGCGGCGATCACGCTGCGCAACCTCGGCACGCATCCCTCCGCCAGCGTCTGGGGCGCCGTCAGCAACAAGTTCGCCTACGTCACCGGCAACGGCGGCGCCGACTGGTTCGTCTCGAAGCAGCCCGCGCCTCCCGGGTCGCCCGCGGGCGCGTCGCTCCTCTCGAGCATCGCCTTCGATCCGTCCGACGCGAGCGGCAAGAGCTATTACATCACCAGCCGCGCCATGCTGCTCGACGACGGCACGCCTCTGCCGTCGTCGATGGGTCACCTCTACGCCACCGCCGACGGCGGCGCGACCTGGGCGTTTCTCAACGGCAGTAGCGCGGGCGCGCTGCCCTTCGTGCCATTCGAGATCGTGAAGGTCGACCCGGGCGACCCGGCCACGCTCTACGTCGGCACCGACGCGGGCCTCTACCGCTCCAAGGATCGCGGCGCGACCTTCCAGCGCTTCGGCGGCCAGAGTTTGCCGCTCGTGCGCGTCACCGATATCTGCATCGCGCCCGCCGGTCGCCGGCTCACCGTCTCGACCTTCGGCCGCGGCTTCTGGGAGATCGACACCAGCGCCGACGGCAACCCCGCCGGCGTGAAGGGCAACGGCGACACCAACTTCGACCTGCGCCTGGACGGCTTCGATCTGATGGACCTCGCCGACGCGCTCGGCGCCACGCAGGCGAGCGACACCTATCGCGCACAGGCCGATCTCACCGGCAGCACGAACCTGGTGGACGACGCGGATCTCGCAGCGTTCCTGGCGCGCTTCGGGGGCTCGCCGTGAGGCGGCTCTCTCTTGCGCTCGCTGGGCGAGGCCTCTGTTTGATGGCGCTCGCGGCCAGCGTCGCCTGCAGAAAGTCGGGTCCGCCGTCGATCGCGAGCTTCACCGTGGACAAGCCGGCCGCCTTCTCCGGCGACCTGCTCACCTTCTCCTGGCAGGTCACGGGCGCGGAGACGCTCTCCATCGACCCTGGTCCCGGCGCCATCACCGGCAGCACCGCGCAGAGCGTGGTGGTGCGGCCGACGAGCTTCGTGCTGACTGCGACCAACGGCGCGGGCAGGACCACCCGCGCGGTGGCGGTCTCGGTGGAGGCGCGGCCGCCGCCGCCGTTGATCGAGAGCTTCGGCGCGACTCCGGCGCAGGCTCCCGCGGGCACCGAGGTGAAGCTGCGCTGGAGCCTCTCCAACGCGACCGGCGTGAGCATCGACCAGGGCGTCGGCCTGCAGCCGGCGAGCGGCGGCGCGGTGGTCCACCCGACGGTCAACACGCTCTACACGCTCACCGCCGTGGGCGCGCCGGGAGCGAGGCCCGTGCCTCCGGTGCAGGCGATGTTCCGCGTCGCGGTCGCGCCGGTGATCGCGAGCTTCACCCCCGACGCGGCCAGCGTGACACAGGGACAGGACGTGAGGCTCTTCTGGAGAGGGACCGCGACCAGCTGGAGCGTCTCGGACGGCTCGACCACCACCAACCTCGGGCCGCTCACCTCGCTCGTGGTCACGCCCGCGCCGCCCGCCGTCATCTATACGCTCACCGGCACCAGCGCCATGGGGACCGCGACACAACCTCTCACCGTGACCGTGACGGCCGCGCCCGCGACTTCGCTGGTGTTCACCGAACTGACGCCGGCCGCGACGGACGCGGTCGCCCTGCGGCGCGACGCCTCGAGCACCGCGACCCAGGTGGTCCTGAACCTGGTCGCGGTGCAGGCGCTCACCGCGCGCGCCATCGCCATCGATCTGCCGCTCGATGCCAAGAAGGTCACCATCGATCCGACTTCACTGGAAGTGAATCCCGGCGGCGGCGGCATCGACGCGGGCAACCCGATGGCCGCCAGGATCGTGCTCGGCACCGGACGGCTCGCGAACACGCTGGTGTTGGGCATCGCCGCGCGCGCGACCCTCGGTGTTCCGGCGCCCGACGTCTCGATCGCGTCGGGCGCCGTGCTCGCGCGCTTCTCGGTGGGCGTGGCTGCGGCGGGCGGGCCCGGCGTGGTGTGGGATTCGAGCCGGCCGGCCAAGGCGGCGCTGCGCAATGCCGTCAGCGGGAGCGTGCCGATCCGGGTCGCAGCTGGCATGCTGGCGACGCACTGAAGAAAGGCACCCATGGGAACCTCGACTGGCGCGCAGCTCCTCGTCCGCATGCTCAAGGCCGAAGGCGTGCGGCACGTCTTCACGCTCTCGGGCCTGCACATCGCCCCCATCTACGCCGCCTGCGTCGAGGAGGGCATCCAGGTCGTGGACACGCGCCATGAGCAGGCGGCGGCCCACGCGGCCGACGCGACGGCCCGCCTGACGCGGGGCATCGGTGTTGCCTGCGTCACCGCGGGGCCCGGCGTGACCGACGCCATCACCGGCATCGCCAACGCCTTCGCCGCCTCGAGCCCGGTGCTCCTGCTCGGCGGCGCGGCGCCCAGCTTCAACGCCGGCAAGGGCTCGCTGCAGGAGATGGAGCAGGTCGATCTCTTCACCCGCATCACCAAGTGGAGCGACCGCATCCCCGCGCCCGACCGCGTGCCGACCTTCCTCGCCAAGGCCTTCCGCACCATGCTGG
>JAYWBT010000120.1:0-4582 GCA_043781235.1 Deltaproteobacteria bacterium
GACAGACGGCCCGCTCTCGAGGTACTCCCACTCGAAGCGGCCGGGCTGCTCGGCGTTGAACTGGTAGTAGAGCGGCTTCGGATCGTGGTCGTTGACCAGCGTGAACGAGTGGCCGGGTTGGAGCGCATCGAAGCGCGACAGGATGGTGGGGTGCTTTTGCGGCGGCGGGATGGCGCGCACGTCGAGCCGCTCGCCGACGTCGCTCAGGGACTGTGTCTTCATGGATTCTTCCTCCTTGCAGCGGCTTCTCTTCAAGCCGCGTGCCGTTGCCTCTCCCGAGGGCCGCTTGCGCACCGCTCCGTCCCCTGCGCTCCAACCTGGAACACCTGGGAATGCCCGGCGCGATGACCGTGGGAGAGCGGCGGATGGCACGGCGCTTGAAGAAGAGTTGTCGCATGGACCTGACAACGACAGTCTCCTGGATCGTTCTCGATCACCCGGAATGCGCCGCCGTGTTCCAGGATCGTCACATCGACTTCTGCTGCAGCGGCGGCGCGACGCTCGCCGAGGCGTGTGCGGCGCGCGGCCTCGACACGAGGGAGGTGGTTGCCGCGCTGGAGAAAGCGGCAGTGCTTCCAGCACCGTCCGAGGATCCGCGGGCGCTCTCCACGGCCGAGCTGGTGTCCTTCATCGTCTCGCGCCACCACACCTTCCTGCGCGACGCGCTGCCCTTCCTCGTGCCGCTCGTAGCCAAGGTGGCGGGCGTGCATGGCGATCACGACCCGCGTCTCCGCGAGCTGCAGGCCGAGTTCGTCGAGTTGCGCGAGATGCTCGACCTGCACCTCGATGAGGAGGAGCAGACGCTCTTTCGCGAGGTGGTGGCGGACGCGCCGGACCCCGAGCACTTGCGGCGCGAGCTCGCCGGCATGCGCGAAGAGCACCGCGAGGTGGGAGCTGCGCTGCGCCGCATCCGCGCGCTGTCCGACGACTACACGCCGCCGCCCTGGGCCTGCAGCAGCTATCGCACGCTGCTCGTGGAGCTGCGGCACCTGGAGGACGATCTGCTCCGGCACGTTCATCTGGAGAACGACGTGCTCCTGCCGCGCTTCGTTCCCGGGAGGACGCCATGAACCACCTGCCCGACCACGTGCCAGATCGACACCTCGACGAAGAGGTTCGCGAGCTGGATCTGCTTGCCGAGGCGGCCGATCTTCTGCGCTCGGCCCAAGGCGGGCACGGCGCGCGGACGCTCGCCAAGCAGGGCTCGCTGCGCGTAGTGCTGCTCGCACTGGCGCGAGGCGCGCGCATCCCGCAGCATCGGGCCGCTGCGTCCATCTCGGTGCAGGTCCTCTTCGGCCACGTTCGTTTCAGCGTGGCGGGAAAGGAGACCCATCTGACGCCGGGCCGGGTGCTGGTGGTCGCGCGCGACCTGCCGCACGATCTGGAGGCAGAGCAGGACAGCGCGGTGCTGCTCACCCTCAGCAACGGATAGCCGGCCTGAAGCGGGCGCGGTGCTCAAGCCGCGCCGCGGATCGGCCCTTCGGGTCCCAGCGCGACGTAAGCGTGGTCCACGCCGGGGAGGGACTCGAGCGCCAGGCGGATTTCGCGCGCGGTCCGCTTGCACTCCGCCCGTTCTTCACAGCAAGGGGTAGGCCAACGCAGCCCTCGGGGTGCACGGCTTTTCGATATGCGTTAGAATGGAACACATGGAACAGATCGTCTGCGGGACGCCGTTCGAGCGGGGAGACCTCTGCCGCGCCTGCAACCTGCGCACCCGCTTCGAGGGCGGTGCAGCGCGCTGCTCGCGGATGGTGGCGGAAAGCCCTGCCATGCGCCGGCTGCTCGTGCGCGCGGCGGCGCTGGCTCGCACTTCCGCCCCGTTGGTCCTGCAGGGAGAAACCGGCACGGGCAAGGAGGTGCTCGCCCGGGTGCTGCATGCCTCGAGCCCGCGGGCCAGCAAGCCGTTCGTGGCGGTGAACTGCGCCGCCTTGCCCGGGGACCTGCTCGAGAGCGAGCTCTTCGGCCACGCGCGCGGCGCCTTCACCGGCGCGGTGAGCGACAAGACCGGCTTGTTCGAGGAGGCCGAGGGCGGCACGCTCCTGCTCGACGAGGTGGCCGAGCTGCCGCTCCCCTTGCAGGCCAAGCTGCTGCGCGTGCTCCAGGACGGCGAGGTGCGGAGGGTCGGC
Source organism: Deltaproteobacteria bacterium (assembly GCA_043781235.1). Classification (GTDB taxonomy): domain Bacteria; phylum Myxococcota; class Myxococcia; order Myxococcales; family 40CM-4-68-19; genus JANYKT01. Next base: position 2,127 of record JAYWBT010000120.1, read on the forward strand.
TCCACTCGGTCCCACTGCGCCGACGTGCGCGTCATCGCCGCGACCCACCGCGATCTGCGCGAGCAGGTAGAGCGCGCGGCATTCCGCGAGGACCTCTTCTACCGGGTCAACGTTTTCGCACTCACACTTCCGCCGCTGCGCGAACGGAAGGAGGACATCCTGCCCATCGCGCTCCAACTCCTCGAGTTGGAGGAGGGCCCGGCGCGCGGCTTTTCGCGCGAGGCAGAACGCGCGCTGCTCGCCTGCCGCTGGCCCGGGAACATCCGCGAGCTTTCCAACGCCGTCCGCCACGCAGCCGCGCTGGCCGAGGGCCCGTCGGTGCGGGCGGACGATCTCCCCGACGAGGTCCGGCGCCAGCGGGCGGCGCGGCCCTTGATGCGGCCGCTCGCGGAAGTCGAGCGCGAGCACGTCCTGGCCGTGCTCGACGCCTGCGGAGGGAACCAGGCCGAGGCGGCGCGGGTGCTGGGGCTCGCGCGCAACACGCTCTGGCGGCGCCTGCGTGCTTACGGAACTGAATCGCGCCAGGCGTGATGGCATCGCAGATGCAGTGACCGAACGAAGAAAGGAGATCTGGCCATGAACATTCTTGACCATGTGGCCATCAGGATTCGTTGCGGTGTCTGCTCGGGCGAATACAGCGTGCCCGCCTCGGTGGTCCTGGAAGGTCAGCAGGCGATCGCCCCGGGCTGTCCCGGCTGCTCCGACTACGAGTGCGAGGCGCGGTTCGTCGCCACTCTGGTCGATCCGCAGGCGCTGGCGGCGCTGCAGGCGGCCTGGGCAACGTTCGAGGCGAGCGCGACCTCGCAAGGCGCCGTGGGCGTGACTCTGGCCGCGGTTCCGGCCGCCGCCCGTCCCGCACCCGAGGAAGCGACCGAGAGAATCCGCGCGGTGAGGGCAGTTCAGAGATGGGAGAACGAAGGCGGCCGTTGCCTCGAACGCCGCACGCCACGGTCGGCGGTGGGTTGAGCCGTTGCACCAAGACAGTTGGGGCTCAAACGAATTGTTTTGAGCACACAATTTCTTATTGACTGCGAAGGGCGCCGGCCTTCGTTAGATTCGCCTCGTGCTTGCGTTTTGGCGCACGACGGTCGGCAAAAAGATCATCATGGCCGTCACCGGCGTGATCCTGATCGCCTTCCTCATCGGTCACGCCACGGGAAACCTGCTCGTGTTCCGGGACGCAGCGGCGCTGGACGCCTACTCGGCCTTCCTCAAGCGGGAGCTGGCTGCGCTCTGGGTCGTGCGCGCGATCCTCTTCGTCTCAGTGGTGCTGCACGTCGTCGCGGCGGCGCAGCTCGCGATCCTCGATCGCGCGGCGCGGCCGGAGCGGTACGCGCGCGCGGAGCCGCAAGCCGCGACCCTCGCCTCGCGGACCATGCGCATCGGCGGCCTCCTCATCGCCGCCTTCGTCGTCTTCCACCTCTTGCACCTGACCACCGGCACCATCCACCCCGCGCCTTTCGAGGAGGCGCGCGTCTACGACAACCTCGTGGGCGGCTTCCGCGTCTGGTGGGTGAGCGCGATCTATGTGGTGGCGATGATCGCCATCGGCCTGCACCTCTTCCACGGCGGCTGGAGTTGGCTGCGCACGCTGGGGCTCTCGAGGCCGTCGGCGGAGCCGCTCCGTCGGCCCGTCGCCGCGGCGCTCGCGATCCTGATCTGGGCCGGGTTCACCTCCATCCCGGTCGCCATCTTCCTCGGGCTGGTGAGGTAGCCATGCAGCTCGACGCGCGCATCCCGGCGGGACCCTTGGCCGAAAAATGGGACCGCCGCCGTTTCAATGCGCGGCTGATCAGTCCCGCCAACCGGCGCAAGTACCGCGTGCTGGTGGTGGGCTCGGGTCTGGCCGGCGCGTCGGCGGCGGCCACACTGGGCGAGCTGGGCTATCAAGTCGATTGCTTCTGCTTCCAGGATTCCCCACGCCGTGCGCACAGCATCGCCGCGCAGGGCGGGATCAACGCTGCCAAGAACTACCGCAACGACGGCGACAGCGTGCGCCGCCTCTTCTACGACACCATCAAGGGCGGCGACTTCCGCTCGCGCGAGGCCAACGTCTACCGGCTTGCGCAGATCAGCGTCGCCATCATCGATCAGTGCGTAGCGCAGGGCGTGCCCTTCGCGCGCGAGTACGGCGGCCTGCTCGCCAACCGCTCCTTCGGCGGCGCGCAGGTGTCGCGCACTTTCTACGCGCGCGGGCAGACCGGCCAGCAGCTCCTGCTCGGTGCGTACCAGGCCCTCGAGCGGCAGCTGGGGCTCGGACAGGTAGCGATGCACCCGCGTACCGAGATGCTCGACCTGGTGGTCGAGGGCGGACGGACCCGCGGCATCGTCACGCGTGATCTCGTGAGCGGCAGCATTACCTCATATCCCGGCGACGCGGTGGTGTTGGCCACCGGCGGCTATGGCAATGCCTATTACCTTTCGACCAATGCCAAGGGCTGCAATGCCACTGCGAT
>JAYWBT010000121.1:0-13439 GCA_043781235.1 Deltaproteobacteria bacterium
CGCGCGAGCGCCTCCGCGAAGGCCTCGATGCGCACCTCGGGCAGCGCGGGCAAGAGGTCCACCTTGGTGAGCAGCACCAGGTCCGCGGCGCGGAACATGGCCGGGTACTTGAGCGGCGTGTCCTCGCCCTCGGTGACGGAGAGCGCGACCACGTTGGCCGCCTGCCCGAGATCGTAGATCGCCGGGCAGACGAGGTTGCCGACGTTCTCGATGACGAAGACGTCAAATCCGTCGATCGGGAAGTCGTGCAGTGCGTCGTGCACCAGGCGCGCGTCGAGGTGGCAGGCCGTGCCGGTGGTGATGGTCAGGGCGGGAATGCCGGCCTTGCGCAGGCGCGCGCCGTCGTGGTCGGTGGCGAGATCGCCGCTCACCGCGCCGAGCCGCAGCCGGCTTCCGGCGAGGCGGGCGGTGGCCTCGAGCAGCGCCGTCTTTCCCGAGCCCGGAGAGCCCATCAGATTCAGCGCCAGCACACCGCGCTCGAAGAAGTGCTCGCGGTTGTGCTGCGCGACCCGGTCGTTCTGGACCAGGATGCGCTGCTGCACTTCGACGGGCACGACTTCGGCGTCACCGCAACCGCAGTCCTCGCACATGCGCTACCTCTTGGTCACTTCCATCTCGATGCTTTCGAGCACCAGTTCGTCCCCATGCACGAGCCGCGCCGGACCGCCGCAATTGGTGCACTGAAGGGGTGCACCCCGCACAATCGGCAGCTTGCAGCGCGGGCAGGCCCACTGCGCCGGGATCGCGCGCAAATCGAGGTTGGCACCTGCGCAGATCGTGCACTCCCGGAAGGTTTCGTAGGCGGTGGCGAGGAGCGAAGGCTCGACGCCCGAAAGCTCGCCCAGACCGACGCGCAGCGTGTGCACTGCGGTGGCGTTGCGCTTGTGCGCCTCCGCCTCGACGAGGCCGATGAGCGCCTGCACGATGGAATACTCGTGCATCTCAGGTCCCGGGAAATTGCGGCGGGCGCTTTTCGAAGAACGCGCGAAGGCCCTCGTCGAACTCGGGCGCGTCGGCGCTGCGGACCAGAGCCTCCAGCTCCTGGTCGAGGTGGTAGTCGAGCCGATCTCCGCCGCTCGCCTGGTTGAGCAATGCTTTCGACGCTGCGTACGCCTGCGGCGGGCCGGCGGCAACCTTCCGCGCGACGGCCATCACCTCGTCGTCGAAGCCTTGGGTGGGGAGCACAAAGGTGATGAGCCCTTTCTCGAGCGCCTGGGGTGCGGAGAGGCGCGGGTTCAAAAAGACCATCTCCTGGGCGAAGCGCAGCCCGACGAGGCGGGGCAGGAAGAAGGTCGAGCTCTCCGCGCCGGTCAGTCCGGTGCGGCCGTACGCCCACTCGAAGGTCGCGCGTTCGGAGGCGATGACCAGGTCGCAAGCGAGCGCGATGCCCAGCCCTCCGGCCGCGGCGATCCCGTCCACCGCGGCGATGAACGGCTTGGGCGCGCGGCGGATCTCGGAGATGGCGCTGTGGATGTACTCGAGGATCTGCTTGAAGACCGCGCCGTATCCGGCGGGCGCCCGGTTCGTCAGATAGGAGAGGTCGCGCGCGTCGCCGCCGCCGCGGATGTACTTGAGATCGGCGCCGCTGCAGAATGCGCCCGGAACGCCCCGCAGCACGACGACGCGCACTTTCTCGTCGCGGGCGAGCAGCAGCCCCGCCTGGCGAAAATCCTGCGCGGTAGCCACGTCGAGCGAGTTGAAGCGCTCGGGGCGATTCAAGGTGAGCGTGCCGATTCCGCCTTCCGAACCGATCTGCACGTGCGGGCCCACTCTCTGGCTCCTTTCAGCAGATGCGCGGCAGCGGATCGCCTTCCGGCTCCGCCAGCAGACGCTTCCCGAAGCCGGTGTCGAGAACGATGCGCCCCGGGTTCTGCGCCACACAGGTTCCGACGATGGCCGCGTCGCGTCCGAGCGGATGCGCCCGGAGCGCGGCGAGAACGCGCTCCGCTGCCTCCGGCCGCACACCGAGCACCGCCTTTCCTTCGTTGGCGACCTGCAGCGGATCGATCCCGAGCAGCTCGGCCGCCGCCCGCACTTCCCGCCGCATCGGCACCGCCCCCTCCTCGAGGAGGATGCCGACGCCGCTCTTCTCCGCCATTTCGTGCAGCGCGCTGGAGAGCCCGCCGCGGGTCGGGTCTTTCATCGCCGAGACGCCGCCTTTGGCGAGCGCTGCGCGGACCAGACCGTTGAGCGGCGCGACGTCGGAGCGAAGCTCGCCCTCCAGCTCGAGGCCGTTGCGCGCCACCAGCACCGAGAAGCCGTGGTCGCCGATGGTGCCGGTGACGAGGATGCGGTCGCCTGCGCGCAGGCCATTGTCGCGGACCACCTGCGTCGTCAGCGCCACCCCGGCGGTGTTGAGCACGAGCCCGTCGAGCTGGCCTTTGCCCATCACCTTGGTGTCGCCGGTGACGATGGTCGCGCCCGCTTCCTGGCAGGCCTCGCGCATCGAAGCGTGAACCCGCGCAAGGTCGGCGCGCGCGAAGCCTTCCTCGACCACCACCGCGCAGGTGAGCCCCAGCACTTCGGTGGCGCCCATCATCGCCAGGTCGTTGACGGTGCCGCACACCGCCAGCCTGCCGATGTCGCCGCCGGGGAAGAAGATCGGCGAGACGACGTGCGAGTCGGTGGTGATGACGAGGAAGCGCCCGTCGCCCAGTGGAAGCGCGGCGCCGTCGTCCATCGCCGAGAGGCCGACGCTGCCGGGCGGGTCCTCGATGCCGGCGACGAAGAGCTGCTCGATGAGCGCGCGCATCGCCGGCCCGCCCGCGCCGTGCTTGAGGGTGATGCGATCCTCGGCGAACGCGCGGGTCCTCATGGCTCTGCCCTCAGGTCTGGAACTCCGCCGTACTGGTGCCAGATGCGGCAGGTGCCCTCGTTCGACACCATGCAGGCGCCCACCGGCGTGTCGGGCACGCATTCCTTGCCGAAGAGCGGGCAGCCCGAGGGCGAGGCGATGCCGGCCATGATGTTGCCGCAGAGGCAGCGTTGGGTGAGCGCGTCCGGCGCGCAGTCCCACAGCCGCGCCACGTCGATGCGGAAGCGGCGCCGCGCGTCGAGGTGCGCGAACTCGTCGCGCAGGCGCAGGTTGCCGTTGGGCACGTGGGCGATGCCGCGCCAGTGCCCGCCCACCGGCTGGAACACCTTCCACAGCTGCTCCTGCGCGGGCAGGTTTCCCTCGCGCGTGACGCAGCGAGGGTAGAGGTTCTCGACCGCGGGCGTCTGGTCCGCGACCAGCTCGGTGAGCCGCACCAGCGCCGCGAGGATGTCGAGCGGCTCGAACCCCGCCACCACCACCGGCCGGTGGTGCCGCTCGACGAAGCGCTCGAAGATTCCCCAGCCGGTGATCGAGGCGGCATGGCCGGCGGCGAGAAAACCCTCGACGCGGGTCTCCGGCATCTCGGCGACGATCTCCATCACCGGCGGGATGTACTTGTGCGCGGAGAGCACCGAGAAATTCGCCGGCGGCCCGCGCAGGATCTCGGCCGCGGTGGCGACCGCGGTGGTCTCGAAGCCGCTGGCGAAGAAGACGATTTCCTCGCGCGTCTCCCGCGCCAACCGCACTGCCTCGGAGACGCCGTAGACCACCTCGACCTTGCCGCCCTCGCTGCGGGCGTCGGCGAGCGAGCGGGAAGTGCCGGGCACCCTCAACATGTCGCCGTAGGTCGCGACGCGAACGCCCTGCAACGCCAGTGCGACCGCCTCGTCCACCTCGGGAAGATCGGTGACGCAGACCGGGCAGCCGGGGCCCATGATCACATCCAGCTCGCGCGGGAACGCGGACCGCAGCCCGTAGCGCGCGATGGCCTGCTCGTGGCTTCCGCAGACGTGCATCAGCGAGACCGGCCGGCCGGCGCGATCGACCGCGCGCTGCAGCGCCGCGGCGAGCGCCTTCGCCCGCTGCGGGTCGCGGAACTGCATTTGCGGCGCATTCATCGGGACACCGCGTCGGCGATCACGGCCTGGCCCAGCGCGATGCCGCCGTCTCCGGGCGGCACCTCGCCGTGCAGGTAGACGTCGAACTGCGGGGAGAGATCGTCGAGCATGCTCTCGGCGAGCCGCGCGTTCTGGAAGCAGCCGCCGGTCAGCACCACCGGCAGCCGCCCGTGGCGCGCCGCGGCCGCCCGCACCAGCGCCGCCGCCGCCGTTGCGATCGTCTGGTGGAAGGCAGCGGAGATGGCGGCGGCGGGGCGGCCCTCGCGCACGTCCTGTGCGATCGCGCGAATCATCGGCCGCAAGTCGAGGATCAACGGCGACCCGCTGCGATCGATGTCGAAGTGGTAGCGCGAGCGGTCGACGCGGGAGTGCGAGAGCTTCAAGAGATCGGCGGCGAGGTTCCATTCCGTCGCCACCTGGCCCTCGTAGGCAGAGGTGGCGCGGCTCAGGACGAGCGCCCCGACGCCGTCGAAGAGGCGGCCGACGCCGTGGGCGAGCGGGGAGTTGACCCTGCGCGCGATCATCTGCCGTACCACCCGCACCTGCTCGGGAGGGATGTTGGCGAAGAGCGGCAGCCCGTCGAGCGGCGCCTCTCCGCCGAAGGCGTCGTCGAGCAGCGCGAGCGCGATACGCCACGGCTGGCGGATGGCCTGCTCGCTTCCGGCCAGTGGAATCGGCCGCAGCGTCGCCAGGCGTTCGAATCCGGCAACTCCGGCGAGCAGCACCTCCCCGCCCCACGCGGTCCCATCCATTCCGTATCCCGTGCCGTCGAAGGCGACGCCGATCACGGGCCCTTCGAGGCCGTGCTCGGCCATCGCGCTCACCACGTGCGCGTGGTGGTGCTGCACGCCGATCTTGACCGCCTCGGCACGGGCGAGTGCGTACGCCGTCGAGAGGTAAGCGGGGTGCAGATCGTGCGCGATCACCTCTGGCTCGACGCAGAGGAAGCGGGCCATGCGGTCGGCCGCGTCGGCGAGCGACTGGAGCGCGTCCGGGCCGTCGAGATCGCCGATGTGCGGGCCGAGCACCGCCATGTCGTCGACCGCGAGGCAGAAGGTGTTCTTGAGATGTGCGCCGACCGCCAGCACCGGCCGGCGGACCGGGCGCAGAAGGCGGATGGGCCGCGGCACGTATCCGCGCGAGCGCCGCAGCAGCAGCGGTTTCCCGGCGACGATGCGCGCCACCGAGTCGTCGCAGCGGGTGGCGATCTCGCGGTCGTGGACCAGGAACAGGTCGGCGATGCCCCGGAGCCGCTCCAGCGCTTCTTCGTTGCGGTACGCGATCGGCTCCTCGGACAGATTCCCCGAGGTCATCACCAGTGCTGCGGCCCTTCGGCCTCCGCCCGTCCCCGGAAAAGCTGGGCCCTCCGGCGACCGCTCCAGCGCGTGCAAGAGCAGGTGGTGCAGCGGCGTATAGGGGAGCAGCAAGCCGAGGAGCGGACTGCGCGGGGCCACCTCCTCCGCGATCGGCGCGCCGGGTCGCCGCCGCACGAGGACGATCGGCGCCTCGGGGGACGAGAGCAGCCGCTCTTCCTCGGGCGCGACGATGGCGCATCTGCGGACCGCGTCGAGGTCGCGCACCATCACCGCGAAGGGCTTCTCCTCGCGCCGCTTCCGCTCACGCAACCTCCGCACCGCGCCAGGAGAGGTCGCGTCGCAGGCCAGATGGAAGCCGCCGATTCCCTTCACGGCCACGATGCCGCCGTCGAGCAGCGCCAGCACCGCCTCCGCCAGGCCGGTGTCGAGTTCGCGGCCATCGGCGTCGAGCGCGCGCAGCCTCGGGCCGCAGCGCGAGCACGCGGTCGGCTCGGCGTGGAAGCGGCGATCGGCCGGGTCTTCGTACTCGCGCGCGCACGCGCCGCAGAGTCGGAACGCGCCCATGGTGGTCGCGTTCCGGTCGTAGGGCAGGTCGGTCGCGATGGTGAAGCGCGGGCCGCAATGCGTGCAGTTGGTGAAGGGATAACCAAAGCGGCGATTCGAGGGATCGCAGATCTCTTTCGCGCACTCGGCACAGGTGGCGAGGTCGGGGGGAATCGAGATCCGCCGCTGGGCGATCTCGCTGCTCGCCACGATGCGGAAGCTGGAGGCAGCTTCCGCCGGAATGGCGCGGGTGGTCAGCGTCTGGACGCGGGCGGGCAACGGCGCACTCTGGAGCGTCTCGCGGAACTGGCGCAGTGCTTCGTCGCCGGCAAAGGCGTCGATGATCACGCCGGACGCGTCGTTGCTGACGCGTCCGGCGACGCCGAGCTCCTGCGCCACACGGTAGACCCACGGCCGAAAGCCCACGCCCTGGACGGTGCCGCGGATCTCGATGTGCTGTCCGAGAGTCGGGGCCTCCGGCGTGGTCTGCATGGTGCTCCTCTTCAGGCCTTGAGCTTCCCGCCGGTCTCGAGCGTGATCTTGCGCGCCTTCACCTCGGGCACCTTGGGAATGGCGATGGTCAGGACGCCTTCCTTGAGCGCGGCCTGCACGTGGGCGAGGTCGGCTCCCTCTGGCAGCACGAACGAGCGCGCGAAGGCTCCAAACACCCGCTCCTCGGTATAGACGGTGTCGGCATCCTCGTACTGCTCGGTCTGGCGCCTGCCGGCGATGCTGAGCCGGTTGCCGGTCACGTGGACCTCGACGTCCGCCTCCCGGACGCCCGGCATGTCGGCCTTGAAGACGTAGCGGTCGCGGGTCTCCCTGACCTCGAAGGCGGGCGCGAACGATTGCACAGGCAACCCGGCGGTGAGCTGGCGAAGCGGGCTCCACTGGAACAGTTCGCGGATCATCTGGATGGGATCCTCGGTGCCGAGCAGCGGATACGACAGCGAGGGCTTCTGAACGGTGATGTTGGGCATGTGTACGACCTTTCTCGCGGCTGAACGCCGCGCCCCGTCAGATCAAGCAATCGCCGATCCAGTCTCCCGTCAGAGGAGGGAATCCGCACCTGCGGGCCGCAAGTGCAAGCGCTGCACCATCGGCCTGCCATACCGCAAGAGCCGATGCCCCGGTGCCTCCAGGGGGCGCGGGCGCGATTTTTGCGCGCCGAGGCACGCCATCGCGCAAACGACGCGCGTCGGGCGACCCTCATTGGCGTGCGTCCGTGCTGCGCGCGCGGGGGCCGGACCGGGCATCGTTCTTGAAGAGCAGGGAGGGGATGACTCCCCTTGCCATCGATGCCCAGCAAAGGCTGGAAGAGCGGCGCGCGGCCATCGAGCGATCGCTGCCCGAAGCGCCGACGGACACCGCGTGGCGTGAGCTGGCGGAGACCCAGGCTGCGCTCGATCGCATCGATCATGGCACCTACGGCCGCTGCGAGTCGTGCGGCGGGGCCATCGGACGGCAGAGGCTGCTGGCGCTGCCGGCAATCCGGTACTGCATCGACTGCACACCCGGCGCTCATCCGGCCAAAGGTTGACGCAACTTCTGCGAGCAGGACCCGGCGCCCGCAGGAGCTGCGGGAACCGGTGCGTGCCTCGTGCAGGCCTGCGAGTTGCAGGTCGAGAAGGGGCAAAGGAGGTCATTCATGGCCTCGGAACGAATTCTTCTGGTCGACGACGAGGAGAACGCGCGCAGCGCGCTGCGTACCTTGCTCGGCGACGAGGGCTACCAGATCCGCGAGGCGAAGGACGGCGAGGAGGCGCTCGCGCAGATAGCCGAGTTCGCGCCTGCCGTGGTCCTGAGCGACGTGCGCATGCCCCGCATGGACGGCCTGGTCTTCCTCAAGAAGGCGAAGGAGCAGGGCTCGGACGCAATCTTCCTCATGATGACCGCGTACGCGAACGTCGAGTCGGCGGTCGAGGCGATGCGCGCGGGTGCCGAGAACTACCTGGTGAAGCCGCTGGCCCTCGACGCGCTCCTGGTCTTCGTCGAGAAGGCGCTGGCGAAACGGCGGCTGGAGCGCGACGCGCAAAATCTCCGCGAGCGCGTCCACGAGCGTTACAAGCTGGCCGGCATGGTCGGCGACGCGCCCGAGCTGCAGGCGGTGTTCGAGATGGTGAAGAAGGCCGCGCCCACCAAGGCCACCGTCCTCATCCTCGGCGAGTCGGGCACCGGCAAGGAGCTGATCGCGCAGGCCTTGCATGAGGAGTCTTCGCGGCGCGACAAGCCGTTCATCAAGGTGAGCTGCGCGGCGCTCACCGAGACCTTGCTGGAGTCGGAGCTGTTCGGGCACGAGCGCGGCTCCTTCACCGGGGCGGCCGGGCGCAGGGAGGGGCGCTTCGAATTGGCCGACGGCGGCACGCTCTTCCTCGACGAGATCGGCGAGATCCCGCGCAGCACGCAGGTGAAGCTCTTGCGCGTGCTGCAAGAGCGTGAGTTCGAGCGGGTGGGCGGAACCGAGACGCTTAAAGTCGACGTGCGCGTGATCGCGGCCACCAACCGCGATCTCGATGCGGAGGTGTTGGCGGGCCGCTTCCGCGACGAGCTGTTCTACCGGCTCAACGTGGTGACGGTGATGATGCCGCCGCTGCGCCGGCGCAAGGGCGACATCCCGGCGCTCATCAACCACTTCATCGAGAAGTACGCCCGGACCTACCACAAGGAGGTCAACGCCCTCGGGCCCGGGACGCTCAACGCGCTCTTGGCGCACGACTGGCCGGGCAACGTCCGCGAGCTGGAGAACGCCGTCGAGCGGGCCATCGTGCTCTGCTCCGACGGCGAGTTGACGCTCAACGACCTGCCGCCGTCGCTGCGCAGTGCGCAGGCGCACGCGCCCGCCCCTTCGATGCTGGCGCCGGGCGCCTCGCTGCGGGACATGGAGCGCGACGCCATCCTGCGCACCCTGGCCCTGGTGAGCGGCTCGACCCATCGCGCTGCCGATCTGCTCGGTATCAGCGTGCGCAAGGTGCAGTACCGGCTCAAGCAGTACCGGCAGGTGACCCACGGACTGGATCCGGACGCTGCCGTGCCGCCGCCGGCCAGGATCGTTTCCGCCTAGCGCGGTCATTTCATGCGACTTGTGGGCAGATCGCCGAGGGGCAATCGTGTGGCGCCTGCCACGGGAAGGTCGCATTTCCCCTCGCGTACTGCGACCGGTGCCACCTCAAGCCGGTGCAGTTTCCCTGAATGCCGCACCGATTGCGCCGGCTCAGGGCGCGAAGGTTCCGGTGAGCGTGCCGGCCCAGTCGGAGACGTTGATCTTGCGGAACGGCGCCGTCGAGAAAGTGTCGGGTGAGACGAGGTTCGCCGTGATCCGCGCGTAGTAGGTGTTGCCGGCGAGGAGCACTCCGAGCGGAAGCGCGATGCTGGTGTTGGACGTGCTCCAGCTCGCCACGCGCACGCTGGCGCTGACGGTCGTCGCGGCCGACAGCCGGTAGATCTCCACCGTGTAGCTGGTGGGGATTCCGATCGCCGGCGCCGCCCAGGAGATCGAGGGCGTCAGTCCCATCCCGGTGAGCGTCGAGAAGGCGCTGTTCGCGAGGCCGGCCGTCGAGGTGAGCGTGGGCGACAGCACGGGGCTCAGCGTCGGGACGATGGGCCCCGGGGTGACCGACGACATGGGCTCGCGCCGGCCCATCGAGACGCGCTCGTCGAGCGGCGTGGCGGCGCCGAGCGCGGTGTAGCTCACGTGTCCGGTGAAGTCGACGCCGCGCCATTCGTTCCAGGGCGGGGCGATGCCGGTGGTGAAATGGCCGTACGGCAGCGGCGTCGCGGAGTTGAGATCGCCGGTGAGCGTCGGCAACTGGAGCACGAAGAGGCTGGGAGTCCCGTGCGCGACGGGGCCGGCGGCGGTGAGCGGAAATGCGTTCGCGCCCACCACCAACGAGTGCGCAGAGGCGTCGGTAGTGGCCCCCGGGTTCATCTGCGCGAGGAAGGGCTCGAACCACGAGAGGCTCCAGTTGATGGTGATGCTGCCGGTCTGCGCGGCGGCCAGAAGCGTTGCGGTGATCGTCGCCGCCGTTTTGTCGGTCAGCGCGTTCCCCGTGACCGCCGGCGAAGTGGCGTTGCTCGCCGCCTGGTAGCTTCTCGGCGTGGTGCCGATGGTGACGCTGCTGGTATGGAGCTGGAGAGCGTAAAGACCGTCGGCCGCCGCGAGCAGGTTGAGCGGGCGCCTGGCTGAGGTGCTCGCGAACCAGTCCTCCGGCACGGTGACAGCCGTCGCGCCCACGACGACCGTCCCGAGGTTGAGAACGTCCCAGACGTCGGCGTTGGAAGCGGTGATCTGGATCTGATCGCCGGAGCTCCATGCGGTGAGGCCGCTCAGATTGAAGGTGACGGGCGTCGCGCCGGTCGCCGGGACGGTGCCGCCGCGGCCGAGCGCATCGTAGCCGAGGTCGAGGACGGACGCGGAAGCATCGACGAAGCTGCTCATCCCGTTCGCGTCGGTGAACTGAAGCCGATAGTTCCCGGTGGGAACGTTGGGGATGGAGAACGAGCCGTCGACAGCGAAGGTCCCCACATAGGTCCCCCCGCCGGCGGAGGGGGTCGCATTCACGAGCGCGCCGGTCACGTCCGGCGCGGCGACTGGCGGCAGCGCTCCCGTGTCGGGCCAGTAGGTGACGAGGCGCGTCCCGGTCACGGTGCGGCTGGCGACGCAGATAGCGGCGTTGCAGGTCATGCCCGCGCCGCAGCTGGTGCCGTCGGGCTTGAAGGTGCGATCGGTGCAGACCGGAGCTCCCGAGCTGCATTCGGTGGTCGCGGTCGCGTCGCACGGATTCGTCGAGGTGCAGGTTGCGCCCTGCACGCAAGCGCTGCAGACGCCGCCGTTGCACACCATGCCCGCGCCGCAGCTCGTTCCGTTGACGACATTGCCGGTGTCGGTGCACACCGGCGCGCTGGAGCTGCAGGAGATGGCTGCGGTGTGGCACGGGTTCGCCGAGGCGCACGTCGCTCCGGCGGTGCAAGCGACACAGGCGCCGGCCGGCGAGCAGACGAGATTTGTCCCGCAGCTGGTGCCGGTGGGCTGGAAGGTGCGGTCGGTGCAGACTGGAGAGCCCGAGCTGCACTCGGTGGTCGCGGTCGCGTCGCAGGGATTCGTCGATGCGCAGGTTGCGCCCTGCACGCAAGCGTTGCAGACGCCGTTGCCGCAGAACAGGTTCGCCCCGCAGCTGGTGCCGTTGAGGACGTTGCCGTTGTCGGTGCACACCGGCGCTCCCGAGCTGCAGACGACGGCCGCGGTGTGGCACAGGTTCGCCGAAGCGCAGGTCGCTCCGGCGGTGCAGGCCGTGCAGACGGCGGTGGGCGAGCAGACGAGGTTGGTGCCGCAGCTGGTTCCGGCCGGGAGCTGCGCGCCGTTCACGCAGGTCGCGGTTCCCGTGCCGCACGCGAGGACGCCGGCGAAACAGGGGTTGGGCGGCGTCGCGCACGGTTGGCCGCACGACGCTCCCTGCAGGTTCCAGCTCCCCGTCACCACGCCCTCGAGGCCGCAGTCGATCTTGTAGGTCCCCTGCACGAGGTTGGGGCCGAAGACCGGCGTTCCCAGGTAGCTGCGCGCGCAACCGAGGCTGGTGATCCCCAGGCTGTCGAAGTTGGTGGAGACGAAGTCGCTCGACCCGTCGCTGCACGACAGCACCCACTGCCCGTTGATGCCCCAGTCGAAACGGGTTGCCGTCAAATCGGCCACGCTGTCAGGCATCGTCATGCTCGGGCTCGCCGTCGAGCAAGTCGCGCTACCCTTTGCGACCGGCGTCGTGAGCGTGATCGTCCCCTGCGGCAGATAGGAGGCCGTTCCGCCGCCGCCCAGATACTGGAGCGTCGCGGTGCCGGTCGCCGTGTGCGGCAGACGTTCCGTCGAGTCGAGGCGGAAGGGGCCGCTCAGGTCGCGCTGGGAGGCGACGGTGACGAGGCTCCAGTCGAGGAGGTTTGTCGTTGCGGTGGACACGCTGGTCGCGTCGCGCGTCACCGCGTAGACGCGGAACCAGTACCCGACAGCGGCCTGGTACGCGGCCGTCACGAAGGCGGGAGAAGTGCCGGTGGGGGGAGTGAAGATCAGCGTCACGGGCAGGGAGACCGGCGTCCCCGGAGGGTCGATGCGATATCCGCTGCCCACGCCGCCGAGCAAACCGACGGGAACGATCTCCGAGATGGTGAACGTCACCGCCGCCGCCAGCGCGCCGGCAGGGACCGCCATGGTCAGTGCGCCGGCGGAGGCCGTCAGGCTGAGCGCTCCGCCGGCCGGCCCGATGACGACGCTGGCGATGAGCCCGGTCGGTCTGCCTCTGGGCGGCGGCGTCGGCCCGCCGGGCAGGCCGGGGCCACCGGGTTTATCGCTGGCCACGCAGGCCGCGAGGAGCGCGAAGGCCGCCCCGGCGAGCTGTGCGGGCCGGCGCATTTCAGTCGCCCTTGACCTGCGCGTCTTCGACGAGGACGTCGTAGTGGTAGCCGCCGCCGAGGTTGCGGTCGAGGTGGACGATGCCGGAGACGAGCACGGTGTCGCCCACGCCTGCCGTCTGGTCGCTGGCCACCGTGAGATCGGCGGTCGCGCCCTGGCCGGTGCCGTCGCGCAGGTGCAGCCAGTTCTTGCCCATCACGCCGTTGGTGGCCTTGACGACTTTTCCGTGCACGGAGATGGACCGGTCCTTGAGCTGCGCGCTCTGGGCATAGATGTCCGCTATGGTGCGGCCTTGCGGGCCCGAGGCCTTGGAGACCTTGACCGGGCCGGTGTCGGCGGCCGCGGCGGGCGCCGGGTGTCCCGCCGGCATGGCCATGGACGGCGATTGCGGCGATTGCGCGGCGGCCTCGGCGAACATTCCGGCGCCGGCACGCGGCGGTGCGGACTGCCGGGGGCCCGACGGCGCCTCGCCCTGCAGGACGCCGAAAGCGATCTTCGGCCAGGTGCGCTTGAGCGTGCTGCTCTTGAAGTCCTCCATCCACATCGCCCCGGCGACGCCGACCACGTCGCCCACGCCCTTGGTGGTGGTCGGCACCGCGGTCCAGACCTCGCCGTCCGCCGAATTGATCTTGAGGTAGCTGTACTGGTTGACGTCGATCTTCTCCGTCACCTTGCCGCGGATGACCTCGCCGGCGGCGGGCTCCGCGGGAGGGACGAAAGTCGCGGCCGCGACGGGAGCAACGGCGGGAGCCATGGAGGCGGGGGCAGGCTGGTTCTTGCACGCGAGCGCGAGCGAGAAGGCAGCGAGGACGAAGATGACCTTGACGGGCATGGATTGACTCCGGGGGTTTTGCTCTCTCAAGAGCACGCCTCGTGCCACAAAGGAAGCTGCGGCCTGGCCGAATTTGTGCGCGGGGTCAGGGCGGCCACGCAGCATTTGCATCCTCGCGAGCGGCGCAAGGACTGCGCTGCGCGCAAGGACTACCGGTTCTTCTTTCCCATCCGCAGCGGAAACCGCGGACCGGTGCGCGCTGCTCGCATCCGCTCGATCAGCACATCGTAGTTGGGTACCGCTGCGGGCCCGGTGCGCGTCTGCGGGGGAGCGCCCGTCATCTCGTCCCACTCCTCAGAGGCGCTGGCGAGCGTCGCGCCTTGAGCGCGCGGGAAGGTCCAGAGCAGCCGCGCGACCACCATCGCCGCCATCGGCCTCTTCCTGGGCGACTCGTCCTCGACGACGCTGCGCGAATTGCGCC
>JAYWBT010000122.1:0-4514 GCA_043781235.1 Deltaproteobacteria bacterium
GCCGATGTCGAGCACGGTGCGGGTGCCGGGGAAGAAGTGGTGCGAGCCGCGGCCGTGGCAGAGGATCTCGCTGCGCACCGCGGCCGGATCGAAGGGCAAGGTCTGGCGGCCGTAGCCGGTGCCAACGCAGGCGTCCGGCAACCGGGCGAAGGCCGCGGCGAGGTCGGTCATCGAGGTCCACTCGTCGCGCGGCGGCGATTGCATCGCGGCGGGGGCCACGTTCGGCAGCTCCTCCCAGGCGGAGCGGAGCAACGATGCCGGCTCGTACATCGAGAGCTGCGTCTCGATGGCGAGCACCGCGCGATCGTAGAGCCCCACCAGCCGCTCGAAGGGGACGCCCTGGCTCGACATCTTCTCGGCGCGGGAGAGGAACTGCTCGCCCGCCACGTCGCGGAAGAAGTCGCTGCGCCGCCCCGCGCCGGGGGCGAACAGCGGCGCCGCCTCCTTGTCCATCTCGTCCAGCACCTGCGTCACCGCCGGCTCCAGCACGCGGCGGTGCTCCTTCTGTTCAGGCCGGTCCAGCGTAACCTCGATCTCGGCCCGCAGCGCCGTGAGTTGACGCCGGTGCAGCGCGAGCCGCGTCGCTTCGTAGAAGGCGCGCGAGGCGAGCTCCTTCTCGGACCCGGCCAGCGCATGCCGCTCGGCGAAGAGCGAGCCGATGCGATTCAGCGCCGCGCCCAGCCGCGCCTCCTCCAGCGCCACCGCGCAGGCCACTTCGTAGCTGGAGCGGCTGTTGGTGATGCCCTGCCCGACGATGTGGCCGTCCTCGTCGACCAGCACGGCCTTGGTGGTGGTGGAGCCCAGATCGATTCCGGCGCAGGTGCTCATGCCGACCTCCGGGCGCGGCGCGCCTCGATCATCTGGAAAAAGCTCTGCAACCGATTGGAGATGTTCGCCTTACCGAAATAGCGCGCGTCCACCAGGTCCGACTCGATGAAGCCGCCGGGCACGCCGGTCCGCTCCTGCAGCATGCGCATCATCTGCAGCTGCCCCACGCTGAACGAGTTGCAGCTCTTCACGCTGTTGACCAGAAAGCCGTCCGCCTCGTACTCCTTCACGTAGCGCTCGAGCAGGTCCACGCGTGAGGGCAGGTTGAGGTTCGTGTAGCAGCCGAGGCAATAGTCGGCCATGCTCTCGTAAGGACGCTCGGGGTCGTGGCGGAAGCCGGTATCGTAGAGTCCACCCACGCGGGTGTACGTGCTCGCGACGACCACCGCGCCTTCGCTCGCGAACATGTGCCAGAAGTCATTGAAGCTGGTCCAGCAGGGCGGGCCCTCGACCACCAGGCGATACTTCTCCTTGCCCATCGGGCCGTCGGGCGTCATCGGCCCTTCGCCGCGCGCCGCTCGCGCGTCGACCTCGCTGCGCAGCTCCTTGTAATAGGTGGCCGCCTCCTCGGTGCCGCGGAAGGCGGAGAAGATCGGGCCCACGTAATAGACGCCGCCGAAATACCCGTCCACCGGTGAGGGGCGCTTCTTGCCCGACTCCCACACCTTGACGAGGTCGTCCTCCGCGCGCGCCGAGGCCGCGAGCCGCCGCGACAGCTCGGCCTCGTCCAGCTTCTTGCCGGCGATCTTCTCCAGCGCCGGCACGATCTCGTTGCGGAGCTGATCGACCACGTAGCGGCGCATGTCCTCGGTGATGATGCCGTCCCCCTGGTAAGGGACGTGCAGCATCAGGACCGGACACTTGTATTGCTCGCGTAAGATCTCGAACCACTTCATGAAGGTGAAGCAGCCGGTGTACGAGAGCAGGAGCGCGTCCGGGTTCGGCAGCTTCTCGCCGGTGGGGCCGATATTGCCTTTGAGCTGCATACCGAGGTCGCATTTCACATAACTGCAAACGTCCTCGGAGTGGCCGGCCTTCTCCGCCTCGGCGATATAGCCGGCGGACTTTCCGCGCATGCCCGACTGGAGCGCGTTGATCTCGGGGAGCACCGGCAAGAGATCGAGCGCGCCGAGCAGCTCGGTCAGGTTGCCGGGCACGAAAGTGTAGATCACCTTGCGGCCGTCCTCGCGGGCGGTCGAGAGCCGCTTGTAATGGTCCGCAATCATCCGCTTCTGGCGAAGCTGGCTTTGGTCTTTGACCGGAACGGCCGAAATTTCAGCCTGCGCCTGCGCCTCGCTGCCGATCACCTGGACGGTCATCGTTGTCCTCCCCACAGCTTGAGCGAATCGCCGAAGGCGCCCGCCTGCTCACGCACCGGCTGGAATTGCGCGGTGTTCTCCGAGAACTTCACCGAGGTGTACGGAATCTGCGCGCCGTCGAGGGCCTTCTCCAGCATGGGCTGATCGAGCAGCGCAGGGTCGCAGAACGAGGCGGCGAGGAAGACCACGCCGTCGGCGCGGTGAGTGCGGATCTGGGTCAGCAGCGCCTCGCCCTTGGGCGCGTTGCCGACGTAGCGGCAGGCGGTGGGCGTGCCTTGCACCAGGAAGGCGCGCACCAGCGAGTCGAGCGGATCCTCGCCGTCGCGCAGCGCAACCGGTCCGGAGATGGCGGTGAGGCCGAGCTGGAAATCGTCGACGACGATATCGCAGCCGGACTGCTCCAGCGTCCGGATCAGCCCGAAGGGCGGCTGCTCGCAGAACGAGCCGATCACCACCACGCGCGCGTTGTCGTAGGCATGGGCAGGGCGTTCACGAAAGCCCGCCAGCAGCTCGCGCAACAGCACTGAGTGGTCGGCCGCTGGCAGCTGTGTTCCCGCGCGGGTGGCGAGGTACGCCTCAGAAGCGCGGATGCGCCAGGGTTCCTTGGTCCGCAGCGCCTGCAGCTCGTCGAGCAGCGCCTGGCGCTCGTTCTCGCGGACGATCGCTTTCGCCAGCGCCTCGCTGGTGAGCGGCTTCGCCCCGCACCCAACCAGCATCGCCGCCACCCGCCGCAGCTCGCCGGCGTAGAAGCGCCCGCCCAGGTCGGGCGAGAAGTTCTGCGGCATGTCGAGGTAGGAGACCGCCTTGGTCGGGAAGAGCATCTTCCACATCCCCGAGAGGTTGCGGATCACGTCGCAGGTGGAAGGAAAGACGTACGCATCGAACGCATCCAGGGACCCGCGCAGGCCCAGCTCCACCGTGCTGCGGGGCAGGTGGCAGATATACGACTGGAAGAAGGAATCGCCGCGGACCACGTCCAGCTGATCCCCGCCTCCGAAGATGGTGACGGGCAGGCAGCCCATCGCCTCGAAGACGGGGCGCGGCACGTAGATGGGCAGATGGCCGACCACCAGCGCGCCGGGGTGCTCCGCCTTCCAGCTGGTGACGTGCTTGAAGTCCAGGTCCTCGACCAGCTCTCGCGCCCGTGCAAGCGGCGCGCTTGCGGGATCCGGTGCGCCTGCGGGATCACTCATGGCTTCCCCCTTCCGAGAAGTGGCAGCGGCGTCACGACCGAGAGGCGCCGTTCGAGCTCGTTGGTGTGGTGGGACTCGGCGGTCAGGCCGCTCAGCGCGAGCCGGTGCAGCGAGCGCGCAACCTCGCGCGGCGGGCCGTGCCGCTTGGGCTGGTACCAGCCGTAGACCCAGTTGATCATGCCGAAGATGCCGTAGGTGATGCGCTCCAGGTCGCCGCGCCCGCCCGGCGCGCCCTCCCGGTACAGGTCCGCAATGATGGCGCGGCCCAGGTCGTAATAGCGCTCCTTGAGCGTGCGCACCTTCGCGCGCTCGCGCGTCGGCAGCGCGCCGGCCTCTTGCACCAGGACGCGCATCACGTCGGGGTGCTCGGCCACGTACCGGACGTGCTGGTGGATGAAGGCGAAGAGGCGATCCCGGGGAGATTCGACGCCGCGCAGCGCTTCTTCGGCGGCGGCGATCAGGGTCTCGAAGGCGCTGATCTGGATGTCGAACAGCACCCCGTCCTTCGAGGGGAAGTAGTTGTAGAGACCCGCGACCACCTGGCCGGTCTGGGCGGCGAGATCGCGCATCGACATGCCGTGAAAGCCGTGCGCGGCGATGGCGCTCGCCGCCGCGTCGAGAATGGCGAGCCGCTTCTGCGCCGACTGGGGCCGCGGCTTGCGGGTGCGCTTCATGCATCCTCCCAGACGGGAGCGCGCCGCGCGATAAACGCCTCGATGCCTTCGTTGCCGTCGTGGCTGGTGAGCACGCGGTCGAGGTAGAGATGCTCCAGCTCGTCGAGGCGCGCTCCCAGCAGCGACTCGGTGCCGGCGCGGACGGCATCGGCGGCGGTGCGCAGCGCGGCGGCGGACATGCGCGCCGGGCCTTTGCGATACCAGTTCACGAACTGCGCGAACGGATCGGGCTGGTCGAAGACGGCGGCCGAAAACCCGCAGGCATGGGCAGCTGCGGCGGTGAGCGGCTCTCCCGTCAGCACCAGCCGATCGCTCAGCGCGCCGCCCAGCCGCCTCGGACCCAGCGCGGCGAGCACCGGTGGGAAGACGCCCAGCTTGATCTCCGGGCACCCCAACTGCGCGTCCGGCGTGGTGAAGACGAGATGGCAGGCGAGGGCGAGCTCGAACCCGCCGCCCAGGCAGCGTCCTTCGACCAGCGCCGCCACCGGCACCGGATAGCG
>JAYWBT010000123.1:0-13247 GCA_043781235.1 Deltaproteobacteria bacterium
GGGTCGGGAAAGGCTGCTGGAACCTGCGCAGCTTCCGGGCCCTGCGTGCGCTGGAGCCGGCCTTCAATGCGGGGCGGGAGCGGTTCGGGTTCCGGCTCGTCCATTACTCGGTAATGGGGAATCATCTGCATCTGCTGGTTGGTGTCACGCCGAGTGGCGCGAGCCGCGAGCGCAGCTTCTCGCCGGTGCCTCGAAGGCGCGATCGCGGCCGCCGTAGCAGGCGATCACCGGGCCGATGCCCCGCATCGCTTCCGTCGGAGGGACGGCGCCGTAATTGGTCGAGACCGCGCCGAAGCCCGCGCCGGCGGCGAGAGCGAAGCCGCCGCCGAAGCAGAAGCCGATCAGGCCGACGCGCGGCTCGGCAATGCCGGACTCGGCGCAGAGCCAGCGGCGCACCGCGCGTAGCTGGTCGATGACCGGCCCTCTGCCAGAAGCAGCCGCACGCAGCGCGCCGACGATGCAGGCCGGCCCTCCCGCGAAGAGCTGCGGCGCGGCGACTGCGTACCCCGCCTCGCGAAGCGCTGCACCACGCGATCGATCTCCGGCGTGCGCCCGAAGATCTCGTGGATGACGACGATGCCGCGCGCGGCACCCGGCGGGACAATGCCCTGCAGCGGGAGGCCGCGACAGTGGCGCTGCGCGGGCCGGCAGCCTCTGGCGTCGCGCGCTCCGGGCGCCGCGGCTCCTGGGTCATCTCTCTGCCCGGATGCGGATCGACGGGTCCGTCTTGTCGGGCTTCGCCGCGGCCTCCTCGAAACGCTTGGCCGCCTTGGCGGTGATCTCGAAGCGCGTGTCGTCGGCGAGGATCAGGATCTTGCCGATGTCGCTCTTCACCACGCCGCCGCGCCGGCACAGGAGCGGCAAGAGCCAGCGCGGGTCCGCCTTCTTTGCTCGACCGACGTTGATTCGATACCAGATGTATTCGCCGGCCTTGCGCTCCACGACCCTCTCGCGGGGCGTGCCTGCGGCAGGGCGCGGCTCACTCGACGCCTGCGCTGCAGGTCGCTGCGCAGCCGGCGCGTTCGGAACACCCCGCGGCGCGGTCGATGCGTGCCCAGCCGGCCGCTGTCCGGCCGTCGCATGCGCGGCAGCCCGCGGTGACCCACGGGACGATTTCTCCGGTCGCACCTTCTCGGCGCCGACCTGCGCCGAGAGCGGCAGCTCCTCGGGCGCCGGCAGCCCCTCCCGCCGCAGCTTCACCAGCGCTGCCGCCAGCGCTTCGGGATCGCGCTCGCGCAGGAGAAGCCGCGCCAGCACCAGATCGTCCTCGGCCGGCTCGCGCAAAAGGCCATCGATGTCGCGGACCAGCCGGTCGCGATCGCGCACGCGGATGACGTCCGGCAGCGGCACCGGACTCCAGGCGACCTTCACGCCCGCCTTTTTCAGCATCGCCTCCGCTGAGCGGCGCGACGACGCCGGCACCAGCAGCACGGCAACGCCTTTGCGCCCCGCCCGCCCGGTGCGCCCGTTGCGGTGCTGCAGCACCTCCGCGTTCTGCGGCAGGTCGGCCTGGATGATCAGCCCCACATCGGGGAGATCGAGCCCGCGCGCCGCTACGTCGGTCGCCACCAGCACCCGCGCGCGCCCGTCCCGCAGCGCCTTGAGGGCGCGGTTGCGCTCCGGCTGCGTCAGCTCGCCCGAGAGCGCCACCGCGGCGAAGCCGCGCTCGAGAAGGTTTGCGCTCAAATGATTGACCGCCTCGCGCGTGGCGCAGAAGACGATCGCGCTCGGCGAATCGGAGAAACGCAGCGTATTCACCACCGCGTGCTCGCGCTCGCGGGTGGCGATCGGGTGCGCGCGCACCTCGATGTCCTGGTGCGCCTGCGTGGTCGGCGTCGCCGCGAGCCGCAGCGCGTTCTTCTGGTAGCGGCGCGCGAGCTGCTCGATGGCGGCCGGGATGGTGGCCGAGAAGAGCATGGTGCGCCGCGCGGACGCCGCGTCCTTGAGCAGCGTCTCCAGCTCATCGCGAAAGCCCATGTCGAGCATCTCGTCGGCCTCGTCCAGCACCAGCGTCTTGAGCGCGGTGAGGTTGAGCGTCTTGCGCTCGAGGTGATCGACCAGCCGTCCCGGCGTTCCCACCACCACGTGCGGCCCGTCCTTGAGGGCGCGGATCTCGCGGCCCATCTCGGTGCCGCCCACGCAGGTGGCGATGCGCGCCCCCGCTTTGGCGAACAGCCAGGCGAGCTCGGAGGCCACCTGCGAAGCCAGCTCGCGCGTCGGCGCGACCACCAGCGCGAGCGGCTTCTGCGGCCGCGCGCCGCCTTCGAGCAGGTCGGCCGCCATCGCCAGCCCGAACGCCAGCGTCTTGCCCGAGCCGGTGCGGGAGCTGACGATCAGGTCGCGCCCGCGCGCCTCCTCGGAAAACACCGCCAGCTGCACGGGAGTGGGGGTCTGGTAGCCGCGCGCCGCGATCGCTTCCAGCAGCAGGGGGGGTGCTCCGAGGGCGGCAAAGGTGTCGGCCATTCCTTCTCGTGCTGCACCCGCGCCCCGCCGTCAAGCTACGATGTGCCCCATGGACCTCCGGCGCGCCACCTTTGCAGCGCTCCTGTCGTGCGCGGCGTGCCACCACGAGATCCGCCCGCAGAGGCCGCCGGCCGAGGCGCGGCTCGAAGGAGTGGCATCGTTCTACGGGCCCGGGCTCGAAGGCCACCTCACCGCGAGCGGCGAGCGCTTCGACCCGGAAGCGATGACCGCCGCGCACCGCACTCTTCCCTTCGGCGCGCGCGTGCGCGTGACCAACCTCGACAATGGCCGCTCGGTGGTGGTGCGCATCAACGATCGCGGGCCCTACGCGCACGAGCGCGTGATCGACGTCTCGCTGGCGGCGGCCCGGAGGCTGGAGATGCTGCACCGGGGCGTGGCGCGGGTGCGCCTCGAGATTCTCTGACTCTCGAGAGGCACGAGGGGCGCAAGTCGGGCGCGGTTAGGGAGACGCGCAGGCCGGGCGCGGTTAGAGTCGAACGCATGGGACTTGGGGAATGGCTGGACAACTTCCGCGAGCTGCACGAGCGGGCCCGCGGCGGAAAGCTGAACGAGCGCGAGCTGCGCGGCTACCACGAAGGCCGCGACGAGCTGGCGACCGCGCTGATCGCGGCGCAACGGCTGACGCTCGACCCCGCTCTGCCCCCACGCGAGTCGCTGCGCGTCGCCCGCGCCGTCCAGGTCGATCTCGCCCTGCCCGGCGGCAAGGAGCGCTGCATGACGCTCGATCTTTCCCTCTCCGGCTTCGCCGCCATGATGGGCAAGCCGCCGCTGCTCCACCAGGATTTGGAGGTCACGCTGCGCATGCCCGACGGGGTGCCCCTCGAGGCCCACGCGCTGGTGCAGGGCGCTCGCCGCCAGGGTGCGAGCCACCGCGTCTCATTCGCCTTCAAGCAGCTGACGCCGGCCGATGCCGACCGGCTCGGCTTCGTCGTCTTCGACGTGGCCCTCTCGCTGCTGCGCCGGCCCTGAAGCGTCACCCGTCCGTCTTCGTCTGGGCAAGCGCGGCCTTCAGACCCCCGGCGAGCTTCGCCGTCGTTCCGAATCCCCAGTAATGCAGGAAGATGATTCGCGGGCTTTCGTTGGTCATATGCTGGTGGATGGCGACGATGTTGATTCCCGCGCCCCGCAGCGCCTTGAGCACCGGCTGCAGCTCGCTCTCCAGCATGGCGAAGTCGCCATCGACCATCGCCTGCCCGTCGCTGCCGGCGAAGGCGGCCCAGGTATTGACGCCCATTGCATTGCCCATCGTGTGGCCGTGCATCTTCGTCTCTCTGCCGACGGTGATCTTGTAGACGCCATTCTTCAGCTCGCCCTTGCGGCCGACGATGGCTTCGATCTTCGCGGGGTCGAGCGAGGTGCTGGCCGGATCGATGACGGCGCTGGGGACTTCGCCTTTCTCCTTGAGCTTCGCGAACACCTTGCCAATGGCTGTCGCGAGCGTGGTCTCCTCTCCCACGCCGCCGATGTGCATGAACATGATGCGGGGCTGCTCCCAGAAAAAGTGATTATGGAGCGCCGTGACCTCGAGTCCGTTGTCGAGCGCGGCGCTCAGCGCGGGATTGACCTGGTCCTCGGTGAGCACCATGTCGCCCATGACGGCGGTGTGCTGGCCGACCCTGGTGAACGCCGCCCAGGCGGTGAGCCCGAGCGCCGGGGTCATCTTCACGCCGCCCGCCGTGACCCGGAGATCATCGCGCGGAAGCGATACCTTGAAGACGCCCTCCTTCTCGTTCAGCGATCCCTTCTGCCCGGTGAGCTGTTCGATCTTTGCGGTGTCGAGCTTCGGGGCCGTCGATGCTCCGACGATCGCTGCCATCAGGAACGCAAGCGTGCTGCACATGTTCGTACCCTCCCTCATCTCCTTCACCGCTTCCGCCGATAGAGCTGGTAGAGATCGTCGAGCGCAGCGCTGGCGCGCGCGAGCCGGATCTCGTCCTCCGGGTGGGCCATCGCGATGGCGTGGATCAATTGCTCGATGCCGACCTTCTCCGGCCGGGAGTGCTTGTCGTCCTTGAGGTCGATATCGTGGACGATCTGGGCCAGGCGCGAAAGGGCAGCGTCGTCGAGCTTGAAGCGCCCGAGCAGGACCTCGAACGTGCAGAGGTCGCCCTGGTGGGTGAACTCGCCGTCGAACATATCGAAGCGAAGCTCGCCTTTCTTGTGCTGGTGCTCCTTCAAGGACACGAACTTGAAGCGCGCCTTCTCGTCGATGAACCGGCGAATGAGCCAGGCGCTGGCCATGCGGTCTACATGGATCCCGGTCCTCGTCACCCAGGTCGCGCCTAGCGGCTTCGGCTCCCTGCTGGCCTGCTTCGGCTCGGCCGCTGGCGCTGGTAGAGCGAGCCGCTGGGCAAAGTCGCGCAACAGGCCCTCGGCCGGCTCCCTCCCTCGCGCCGCGAAGAAGTCGAGGGCGGCGATCTCTGCCATGCGCTTCTGCAGGCGCGCGAGCTGCGGTTCGAGGACCGCCCGCTTGTCCCCGGAGACGGCCCCCCGGCGAGTGACCTCGCGCGCGAGTGTCCGTGCCTGCTTGCTGAGCTCGTGGTAATCGAGGTCGCGCGCGGCGCGGAACAGCTCCCGCACCTGCTCCTCGGACAGGCCCTCGACGAACCGCGCCTCGACGATGGAGCCCTCCCCTCCGCCCTCGACGATCTCGCGAAGCAACCAGTTGAGATCTTCTCGCGCCGCGTCGCCGCTCGGCAGCGCGTACACCGAATTCTTGATCGCCACCGCGCCGAGCTTCTGGAGCCGCCGCCCGATCTTCACCCGCAGATAATTCGGCTTCGGCGGGATCTGGTGGATGAGCAGGAGCCAGCGGGGCTCCGGCGCGGGGTTGGGCGGCATGGGGCTGTCGTATAGCGCAATTGCGCTATGGTCAAGCAGGCATGGTTGCAACTGCATCAAACTGGTAGCACAGTCCGCGGCGCTGAAGCCGAGGCGGTGACGAACATGGATGCGCCCACCAGGCCCACCGTCGTGCCCTGCTCCATGCCCGAGCTGCTGCTTTACTTCCTTCGCCTGGGGAGCTTCGGGTTCGGCGGTCCCATCGCGCTCGCCGGTCACATGCAGCGCGACCTGGTCGAGGATCGCCGCTGGATCTCGCAGCAGGACTATCTCGAGGGCCTGGCGCTCTCGCAGCTTTCACCCGGGCCGCTGGCCGCGCAGCTCGCGATGTACCTGGGCTGGGTGCGCGCCGGAACCTTTGGCGCCTCGGCAGTCGCGGTCGCGTTCATCGGCCCCTCGTTCGCGATGGTGCTCGGGCTCTCGTGGCTCTACCTGCGCTTCGGCGGCCTGCCCTGGATCGAGGCGGCGTTCTACGGCATCGGCGCGGCGGTGATCGCCATCATCATCCGTAGCGCCTGGAAGCTCGCGCGCACCGCGGTGGGCAAGGATCCGCTCCTGATCTCGCTCTTCGCCGCCAGCGGGCTCTTCACCGCCTGGACCGAGAAGGAGGTCATCTGGATCTTCCTCGGCTGCGGAGTCGCCGCGCTCCTCGCGAAGGCTTGGCGCCCTTCCGCGCAGACCGTCTCCGCGCTGCTGCTTCCGGTGTGGCTCGTCTCCGGGCTGCGCGGCCCTGCGGGGGGAGAGCTGTGGCGCATCGCCTGGTACTTCACCGAGGCGGGCGCGTTTGTCTTCGGCAGCGGCCTCGCCATCGTTCCCTTCCTGCACGGCGGCGTAGTTGATCAGTTCCATTGGCTGACGGAGCGCCAGTTCCTCGACGCGGTCGCGATCGCCATGATCACGCCCGGACCGGTGGTGATCACGGTCGCGTTCATCGGGTTCCTCGTCGCCGGCCTTCTGGGCGCAGGCCTCTCGGCGGCGGGCGTCTTTCTGCCGCCCTACCTCTTCGTCATCGTCATTGCGCCGCACTTCCGGCGCTGGTCGTCCACGGTGAAAGTGAAGGCATTCGTCGCCGGCGTCACCGCGGCCGCGGCGGGCGCCCTCGCCGGCGCGGCGTATGTGCTGGGCAGGCGGGCCATCATCGATCTCCCCACCGCCGCCATCGGCCTCGCGACGCTCGCGCTCCTGATCAAGACGCGGAAGCTCCCCGAGCCGCTGCTCATCCTCGCCGCCGGCGCCGTCGGCTTGCTCCTGCGCTAGTCCCGCGCGCCCGAAGCGGCCAGCGGAACGGGTGGGCCTCGCCGCGGCCCCAGTGGCCGATGAAGCCGCGGATGCTGGCGATCAACTCCTCCGACGGTGGAGGAGTCGCGGGACTCGGAAATGCGGCGCTCGAGGATGGAGAACAATTCGCCCAGCTCGCAGCGCACCTCGAGCGGGCCACCAAGCGGGCGTCCATTGCGCTCGGCATCGTCCAGCGCCGCCGGAGCCGGGCGGCGGTGGTCGCACGCGACCTTGATCAATTCACAGCGCGCCTCGAGCGGGATGCGCGCCCGGTCGACATCGCGGCGCGGGCTCTTCGCTCGACCCGTCAACTTTTCCAGCGCGGCTCGCACCGGCGCAGCAAACTAGAGGGCAGCGAGAACGCGTGTGAATGGACACAGCAGGCTAGCAGGTCACGCCCCGGCTCAAGAGATGAGCTGGAGCGCGCCCGGCAGCACCGTGAAAGTGGCGGGGAGCTGGCCCAGTAGTTCGCCGTCCACCTCGAGGCCGATGGCCTCGCCCGGTGCCGCCGCCTCGATGCTGATGGTGCGCGCGGTGCGCGTGCGCGTCCCGGGCAGCTTGACGTGCGAGCCGTCGCGGATGGCGCCTCCCTTGGTGGCGAAGTCCAGGAGCGTGTAGCCGGTCCAGATGGTGACGTGGAAGAGCCCGTCGTCGAGGCGCGCCTCGGGCGCGACCATCATGCCGCCGCCGAAGTAGCGGCCGTTGGCGATGGCGAGCGAGGTGACCTGCAGCTCCTCGGCAGACGCGCCGTCGAACGAGGCGTGCACGCGCACGTCGCGCCAGCCGAGCAGGCCGCGCAGGCTGGCGAGGGTGAAGCTGAGCGTGCCCAGCGCCTTCGAGCCGCGGTTGGCGATCTCCACGATCTTCGCGCCCACGCCGATGTCGCCGACGTTGACGAAGTAGCGCGCCGCCCTGCCTCCGCTTGCGAGCGCGTAGTCGACGCGGCCGATGTCGATGGCGCGGCGCTCGCCCTGGAGGCGCGCGCAGCTCTTCACCAGATCGCCGTCCAGCCCGACCGTGCGGCGCAGGTCGCCGCCGGTGCCGTGCGGGACGAGGCCGAGCGCGGCGCCCTCGCGGATGGCGCGCGCCGGCTCTCCCGGCTGCGCGGGCTCGAAGAAGCCGTTGACCACCTCGTTGATGGTGCCGTCGCCGCCCACCGCGATCACCAGGTCGTGACCGGAGGCGAGCGCAGAGCGGGTGAGCTCGGCGGCGTGCATCGAACGCTCGGTGAAGGCGTGCGGGTGATCACCGACGGCGCCGCGCACCGCCCGCGCGATGGAGTCGAAGTGGCGGCCGGTGGCGCCGTTGGCGGAGCGGGGATTCAGCACCAGGAACGGTTTCATGAACCCTCCAGCCAGCGGGCGACGATGGAGACTACCTCTTCGGCGCCGAGCGCGGCAGCGCAGGCCGGGCTCGCGGTCGCGACGGGCACCCCGCTTTGCGCGAGCTCCCCGGCACGCAGGGAAGACATGCGCGCCGCGACCTCGGGCAGCGTGCGCGGTAGCAGCCCGCTGGCCCCGCAGCAGCTCGCCTCGACGCCGCTGCGAGCGGCCTCGCGCACCCCGCCCGCGAGCGCCGCCGAGAGGAGCGCGCGCGGAGCCGTCAGCTCGGACAGTCCGCGCGCGAGCTCGCAGGGATCGTGGAAGACCACCTCGCCCGCAAGCGGTGGCGGGCGCGAGCGCTCGGGTAGCGCCGCCAGCGCGCGGACCAGCCAGGTGGTGACGTGCTCGACGCCCACGGGCAGCGCCGGCCAACGCTCGCGCACCGCGCGCGCGCAGGCGGGCTGGAGAAAGACGAGCTTCGACGGGCTCGCGCGCAGGAGCGCGGCGCGGGTGCGGGCGGCATGAGCGGCGAAGGCGTCGGGGTAACCAGCCTCGGCGAGCTTGAGGCCGCAGCAGAGCGAGGGAGCGAGGAGGAGTGGCGCGCCGAGGGCCCGCGCCGCGGCCAGCGCGTCGCGCGCGACCCGCCCGCCCCCGGCGAGATCGTCGCAGCCGGCGAAGAGCAACGCGGCGCCCTTGGCGGAATCGTCGCCGCCGGTCCGCGCGCTTCCGCGCTGCGCGGCCTCGAGCGATCGGTGGACCGCAGCGAGATCTTGCGGCTCGCCGTGGCCGGCAGCGGCGAAGCGCGCCGCGATCTCGCCCCACACGCGCGGTGCGGTCCCGGCGCGCACGGCCGCCGCGCGCGCTGCATACAGCGTGGACGGCACGTCATTCTCGTGCGCGCAGTGCTGCGTGCAACGCAGGCAGCCGGTGCAGCCGGCGAAGGCCAGCGCGGAGGACGCGTCGGGCGCCGCGCCCGCGAGCGCCGCGAGCGAGACCTTACCCCAAGGCGTCAGCGCCTCGCGCGCGGTGGCCTCGCTCACCGGGCAGGCGAAGCGGCAGAGCTTCGGGCACAGCTCGCACAGCTCTTCCGAGCGTCGCGCGCGGAGCAGAAGCGAGGTCACTCGCCGACCCCCAGCGCATCGATCAGGCGTGCCCACGCGGCGCCCGCCCCCATCGCCTCCCACGCCGGCCCCGCGTCGCGCAGGCGGCGGGGCGCCAGCACCCGCGCTCCCGCGCTCCGCGCCTGCGCGGCGCATGCGTCGGCGCTCTCGCCTTCCGGCAGCGACAGCGCCGCGAACGATCCCCCCGCGTGTAGCCCAATCAACTGGAGCGACGAGACCGCGCACGAGCGCAGCGCCGCCCAGCGCGCGTCGATCTCCACCGGCTGCCCCGGTAGCGGCTCGCGAACCCACTGGTTGGTCGCGGCATCGGGGTCAGGCGCGCAACCCGCTGCCTGCAGCGTGCGCGCTGAGCGGTCGCGCTCGATGGGCGCGGTCTCGAGCGCCTCCCACGCCAGCGCCAGCCGCGCCCTGCCGTCCTGCGCCTCGATGCGTGCGCGAGCCGGCGCGGTGCGGTCGAGGCAGAGCTGCTCGACCGCCGCCACCGCGGCCGAGACCGAGCCGCAGCGCCAGGAGCTGACCAGCGCGGGCGACGCAGGGAAAAGCCGAATCCAGGCGGCCGCCACCACCGAGAGCCGCCCGCTGCCGCCGAGCGACAGGTGATCGAGATCCGGTCCGGCTGCCGAGCGCGGCGCAGCGCGGCCCTCGGCGATGCGGCCGTCGCCCAGGACCGCCGCCACACTCAGCGCCGCCGTCTCCCTCCGCGCTCCGGGAACGCCGCGCTCGCCGCGGGTGGGGCCCGCGAGCCAAGCGCCGACCGAGCCCGCGCGCACCGTCGGAAGGAGCGGCCCGAGCGTGCTGCCGGCCCGCCGCGCCGCCGCCTCCAGCGAGGCGACGCTGCACCCCGCCTCGACCCGCGCTATGCCGTTGAGGCCGTCCACCGAGGCAATGCGATCAAGCGGTGAAAGATCAATCAGCGCACCGCCGGGGGGCGCCATAACGGGCGCATCGCCGCTCCCCCGCAGCCGCAGCGGCAGCCGGTGCGCGCGCACCACCGCCACCGCGCGCCCCAGCGCGGCGATGCTCGGCGGCGTCACCCGCAGCCCGACTGCGACACCAGCGCGGCCGCCGGCGTCGCCGACCGGCCCGTCCTCGACCACCGCCGCGCCGGTCGCCTCCAGCTGCTCGCGCAGGCCGCTCACAGCAGCAGCTTTCCCGGATTGAGAATGCCGCGCGGATCGAACGCGCGCTTCAAGGCGCGCAGCTGCCGCATGCCTTCGCCCAGCTCGCGCGGAAGGAAGAGCTGCCGCGCGAGGCCGACGCCGTGGTGGTGGCTGAGCGTCGCGCCCTCGTCCGCCACAGCCGAGAGCGCCGCCTTCCAGCAGGCGTCGTAGCGCGCCTCCGCCTCTTCGAGGTCGAGCTCGTTGTCGCCTTCGCTCGCTGCAGCGGCGGCGGACGCGGTCATGCCGGCGAAGCCAACGAAGCTGAATTCGACCGCGCAGCCTTCGAGCTGCGGGTGCGCGTAGAGCGTGGTGACGAAGGCGTGCCTCTCCAGCGCCCGCCGCACCGCGCGCGCCAGCGAGTCGAGACGCTCCCAGGTGGTCGCGACCTCGAGCGTGTCGGCGAACGCGCCCGCCGCGAAGAGCTTTGCCTTTTGGTACGCGGACCGGTAGCGGTGCGCGAGAAAGCGTTCGCCGGGGCCGGGGCCCAGGTCTTCTCCCAGCGCCGCGTGGCAGAGCCCGAGCGCGAGGTCGCCCTTCTCGGCGCACTCGTCTTCCGACGAGTCGCTCTCGAATCCCAGCAGTAGCAGGCAGCCCGCGGGCAGCGCCTCCACCGTCCGGTTCAGCAAGAGCGGCGCTTTGAGCGCGACCCGCAGCGTCTCCTGTTGTCCGGCGTCGACCACCCAGCGCAGCGGCGTGGGCACCGGCAGGTGCTTGCCCTCGAGCAGCGTATCGAGCGGGTTCAGCAGGCGCGCGATCGACGGGCGCAGGCCCGCCTTCAGGATCGACCGGAGCCCGTGCAGGCCCTGCTGCGCCGAGGGAAAGCGTACGCCGCGCAGCCACTGCGCAACAGGCCGCGGCCAGATCCGCAGCCGCGCCGCCGTGATCACCGCCAGCGTGCCTTCGCTGCCGGCGAGGATCTGGTTGAGGTCGGGGCCGGCGCTGGGCCCGTCGATGGTGCGCAGGAGCGCGCCGGTGCCGTCCACCGCCTCAAGCGAGAGCAGCATGTCCTCGATCTTTCCATAACGGCTCGAGCCCTGCCCCGCGCTGCGGGTCGCGAGCCAGCCGCCGACGGTCGAGGCACGCCTCTCGGGGAAGTGTCCGAGGGTCGCCCCCTGCTGCTGCAGCAGCTCCTCGAGGCGCTGGCCGAGCATGCCGGCCTCGACGTCCACCGTGCGCGCGCCCAGGTCGATGCGCGGCAGACCTGCGAGCCGCTTGAGATCGAGCGCGATGCCGCCGTGCACCGGCACCGCGCCGCCGCAGACGCCGCTGCCGCCGCCGATGGGCACCACCGGGATCTGCCTCTCGGCCGCAAGCTCGATGATCGCCCGGACCTCATCCGCGCTCGCCGGCCACGCGACCACGTCGGGCGGGTGCGGCACGACGCGCGCCTTGGTCCAGAGCAGGGCCCGCGGCCAGCAG
Organism: Deltaproteobacteria bacterium; assembly: GCA_043781235.1. GTDB lineage: Bacteria > Myxococcota > Myxococcia > Myxococcales > 40CM-4-68-19 > JANYKT01. The sequence goes on from JAYWBT010000123.1 coordinate 11,626, forward strand.
TCGCGCGAGGCGGCCCACAGGTCGGCCGGGTCGCAGGACACGCGCGCGAGGCGCGAGAGGTCCCGCGCGAGCGCCCTGCCCTTCGCGGTCGGCTGCGGAAGTCTCAAGCGCGGCGATCCTCGCAGGGGCGCCACAGGGTCGCAAGGTGATACTGGTCGCACATGCGCACGCTCGCCGTCGTCTTCATTCTAATCGTGGCGGCCCTCCACCTGTGGTTCCTGACGCTGGAAATGTTCCTCTGGCAGAAGCCGCTGGGCCTCAAGACCTTCCGCAACTCGCCGGAGAAGGCCGCGACCACGGCGGTGCTGGCGGCGAACCAGGGCCTCTACAATGGATTTCTGGTGGCAGGGCTCCTTTGGGCGCTGGCCTCGGAGACGGACCTCGTGCCGCGCGCGACCTTTTTCCTCTGCTGCGTGGTGGTCGCGGGCGCGTACGGCGCCTATTCCGTCTCGCGCCGCATCCTCTATTTGCAGGCGCTTCCCGCCGCGCTGGCGCTCATCGCGCTTTGGCTCTCGCAGCGGTGATCATGCGCAGCTTTGGTGGTCTCTCGATGGCCCTTTGACGAGCACGGACGAACGCGGAGTGCTCATTGCGGCGGTGACGGCTGCTGATGCCTGTTTCGACATCGTCAAAACGACGCTGAGCTCCTGTTGGCAGCCGCGACGAATCGTCTGCATGCAATCAAGACAATGACGACGGACAGAAGGGCTCCGCTCCTGCCTGACTAACCGGATCCGGTGAAAGGTCGTTCGCTGGAGTTTCAAGGCCACCAGTTCGACATTGGGCAAACCTGGCTCCTCGCTGTCCGGCATGGACGGAACCCGCGCCGCCGCAGCAGATCCGCGAGCGACGGCTCCGCCCACTCGGCGATTCAGCGGGCGCGCTTTCCGGGCAGAGCGAGGCGCCCGTCTGAGCCGAGCAGCCAGGTCTCCGGCGCGAGACGAGCGGACCGTCCTGCTGGAGAGGGAACTCGCCATTCGCCAGCGCGGCGGAGGAGTACCGGTCGGCGATTTCCCCGACGGTGTCGCCTCGCCGCGCGGCCTGCACCGCGAAGAAGGGCCGCAAGAAGATCCTCGCGTGACGCCTACCGAGTAGGGGCAAATCGTTGCCGCGCAGGTGCCGAAGCGCGTTCGCGACCTCGGTCGGCGTCCAAAGGATATGCGCGTGATCGCGGGCGGCAAAGACAGCGCTGCTCTTTCCCATCAGCTTGTTGAGGGCCGCACGGGCGAGCCGGACCTCGAGCCCCTTCATCCCGCGCGTGAGGGACTCTTTGCCTTCGGCCTCGACCATCAGGTGCAGGTGACTCCCCGGCACCGGGTAATGGACGAGCCCAAATCCAAAGCGTTCGCGCCGCGCATTGAAAGCCGGCTCCAGCGCACGCAGGGCCGGGACGCTGCGCAGGTTCCAGCATCCCTTCGCGACCCGCAAGCTGACGTGGACCGGGTGGCGCGCGGCGAGTGTCGGCCGCCGACCCACGGGATCTGCAGATCGCCGAGCTCACCGCTTTGGTCGCGAAGCTGCTGGCACGCGTGAGCCACCTCGAGGCCGAGGTCGCGAGGCTGCGGCAGAATTCAAGCAATTCGTCGAAGCCGCCGTCGTCCGATCCGCCCGGAGCGCCGCGG
>JAYWBT010000124.1:0-34204 GCA_043781235.1 Deltaproteobacteria bacterium
CTTCGCGCCCCGCGCCTTCGCCTCCATCACCCACTGGAACCCGACCGGATGACACTCGGCCATGTTCGAGCCCTGGATGACGATCACGTCCGAATTCGCCAGATCCTGCTGGAAGCCGGTGGCGCCGCCTCGACCGAAGGAGATCCCCAGACCGGGGACCGTGGAGCTGTGTCAAATCCTGGCTTGATTCTCGACTTGCACCACGCCCAGCGCCGTATAGAGCTTCTTCAATAGATAGTTTTCTTCGTTGTCGAGCGTAGCGCCACCAAGATGCGCGATGCCGAGCGTACGCTGCACGTCGTGGCCCTTCTCGTCTTTGGCCTCCCAGGTCTCGTCGCGCGCCTGCTTGATTCGCGCGGCGACCACCTCCATCGCCTGCTCGAGCGGGATCTTCTCCCAGGAGGTGCCGTAGGGCTTTCGATAGAGCACGTGCCGGACGCGGTGCGAGCCGGCGACCAGCTGGAAGGTGGCCGAGCCCTTCGGGCAGAGCCGGCCGCGCGAGATGGGCGAATCCTCGTCGCCCTCGATATCGAGGATCTTACCCTCCTTGACGAAGACCTTTTGCCCGCAACCGACCGCACAATAGGGGCAGATCGACTTGTGCACCTCGGCGCCGTCGATGCGCGGCCGGAGGCCCAGGCTGCGCTGCGACCAGGAGGACGAACCGAGCCCGGCCGCGTCTCCCTGCGCCACTTGTTTTGCCACCGGCCAGTGGTCCCCGAGAATCTTGAAGAAGCCCATCGAATGAACCTACGCACCGGGCGGCGCGCGCGGCCAGGACGTGCCGACACGAAGCGCCCGCTCGCTCGACCTTGCCCGGTGGGCGGCCGGCTGCTCGGCTGTGGTAATCGATTGCGATGCCGAGCCGCCGGGTCGAAGTCCCGCTCCCCCTCTAATGCAGCGTCCAATGGTCTTCATCGCGCGGCGGCTCGCCATCGATCCGGTCGAGGCGCTCGGCGCCGGGCTCGAGGTCCACGTGCACCCGGACGAAGCGCTCTCTCGCGAGGAGCTACTCGCTCGCGTGCACGGCGCCTCGGCCATCGTCTCCATGCTCTCCGAACGCATCGACGACGAGCTGCTCGACCTGGCGCCACAGCTTCGCATCGTCGCAAACCACGCGGTCGGCTACGACAACGTCGATGTGGCCGCCTGCACCCGGCGCGGCATCTGGGTGACCAACACGCCCGACGTGCTCACCGAGTCCACCGCCGACCTCACCTGGGCGCTTTTGCTCGCGGTCGCGCGCCGCCTGCGCGAAGGCGAGGCGCTGGTGCGCGGCGGACATTTCCACGGCTGGACGCCGACACTGCTGCTCGGCCGCGAGCTGCGGGGAGCGACGCTGGGCATCTTCGGCTACGGCCGTATCGGCCGGGCAGTGGCGCGGCGCGCGGAAGGCTTCGGCATGCGCGTGCTGTTTACCAGCCGCACCGGCGGCGTCGAGCTGGACGAGCTCCTACGCGTGTCTGACGTGCTGAGCTTGCACGCGCCGCTCGGCCCCGAGACGCGCCACGCCATCGGCGCCGCGCAGCTCTTGCAGATGAAGCGCGGCGCCATCCTGATCAACACCTCGCGCGGCGCGCTGGTGGACGAGGCGGCGCTGGTGCGCGCGCTCGAGTCCGGCCACCTGGGCGGCGCCGCGCTCGATGTCTATGAGCATGAGCCGCGCGTCCACCCAGGGCTTTTGAGCCGCGACGACGTGGTGCTGCTGCCGCACCTCGGCAGCGCCACGCAGGAGACGCGCGCGCAGATGGCCACGCTGGCGCTCGCCGACGTGCAGCGCGTCCTGCGCGGCGAGCGGCCCCTGCATGCGGTCAATTCCCCGGTGCGAGCGTGACCCTGGACGCAGCACGGTGGCTGATGAAAGACGAGCAGCTCACCGGGGACAGCGACTATTGGCGCTGGGTCGTGAGTAGCAGGTATCCGCGGCCGTTCGCGCCGAATCCGCTCGCGCCCTTGACGTTCACCACCAGCTCGCCGCTGGCCAATTCCCAGTAGACGTCCGTGCGGCAATCTTCGATGGTGTTCGCCTCGGGGACATCGAGCAGCTTCGCCCAGTGCACGCCGTCGCCGCTTCCCCACAGCGAGCCGGTGGTGACGCTCGAGGGCGTGACGTCTGCGCCCTGCTCGCGCGTGGCGCCCACGACATACCCGCCCGAGCCCACCGCGTGCGTCGAATAGCTCGCCGACGGGAGCTGGACATAGTTCGTAATGCTCAGGTCGAGCCCGATGCGTGCGACGTGCGGAAAGTCGGGCTGGTAGCTGATGTCCTGCCCCGCGAGCAGGGAGCCATCGGGGAGGATGGTGCCGTCGACGATGTCGCCGGGCTGTGCCGTCGCCATCGTGGTCCAGGTCTGGCCGCCGTCGGTCGATCGATACGTGCCGGACTGCGGGTCGGTGTCGCCGAAGACGGCCCAGAGCGCGTGACGCGCGGGATCGGCGATCACGCCGTGCCCGTGCCGATGGGTGTTGAAGGTCTGGACGATGCTCCAGGTCTGACCGTCGTCCACGGATTTCCAGAGGTGGATGGGCGTCGCGTTCTCGGAGAACACTTGATATTCGATGAGATAGATCGCGCCGTCGAGCTCTGCATAGCTGTGCGGCGAGAGCGCGGAATAGACGCCGGTGGGCAGCACGTCGGCCCAGGTGGCGCCGTGATCGGTCGAGCGCTCCGTGGTGTGCTGGTCGCCATTCTGGGTGTCGGCGAGCAGCGTTCCGGTCGAGAGCGCGGTGACCACGTGGAAGTCCCAGCCATTGCCGCTGGTGCCGGCGAAGGTCCAGGTGCGGCCGTCGGTCGAGGCATAGAGTCTGGAGTTGCTATCGCCGATTTGATTGCCATAGGCAGTGCCGAACCCATCCACCGCCAGGAGGTCGTAATCGGTGCCGGTATAGGTCACCTGGATGGCGAGCGAAGTGCCGCCGTCGGTGCTGCCTCCGTCGGTGGTGCCACCATCAGTGCCTCCGTCGCCGGTGCCGCCGTCGGTGCCCGCGCTGCCGGTCCCGTTCAGGGCGAAGTTGCGGAACCAGATGCCGCTGATCCCGGCCGACATGCCGGCGCTGCCGGCGCCGAGCACGTTGCCGGAGTCGGTGACGCTGAGCTTGACGACGCCGTTCACCTTGGCAACCAGCGAGACGGGCCCGCTGCCGGTGGCGGTGAGAGACAGCGTGCTCCAGTTGCCGGTGTCCGCGATTCCGCTGCCGACATCGCCGAGCACCGTGATGGTGCCTCCACGGTGCTTGCGGACCTGCAGCTGGCCGGTGTTCTGGAGGATGAGATCGTAGCGGTCGTCGGGCGAGCCAGGCGCGACGCGCAGGTCGATGGCGACAGGGTCGCCGAACCCGTCCACGTCGGCCTGCACGGTGCAGTCTTCGCACCAGAGCCCGCCGACCATCGCCTGGTCGGGCGCGTCGTTGTCGGTATTGGCGTGGGTATCATCAATGAACGCGCCCTTCACCACCACCCACGGGGCTCCGAGCGCCGAAGTGTTTCGATTGAAGGAATCAAAGAAGGAGACCGGGCCGCCGCCGGAGCTTCCCGCGTCGGGCGTTCCGGCGTCGGGCGTTCCGGCGTCGGGCGTTCCTGCGTCCGGAGTGCCGGCGTCGGGCGTTCCTGCGTCCGGAGTGCCGCCGCCCGTCCCACCGTCTGCCCCGGTGACGATGAAGTTCCGGTACCAGATACCGCTGATGGCCGCAGACATGCCAGCACTGCCAGCTCCCAGCACGTTGCTCGAGTCAGTGACGCTGAGCCTCACCGCGCCATTCACCTTCGCCACCAGCGAGACCGGACCGCTGCCGGTGGCGCTGAGCGACAGCGTGCTCCAGTTGCCGCTGTCCGCGATTCCGCTCACGACATCGCCGAGCACGGTGATTGCGCCTCCACGATGCTTGCGGATCTGCAGATGGCCGGTGTTCTGGAGGATGAGATCGTAGCGGTTGTCCGGCGAGGCCGGTGCGACGCGCAGGTCGATGGCGACCGGGTCGCCGAAGCCGTCCACGTCCGCCTGCACGGCGCAATCCCCGCAGGAGAGGCCGTTCACCATCGCCTGGTCGGGAGCGTCCCTGTCGGTATTGGCGCGGGTATCCTGGGTGAATGCGCCTTTCACCACCGTCCAGGTCGAGCCGAGAGTGGACGCGGTCCGATTGAAGGTATCGGAGAAGAGCGTCGCTCCCGTGCCGCCGCCGCCGGAGGTGCCGCCATCCGAAGTGCCTGCATCCGGAGTGCCGCCGTCCTGCGTCCCTGCATCAGGCGTCCCCGCGTCAGGAGTGCCGCCGCCGCCCGGCGTCACCGCATAAACGACGTTCGCGGTCCCGCTGCTGTTCGCGTCCGGGGTGTCGCCATAGAAGCAGGGCACGCGCGGCGCGGAGGACGGCAACACCTCCGGCGCCGCCGGATATCCTTTGAACCCCGATGAATCGTCCAGCGTCGTCGCGCCGCCGATCGATCCGTTGTGGATCAGGGCATAACGCAGGCGATAGTCGGTATTGGTCGAGACCGGGTGGCTCCAGAACACCAGCACGTCGCTGCCGATGCGCGTAGTCGCGGGCTGCGTCGCCCAGTCGGGATTGCCCTCGATCTGGCTGCGCCCGCTCCAGCTCGAGCCATTGAAGAAGCGATACCAGAGGGTCTCGTTGACGTCCTTATAAACTAGATGCACCCCGCCGTTGCCGTCGCCCACCGCGCTCAGCGCAGCGCCGTGATAGATGCCCTCCGGGAAGACCTGCTGCGCCGCGCCCCAGCTGTCCACCGGATCGCTGTCATTGCGCAGCCGCATGTAGGCCGGGTCCACCCCGTGCGTGCCGTACAGCAGCATCAGCCGGTTGCCCAGGCTGAGGATGCGTCCTCCCAGACGATTGGCGAACGAGCCGAGCGACGGCTGCAGGGTGAAGCTCGTGCCGCCGTTGGTGGAGACCGCCATGCAGATTGTGAAGCTGCCATCCGGCTCGAGGCGCATGGCCTGCGCCCAGATGCGACCCACAGAATCGATGGCGAGCTCGCCGCGGAGGTAGCCGTTGCTGCTGTCGGCCGCCGCCTGCATCACCGTGACGGGAGCGGAAGGGTTCCAGCCTCCATTGCCGTCATACCGCCACCACTGGAAGTAGACGCTGTGCAGCGCCGAGCCGGAGATGGTCGGGCCTTCGTACGAGTAGACCAGCGCAATGTCGGCGCCCACCGCGACCAGATCGACCCGGTCGGTCTCCGAAGGGTCGTCCTGGATCGGCGCGTAGTAACTCCACGATTGCGCCTCGTCGTCGCTGCGATAGAACCCGAGCGCGTGCCCGCCGGCGCCGTCCTGCTGGAGGGCCGCGAACCAGATGGCCGGCTTGCCGCCTCCCGGATCGATCCGCACCACGTGGCGGCTCGCTGGCAGGGTCATCGCATTGCCGTCATTGATGGGTGCGACCTGACCCGGGGCCGCGAAGAGTATTGCGACGAGCGCGATCAACATGTTCTCCCGCCTTCGTTGAGCTCCACTCAATCGAATGTATGAATTGCAACGCTTGCGTGGCACTGCCTGCTCTCAGGGCGCGCCTGGCGGGCGCCTGCTAGGCTGCTCCCGATGCGTCTGCGGCGGCCCGGCCCCGAATGAAATCTCCCTTCCTCGAGTTGCCGACGCTGCGGCCCGCGACCGCGTTTGCGCGGCAGCTGGGAATGTACGCGCTGCTTTCTGTCGCCATCGCCACCGCGGCGCTGCTGCTGCGCGGCGCGCTCCCGCGCATCCGCATCGCTCCGGCCCTCGCCGATTTCGGCCTCGGCCTCGCCGGCATCGTCGCCTATGCGGCCTACAACGCGCTCTTTCCGGTGCTGCTGTCAGCCACCGCCGCGGGCCGCGAGCTGCTCGCTTTATTGGCGACGCGCAACCAGACTCTGTTCGGCAAGCTGCCGCTCTGGACGATGCTGCTGATGGCCGCGCTGGCCGGCGTCTGCGAGGAGATCCTCTTTCGCGGCTGGCTGCAGCCGCTCTTCGGGCTGTGGCTCGCGAGCTTCCTCTTCGCGCTGGTGCACTTTCCGCCCAATCGTTATGCGTGGCGGCACCCGGCGACGTGGGCAATGGTGGCGCTCTACTTTCCGGTTGGGCTCGCGCTGGGCTGGCTCTACCTGTGGCGCGCGAATCTGCTCGCGCCAATGGTGGCCCACGCGCTCAGCGATTCTCTGGGCCTCTTTGCGCTGTCGCGCGTGCGAGCGGCTGGCTGAACCCGCCGCGCTGTGCACGTAATACTGGTCGGGGACCACCTGCCCCTGCACGATGGCCTCGCCTAGTCCATAGGACGAGGTCACCAGCACCACCCCGCGGTGGCCGCTCTCGGTATCGAGGGTAAAGAGGACGCCGGACGCGGCCAGGTCCGAGCGCACCATCTTTTGCACGGCCACGCAGAGCGCGACCTCCAGGTGATCGAAGCCCAGGTCCGCGCGCTAATTGATGGCGCGCGCGGTGAAGAGGCTGGCGAAGCAGCGGCGGATGGCGTCGAGCAGCGCCTCCGGACCCGAGATATTGAGATAGGTATCGCTGGGTCAGCCTGTCGCAGCGAGCACCAGCTCCTCGATCCGGCCAAGCGCGAGGTCGAGCTTTGCCTGCTCCGGCCCGAAGGAGAAGCGCGTGTAGTGGCGGAAGCGCGACGCGCGCGCGCTGCGGCGCTTGCCCGGGTTGACGTCGAAGAACTCGCCCGGCACGGTGATGACCTTGCGATCGAGCGCGGCGCGGAAGAAGCCCATTCCGTCGTTCAAGGGAGGAGGCAAACCCGAGAGGTTGCCCCAGACATAGAAGGTGCCGTCCGGCGCGCGGTCGGCGTGAATACCGATCCGGTCGAGGCGAGAGAGCATCCGGTCGCGCTTCTCGCGGAAGGCCGCGTGGATGGCGAGCGTCTCTTTGATCACGTATTCCTCCGTCATCAATGCAATCGCCGCGCGCTGCAGCGGCCGCGACGCGCCGCCGTCGAGGAACGAGCCGGCGCTGGAGACCGCCTCGATCACCTGGCGCGGTCCGACGGTCCAGGTGACGCGCCAGCCCGGATAGCGCCAGTTCTTGGTCAGCCCGTCGAAGAGCACCACCGGATCGCGATCGACGTCCTCGACGTAGCGCGCGGCGCTCTCGATCGGCAGCTGTCCCGGCCGCGCCGTCCAGATGTAATGCGAATAAAACTCGTCGATGAGGATCGAGCATTCGAGCTCGCGCGCGAGCCGCACCCAGCGCTGCAGCTCCTCGCCCTGCACCAGCTTGCCGGTCGGATTGCAGGGATTGCTCAAGAGCAGTGCAGAGAGGCCGCGGCCCAGCACCTCGCGCTTCAGATCGTCGGCGGTAAAAGCATAGCCGCGGTCGCCTTCGAGCAAGATGGGGATCGCGGTGAAGGCCTTGAAGACGTCGAGCAGCTCTTCATAGGCCGTGTAATCGGGGAGAAAGTGGCCGAGGTTGACATGGCCGAGCGAGGCGGCGGCGCGGGTCAGCGCGGCGCGGCCTCCGCCGGAGATGGAGACGTTCTCGGCGGTGTATTGCGACGGCAGGCCCTTGCGATAGAGCCGGTTATAGAGGCCCGCGACGGCTTCCCTCAAATCCCAGAGGCCGGGGACGGGCGAATATTCCTGATCGTCCAGCGCAACCCGGAGCTCCTGCACGCGCGGCGGCGCGCCCGGCAGCGGCCCGGTCTCGGGCTGGCCCTGCCCCAGGTTGCACCACTCCGGATCGGCCGAGCGATACCCCCGCTTGTGCGCCTCCGTGGTGACGAAGATGACGCCGGTGCGCGGCACGCTGCGGAAAGCGGGGATGACGATCTCGTCGCTCACGCGAGTCAGAGTAGCCCAAGGAGATGGATCACGCACGACCGATCGCCCCGCGCCTCACTTCTTGTAGCGCGGCAGCCGCACGCCCGGCCCCAGCGCCGGCGCGAAGAGGTCGCCGACCTCGCGCAGCCGCTCGGGCATGGTCTTCAGATTGAATGAGCGCGGGTCGAGGCCCGGCTTCACCTCGCTCCAGCGGAGGGGCGCCGAGACGGGCGCGCCGTCGAGACCGCGCAGCGAATACGCCGCCACCGCCGTTTTGCCATAAGCGTTCTGAAGGCAATCGAAATAGAGGCGGCCGTGACGCTTCGATTTCGACCGCTCGAGCGTGACCAGTCTGGGCAATTGCTTCTCGACCGTTGCGCCGACCTGCAGCGCGAAGGACTCGGCGTCTTCGTAGGTGTGCCCCGGCGCGAGGGGGACCAGCACGTGCAGGCCGCGCTTGCCGGTCGTCTTGACCACGCTCGGCAGGCTCAGCCGCTCGAACATGCCGTGGAGGATCTGCGCGACCTCGATCGACTGCTCGATGTCCGCGCCGTCAGCGGGGTCCAGATCAAAGAGCACCCAGTCGGGAATGGTCAGGGACTCGCTTCGCGAATGCCAGGCGTGCAATTCGAGCACGGACCTCTGCGCGAGCCAGCGCAGCGTCGCCGGGCGGTCCGCGACCAGGTGGCGCACGATGCGGCGCTCTGAGGGCGTGCCGACGGTGGTCATCCACGGCTCGAGCTCGTCGCCGATGTTCTGCTGGAACCAGGAAGGCTTGTCGATGCCTCGATTCCAGTGCACGAGCGTCAGCGGGCGGCGCGCGACGGCGGCGAGCAGCGGGCCCGAGACCGCTTCGTAATAGGCGGCGACGTCCTGTTTGGTGAGGCCGTCCCTCGGATAGAGCACGCGGCCGGGGTTGCTCAGCCGGACTTCCGGATCGGTCTCCGCGGGCGCGGCACGCTTCGTGGAAGCGCTCCTCACGGGGGCGTGCACCTCCTTGGGCACCTCGCGCACGCATTCCCGCGGCGTCTTGTCCGCGCGCAGCCCCTGGAACGCCGGGTGCCGCAGCTTTCCGTCCGCGGTCCACTCCGTGAAACGCACCTGCGCGACCCGCCGCGGCTCGACCCAGCGCGCCTCCCGCAGGCGCGGCGCATCCCGCGCAATGGAATGGTCGATTGCGTCTTTGGATAGTTTCTCCTGCAATTCCTTCCGCTGCTGCGCGGAGAAGCCGGTCCCCACCTTGCCGGCGAAGACGAAGCCGTCCCTCTCGGCGACGCCGAGCAGCAGCGCGCCCAGCCCGCCCGCGAGCCCGCCCTTCCCCGGCATCCACCCGATGATGGCGAATTCCTGCGTCGCCTGCGCCTTGAGCTTCAGCCACTCGCGCGAGCGACCGCTTTCATAGAGAGACAAAGGCGCCTTGAGCATCAGGCCCTCGCCGCCGCGTCGCTTCACCTCGGCGAGCGCCGCGTCGATTGGCCCCGGCAACTCTTCCGACACGCGCAGGTGGGCAGCAGCATTGGACAGAAGGCTGCGCAGCAGATCCCGCCGCTCGTTCAACGGGCGCGCGCGCAGATCCTCGCCGTCGAGCCGCAGCAGGTCGAACGCAAAGAGCACCGCCTCGTCGTTGCGGCCCTGCTGGATGAGCTCGAATCGCGGCACCCCGTCTGCGTCGAGGATGGCGATCTCGCCGTCAATCACCGCGTCACCGACCACCAACTGGCCGAGAGCTTGGGCAATGGCAGGAAACCGCGTGGTCAGGTCGAGCGAGTTGCGGGTCCACATGGCAACGCGACGATTTGAAACGGCGCAGAGCGCCCGATATCCGTCATATTTGAGCTCGATGCGAAAGTCGCCCGGGGGCGCCTCGTCCACCAGCGTCGCGAGCATGGGCGGCATCAGCGGCGCCAGCAGCTTGTCGGGCGCAGGCCGCGGCAGGCCGAGCTTGCCCTGCCGCTCGGGCCCGCGCGTCGCCACGCGCCCACTCACCACCGACTCCGGGCGCTCGGCGACGACGTCGCGGGCCCCATCCTCGGTACCGTCCTTCACCTTGAACATCAGCCACTGGGCCTTGCCGGGCCCGCCGCCGTGGGTGCGCACCAGATGCCACTGCCCATTGAGCTTATGGCCTTTGAGCTCGACAACGAGATGTCCCTTCTTGCGCTGCTGCGACAGCTGACCCGGTGGCACCGACTCGCAGGTGCCATTGTCCCAGATGAGCGAATCGCCCGCGCCATATTCGCCGTCGGGAATGCGCCCCTCGAACTTGCCGTACTCGAGCGGGTGGTCCTCCGTCTGGATGGCGAGCCGCTTGACGCCCGCGTCGTAGCTCGGCCCCTTGGGGACCGACCAGCTGGCGAGCGCGCCGTCCATCTCCAGGCGCACGTCGTAATGCAGCCGGGTGGCGTCGTGCTTGTGCACCACGAAGGTGGGAACCCCGTGCCGCTCGACCGCACCGGGCACGGGCTCGTTGGTGATGGCGAAGTCGCGCTTTGCCTCATATTCGGGCAACCGCTTGCGCAGCGGCGCCGAGCGCTTGCGGGTGGGAGCGTCGCGGCGGCCTCTGCTCGGCATTCGGTCATTTTAATCATTGCTCCCAGCGAAGGGTGTGGTGCCTGATGCCGCTCACCGCCGCCGGCGGAGGAAAGCGGCGAGCGGCAGGAGCGCCAATAGATCCGCGAGCCCCGCGCTGCTGCAGCCGGTCTTGCTCGCGGCAGGCGGGAGCGAGCCGGCGCTATAGGTCACGCTGACCGACGATTCCAGGATCGGCGCGTCGGCCGAGACGGCGTCGATGACGATGGTATTGGCGCCGGGATTGAGAGTGACCTCGACCGAGAAGGTGCCGGTCGCGGGATCGAAGCTCACGGCCTCGTTGTTCACCGAGACGGACTTGACGCCGGTGATCTCAGCCGCGCCCGAGACGGTGACCTGCGCGGTGGTGACGGTCTGCCCATCGCTCGGCTGATCGGTGCGGAGTTGCGGCGCGGGCGGCTGCGCCGGAACCTGCAGCGCGGGCCGCGTAGGACAGTTGACCGACCCGACCAGGGGGGCCGCGTCGAGGGGAAGCTCGACGGTGAACAGCGAGCCCTGCTCCGGCGCGCGCTCGAGTCAGACGACTGCGTCGTCCGCGCTGCAGCAAGTCCGCTCGGGGCTGCAGCAGTCGGCGTGGACGAGGCCATCGTCGGGGCCGGACGGCGACATGGTCAGCAGACACCAATAGATGGAGCTCGCGTCGTTGCGGATGGCGAAGAGCGCGCGTTTGTCGCCGTGCGCGGCGCCGGAGACCTTGGCGCGGAGGAAGTCGCAGAGGCGCGGCTCGGCGGCGTCGTCAGCAACAGAGCCATTTGCAGTCGCGTCGCTCACGCAGCACCTCCCGCGGCGAGCAGCGCGCGCCGCACCGCCACCTCGAGCAGGGTGACCTTGTGCCCGTTCTTCGAGAGCGGCGTCGCGTCCTGCACCGCGAGCTTCGCCGCCTGCCCCGCGAGCGCCTCGTCGATGCGCGCGTGGCCCGCGATGGCCTGCTCTGCCTTCAGAGCGCGCAGCGGCACCGGCGCGGCCGCGCCGAGCACGATGCGCGGCTGCGAACCCAGTCGCACCGCGGCCTCCGCCAGCGGCCAGTCGAAGCTCTGCTTCTCCATCAGCTTGATATACGCCGAGGGAACCTTCGAGACCGGTATGCGCACCTCGACGATGAGCTCGCCATGCGCGAGCACGTTCTCGCGCATGACGTCGGTGTCGGGCGAGATGAAGAATTGCTCGATCGGGACCGACCGCTCGGCTTTCAAGCTCTTGAGCTTGACCGTCGCGCCCAGCGCGATGAGCGCGGTGGCGGTCGCAGAAGGATGCACGATGGCGCAAATCTGATTATCGAAGACGGCGTGCTCCTCGTTCTCGCCGTCCTGTGCGAAGCAGGTCTCGCCGCCCTTCCTGCGGCAATGGAAATGCTCGCTGCGGAAATACCAGCAGCGCGGCCGCTGGGCGAGGTTGCCCCCCAGCGTCGCCATGGCGCGGATCTGCGGGGTGGCCGCGTGCAGCGCCGCCTCGGCCAGCGCGCGGGGCACCCGGTCGTCCGCCGCCAGCCGCGCGAGCGTGACCAGCGGGCCGAACGAGAGAGCGTCGCCGTCGGCGCGCACGAAGTCGAGCTCGCGCAGGTTGCGGATGTTGACCAGCGCCTGCGGCTCGTCGAGGTGTTCTTTCAGCCGATCGCCGACGTCCACCCCGCCCGCCTTCACCAGCGTCCCCGCCTCGGCGGCCGCGCCCAGCGCGCCCTGCAGATCCACCGGCTCGATCCACGCCAGCGCCTTCATGACTTGCCTCGCAGCGCCGCCAGTACGCGCGCGGGAGTCATCGGCAGCTCGCGCATGCGGACGCCGGTGGCGTGCGCGATGGCGTTCGCAATCGCGCCGCTGGTCGGTACGGTGGCCGGCTCGCCGATGCCGCTGACGTCGGTATTGGTGCGGCCAAGATAGTTCTCGACAATGATGGATTCGATCATCGGAACGTCCTTCGAGCCCGCAATTCGATACTGCTCCAGATTGGCGTTGACCATCCGGCCGGTGGGAAGATCGAGCACGCGGCGCTCGTGCAAAGCATAGGACACGCCCTGGACGATGCCGCCGTTGATTTGCGATTCGAGCGCCAGGCGATTCACCGGCCGGCCGCAGTCGTGGACCGCGAGCACGCGAAGGACGCGAACAATGCCGGTCTCGGTATCGACCTCGACCTCGGCGAACTGCGCGCCGCCGATGGTGGCGGTATACGGGTCCGTGCGCCAGCCGCCGTAGTCGCGGGCGCGCTCGCCATACCCGCGCAGGGTCTTGCCGGGCTTGCGAACATCGCCGCCGCTCAAAGCAAGCTGCGCGTGGACCTGCTCGGCCGCCACCCGCACCGCGGGCGTGAGCAGCTGCGTGGTCATGCTGCCGCCGCTCGGCGGACCCTCGGGATAGCTGGTGTCGCCGACGCGGACGCGGACCTCCTCGGGCCGCACGCCGAGCACCTCGGCGACGACCTGCGCGCAGGCGGTGCGGATGCCGCCGCCGATATCCGCGACGCCCGAGCGGCACTCGATGCTGCCGTCGTCGTGGACGATCACCTCCGCCGACGAGTGCGGACCGTCGAAGTTGTACCAGAGGCCCTGCGCGAACCCGACGCCGCGCTTCAAAAGCCCTGGGCTCTTGCGCGCGCGCGCCGCGGCCCAGCCGAACTTCTGCGCGCCGATGCGCCGCTCCTCGCGGCGCGCCGGGTGCGCGTCGTTCCGCTCGCGCAACTCGAGCGGGTCGAGGCCGAGCTTCTGCGCCAGCTCGTCCATCGCCTGCTCGAGCGCGAAGGCGCCCTGCGGATGTCCCGGCGCGCGGAACGCCGCGGCTGGTCCCGTGTGCAGGAAGACGTCCTCTTCGGAGGTGCGCACCACCTTCGCCGGGTAGAGGTTCTTCGCCGGCCCCGCGCAGCCCGCGCCCGCCGCGCAGCCCGCGCTGCCCTGCGCGATCAAATCAATCGCAAGCAGCTTTCCCTCTTTGTCCGCGCCGAGCCGCAGGTGCTGGATGGAGCTGGGCCGGTTGCCGACCGAGAGGTGCTCGTCGCGCCGGTCGAGGAAGAGCCGCACCGGCGCCTTTGCCTTGCGCGAGAGGTGCATCGCGATCACGCCGTAGTTCGCCGCGCCGAACTTCGCGCCAAAACCACCGCCGGTGTACTCGCAGATGACGTGCACCTTGGATTTGCTCAATCCAAAGAGCGTTGCGATCTCGTTTTGAACCGAATGCAGGCCCTGCGTGCTGCAATAGATGGTGACGCCGTCGTCGCGCCAGTCGCTGACCGCGCCGTGTGTCTCCATCGCCGAGTGCGTCTGCACGTCGGTGCGGAAGGTGGCGTCGACAGTAGTCGCGCTTTCGGAGAGCGCTTTCTCGATGTCGCCGCCCTCGGGCTTCACCACGACCAGCGGCCCGCGGATGTTGCCCCGCTGCGGCAGGCCCTTGGGCGCGCCGCCGCCGCCGGCGGTCGAAGGCTGCTCGACCGGCCCCTCGAAGACGAGCGGCGAGCCCGGCCTCTGCGCTTCATCGATGTCCGAGACATGCGGCAATACCTGGTAATCAACTTGAATCCTGCGCGCGGCATCTTCGGCCTGCGCCTGCGTGACCGCAGCGACCGCCGCGATGGGCTGTCCCTCGAATCGCACCCGCGGAAACTTGCCCGGACCGGTGGCCTTGAGCCGCAGCTCGGCCGGCCCGAGGATGCGCTCGATGATGTACGTGGCCTTCACGCCCGGCATCTTCGCTGCTGCGGAGACGTCCACGCCGCGGACCCGCGCGTGCGCATGGGGGGAGCGCACCGTGGCCGCGTAGAGCATGCCCGGCAGCTTGACATCAAAGACGTAGCGCGCCTGGCCGGTGACCTTGGCGGCGCCTTCGAGGCGCGGCGTGGGCTTGCCGACGACGCTGAGCTTCGCGTTGCCGTCCCAGGCCTTCGGCTCGCCGTCGGGCACCTTGCGATCGCCTTGGTGGAGCGCGCCCAGCACGCCGATGGCGAACGCCGTCTCGGCGCCGCCACCGCCCTTGTCCTGCGATTTCTTCGCGTCGCTCTCGACGGTGCCGCCCACCACGGGGCTCTTGTTCCGGTTGGCGCCGGCTTCGTTGCTCGCGCCGCTCTCGCCGCGCGCGCTCTTCGCGTCTGCCCCAACCAACGGGACCGGCGCGGTCGCGCTCGAGGCCATCACCGCCTCGAAGACCTTGGGATAGGTCCCGCAGCGGCAGAGATTTCCCGAGACCGCGTCGCGGACCTGGTCCTCGCTTGGGTGCGGTGTCCTCTGCAGCAGCGCGTGGCACGCCATCACCATGCCCGGCGTGCAGAAACCGCACTGGAGCGCGTCGTGCGCGACGAACGCCGCCTGCACCGGCGAGAGCCGCGCGCCGGTCGCGCCGTGGCCTTCCGCAGCCAACCCTTCGATGGTGGTGATCTTCTTGCCCGCCAGGTCGAGCGCGAAGGTCATGCAGGAGGGAACCGCCGTCTCGCCGACCAGCACGGTGCACGCGCCGCAGGCACCGCGGTCGCAGCCGATCTTGGTGCCGGTGAGACCCAGATCTTCGCGCAGCGCGTGGACCAGCGTAGTGCGCGGCTCGACCTTGAGGGTGCGCGGCTCGCCGTTCACCTCGAGGGAGATCTCGACCGGCCCCGGCCCATAGCGGCGCGTCTTGCCGCCCTGCGTGCCGCCCGCGCCCTGGAGCAGCGCCGCCGCGCTCGCGACCAGCGTTGCGCCCTTTACCAGCCCACGCCGCCCCAGCTTGATCTCGTCGGACATCGCGACCTCCGAGGTTTGCTCGCATATCACCGGAGCGGGGGAGTGGGTAGCGTCGTCGCGCGGACAGATCGCCGCCTCGGTGGGCTTCACCATCTATAGCTGGCTGGTCAAGAACTGGGGCTTTGTGGCCACCAATGCGCTGATGCTGGTGAACGGCCTCGCGGGCTACGCCATCACGCTGCGCTACCGGCGCAGGTTCGCGGGCGCGCTATTCTTCCCCGGTCGAACCGAGGACACCGTGATCAAGCCCGAGCGACTATCGGCACGCGCCACCTATATGACGACCTTCGGCGCGTCCCGCCGGAGAAGGTCGCCGAGATCATCGACGGCGAGTTGGTCGTCACTCCTCGGCCGGCAGCCCGGCACGCGCTCGCCTCCTCGCGTCTCGGCAATGAGCTCGCTGCTTTCGATCGGTTGCCGGGCAGCAACGGCATCCTCGTTCCCGACCTCGCCGGCTGGCGCAGAGAGCGCATGCCGCACGTCCCGGACGTGCCGTTCTTTATCCTTGCGCCAGATTGGGTCTGCGAGGTCACCTCGCCGGCGACCCGCGCGCTCGATCGCGTGCGCAAGATGCCCCTCTATGCGCGGGAGCACGTCGGCCACGTCTGGCTGCTCGACCCGACCGACAAACTCCTCGAAGTGTTCCGGCTCGAGGGACAGGGCCGTGTCCTCGCCTCGGCGCACGAGGGGGCGGTGAAAGTCCTCGCGCAGCCGTTCGAGGCGCTCGAAATCGATCTGGGGCGTTTTTGGCTTGAAGGCAGTTGACGCGCGGGTGCTCCCGCCTCGCAGTGCGCGATGAGCGGGCGATTAGCGGTCCCACGCGGATACCCACGCGCCGATGCCCTCCGCATAGCGCAGGAAGCCGTCGTAGAACGGATGCCGCGCGATGGTCGCGCCGTCGCCGATGACGATCAGCTTCTTCCGCGCCCGTGTGAGCGCGACATTCATGCGGCGGATATCGGAGAGAAAGCCCAGCTCGCCGTTGTCGTTCGAGCGGACGAGGCTGAGGATGATGGCCTCCTTTTCCCGGCCCTGGAACCCGTCCACGGTATCGACCTCGAGGTCGGGGAACTCCGCCAGCAGCGCGCGGATGCGCTGCACCTGCGCGTCGTACGGCGAAATCACCGCGATGTCCTGCGAAGGAAGCAGCTTTAATAGCTTGCGCGCCTCGGCGGCAGCGAGCTCCGCCTCGCCCACGTTCATCTTCGACTCGGACGCCTCGGGCGTCTCCTCCTCGAAGCCGCGGCCCGCCGTATCGATCATTTCCAGCGGCGCGTTGTCGATCCGGTGCTGTGCGACGGACGGGTGCGCGCGCAATCTGCCGCCATAGAGCGCGTCGGAGGGATAACGCATGATCTGCTCATTCATCCGGTACTGCTCGTAGAGCGTGACCATCGCCTCCGGATGCACCGCCGCGAGCCGCTCGAAGAGCGACACGCCGAGCGCCGCCGCGTCGGGCGAGAGGATGGTGGGCGGCAGCTGCAGGTGGTCGCCCGCGAGCACCGCGCGATCCGCTTTGAGCAGCGCGAGATACACCGCCGGCTCGACCGACTGGGTGGCCTCGTCCACCACGGCGAGGTCGAAGTCGCGGTGCGCGAGGAGCCTGGTCGCGAGGCCGGTGAGCGTCGCGAGCACGACGGGCGCGCGGTCCAGCACGTCCGCCCCGGCGCGCGCCTCCAGTTGCCGCGCCTCGGCGAAGAGAGCGCGCGCCTCCCGCTCGTCGGCGCGGGCCTCGCTGAAGCGCCCCGGGCCGCGCCGCTGCTGGCGCTTGCGGGCGCTCGCGCGCAGCCGCAGCGCCTGGTCGACGAGCTTCTTCGCGAGGCGCGCGCTCTCGTGATCGCGCACGCGCATGTCGAGCGTGTGCTCGACCACGGAGGGCAGCACGCGCGCCGGGTGCCCGATGCGCAGCGGGGCGACGCCTGCCGCCGCGAGCCGCTCGACCAGGTTGTCCACCGCCAGGTTCGACGGCGCCGACGCCACCACCTTCTCACCGCGCGCGATGGCGCGGCGGATGACCTCCACCAGCACCGTGGTCTTGCCGGTGCCGGGCGGGCCGTGGACCAGCATCACGTCCTGCACGCGGTCGGCGAGCTCGAGCGCCAGGCGCTGCTCGTCGTTGAGCTCGGCGAAGGTCGCGATCCCGGGCATGTCGAAGCGCGGCGCGCCACCTGCGAGCACCTCGTGCCACCGCTCCGCCTCGCGCATCCTGCGCACCGCGCCAGAGAGACGCTCGTGCGTCACCGAGGACGGCTGCAGGTCGAGCACCACCCGCCCGTCGGTCGTCCACTCGGGCGGCGGCTCGTCGAAGGCCACTGCGATGCGCGCCCGCGTCCGCCGCGCCACCACTCCGGTGGGAGAGTCTTCGCGCTGATCGCGTCGCAGCATGACGCGCACGATCGATCCGACGCCGATCTGCGAGCCGCCCACCTCGGCGCCGTCGGTGCGCGCAAACGTCACCAGCGAGCGCCCGGCGAGCCCGCCCTCCTCCACCGCCTCGACGTCGAGCGCGACGAAGCCCCGCGCGGCCCGTTCCGCGAGGGACAGTTTCGAGCGCGCATCCTCGAAGCGCTGCTTCTCGGCGGCCCTCTCGATGTCGAGCAGCGTATGCAGCCGGACGAAATGCTGTTCGAGATCCATCGCGATTTCCTATACTCATGTCTGAAGGAGGCACGTATGGCCAACATCGACAACCACGTCACTCGGGAACTGGTCGCGCTGGACGCCGTCACGACGTGCCGCGACGCCGCGAAGATCATGGCGGAGCGGAAGATCGGCGCGGTGGCGGTGCGCGAGGGCGGCAAGATCGTAGGCATCGTCACCGAACGCGACATGGTGGCGCGGGTGCTCGCCAGGGGCGACCCCGGCGCCATGCCCATCGGCGAAGCCATGCGCACCGATATGCCCTCCATCAAAGCCGGCTCATCGGAGAAGGAGTGCTCCGACCTGATGCGCGACCACTACACGCGTCATCTATTGGTCGAGGACGACGGCAAGGTGGTCGGCATCATCTCGATGCGCGACGTGATCCGGCTGATGCTCGACGAGAAGCAATTCCTCATCGAGCAGCTGCAGACCTATATCAACGGGCGCTGAGCAGTGGTCTGTTGGGTCGCGGCGGGAGATTGCGATGCGATGCCGACCCTTGATCGCTTTCCGCAGGCAAGGGCGACGTCGCCGGACCACGTCGACCGAGGCGGCTGATTCGGTCCTGGTCGAGGGAGGCGTGAGCTTCAACGTATACCGGCTGCTCGATATCTCGGTGAATGCGGGAACGCTCCTCGGCGGACCGTCCGATTCCCGCTACGGATACACCGTCGGGATTCCGCTGGCCGACTACTTCGCGGAGCTCACGACCACTTCCAGCGGGTCGGCGGAATCTAAAACGGGAAAGTCGGGATGAGCCGGCTGCTGTACACCGGACGGACCACTCGGCCGACTTCGAGGATGTGCAGATCCTCCCGCACATGAGGAAGACAATATACTTTGATGAGACCTAACTCTTGATGCCTGTTGCTAATCTGCGCTGCATGCGCGTCGATGAACGCCGCGAGCCGTGGGCACGGCGACGAAGGCTGTACCTATAAAGCGAACTCCGCGACCCCGATAACGGCGACTCGCTGGCGGCGGCAGTGCTCGCCTTCTCCGGGCGGCGGGACTCGAGCCGCCTCATTCTCCGACGGCGTACTCCAGAGAGAATGATGTGAACCAGATGAATCATGGCCCGGCAGAGAGGCCTGTTCGTTTTCTATTGGACGTGCTTTTTTGCGTGCCCGTGATTGACTACAGCCAGTGGGAACAAGTCGAGCTTCCGGTCTCCTCGCTGTTGCTGGACGATCAGAACGCCCGGCTCTCCGAGTCCGACCAGCCTCGAAGCCAGGCGACCTCATCGCCGAACTACTCCAGCATGAGAAGTTGGCCGAGCTGGCCCGCGACATCGCGGAGGCGGGCTGGATTCCCGGTGACTCGGTGTACGTCATCCGGAGCGAGGACGAGAACAACATCGTCGTCGAAGGCAATCGCCGGGTCGCCGCGCTGAAGCTTCTGCAGCAGCCCCAGCTCATCCCAGAGAGCTGGAAGCGGCGCCTGACCTTCCCGGCAGGTTCGAGCACCGGTCCCGAGAAAGTCAGGGCGTATATCGCGCCTGATCGCCCAGCCGCGGCTTCGATCATCCTTCGGAGCAGTGGAGTCTTGGGAGCCGCTGATGCAGGCTCGCTTCCTCCGCTCGCTCATGCGCGTCGGAGCATCGGCGCAGGATTTGGCGAACCAGTACGGGGAGGCGCTCGGTGGGCGCGTGAACGAGTTGTTGCGGCTGGACGAGATGTACCGCGTTGCCTGTAGCTTGGAGCTTCCAGAGGAGGTTCAGGCCGCGGTCCGCAACCCGCGAACGTTCAACTCCTCGGTGCTCGACCGCATCATCGGCGCGCCCTCCGCGCGGAAGCTGCTCGGTATCACTTTCAACCCGGACGGGACGTTCAAAGGCGTCAACCAGCAGCACTTCCACAAGATCTTCTCGAAAGTAGTTGCCGACATCGCGAACAACGAGAAGAACACCCGAACCCTCCACAACGTCGAGCAGCTCGAATCCTACCTCGGGGAAATCGGCGCGAAGGCGGCGCCGAAAGCGAGCAAGCCTTTCTCATCGCACGACATCGGAGCATATCCGGCGGGCGGCGCGTCCGCAACGAAGCCGCCTTCAACGGTCACGAGGAAGCCGATCCGGCAGGCGAAGCGCAGCGTCATCCCGCGAGATGCGAAGTGCTACCTGCCCGACCAGCGAACCTTGGACGTGTTCGATGAGCTGAAGAAGCGTCTCACCATCGAGGAGCATCCGAACGCATCCGCGGTGATGTTCCGGATCCTCCTTGAACTCGCTGTCGAGCGGTACCTGACGAAGACGGGCAGGATCGCGCAGCTCATTGCGAAGGCACGGGAGAAGGACAAGAAGCCGCCCACTCGCCGTGACTCGAGAGCTACTGGCCAATCTTCGAGCCACTCTTCGAGGTCATCCTGAACGAACCGGCGAGGTCAGTCCCGGAGAAGAAGTGAAGAAAAAGCGCGGCCCGATCCTGAGCCTCAGCCCGCTACGCTACCCGGGAAACAAGCAGGTTCTCGCAAACGTCCTCGCACACGTCATCCGGCTCAACGGCCTCCAGGGTGGTACCTACGCCGAGCCGTACGCGGGCGGCGCAGGTGCCGCGCTCTCGCTTCTCTTCAGGGAGCAGGTCGCGCGCGTGATGATCAACGACGCCGACTCGCGTATGTATGCGTTCTGGCATTCAGCCTCCTCGGTGACACAGGCGCATTCTGCCGCTTGGTAGACACAGCTCCTCTGACGGTGCGTGAGTGGGGAACGCCTACGGTGGCCGCGTCCTCCTCTCAAACCAGGACGCGCTCGTGTTCCTGAAGACCCTTGCGGCGCAGCCTAAGGCACAGCGGACGTTCGTGTACCTGGACCCCCCGTACTTCGTTAAGGGACCGGACCTGTATCTAAATCACTACGAGCGAGGGGACCACGCAATTGTCGCTGAAACGCTGATGCGTGAACAGCCCTTCCGCTGGGTGCCGAGCTACGACAATGTGGCGCAGATCCGTGAGCTCTATGCGGGCCTCCGACGCGTTCGCTTCAGCCTCGACTACTCCGCACGTGAACGACGGACGAGCACCGAGCTGCTGATCCTGGACCCACGTCTCGCGTTCCCGGCGTCCTGGGCAAAGTCGATCCCGCGCGACTGCGTAACTCCAACGCAGCGAGTGCTCAACGCTGCGTGACCGGCGTGGAGTCCACGGCGGCCGGCGGCGCCGCCCCCGGCAGGATGTGGGGCGTGCTCTCGCGGTGCCCGCCCCGTGAGCAGGGGACTCGCGCTGAGTCGAGACGGCACCTGTCCCTGCGCGGGCTCGACCAGCGCGACAGGTCAGGTCAGGCCAGGCCAGGCCACCGGATAGAAAATGAGCAAATGATCGCTATTGACCAGGCCTGCAGTAGTGGAATCATATCTGCCTTATCAATGCGGCAAGCACCCCGACAGCTCGTGCTCAAGCTTGCGGCCCGCGGTGGCAAGCGGCGCGGCGCGGGACGCAAGGCAAAGGGTCCCAGCGCGGGACGCAAGGCAAAGGGTCCCAGCGCGGGCCAGCCGCATCGGACGCGGTCGCGGCTGGCGGGGCGTTATCCCGTGCACGTCACGCTGCGGGTACACGAGCAGGTGTGGAACCTGCGGAGCCGGCGCTGCTTTCGCCGCATCGCTGCGGCGTTCAGGGGCGTTCATGGCCGCCGCATGTTCCGCCTGGCTGAGTACGCGATTCTCGGCAATCACCTCCATCTCATCGTCGAGGCGCAGGATGAGCGCTGCCTCGCGCGCGGACTGCAGTCGCTCGAGATCCGCGTCGCGAAGGGGCTCAACAAACTGATGGACAAGAGCGGCGCTGTCTTTGCCGACCGCTATCACGCGCACATCCTTCGGACGCCGACCGAGGTCGCGAACGCGCTTCGTTACGTGCGTGGCAACTTCGCGGTGCACGCCGCGCGGCGGGGCGAGGCGGTGGCGGACTTCGCTGACGAGTATTCCTCCGCCGCGCTGGTAAATTACCAGCTTCCGCACCAGCAGGATGGTCCGATCGTCTCGCGGCCGGAGACCTGGCTGCTCGGTTCGGGCTGGCGCCTCGCTCTGCCGCGGCGCGCCCCGCTGAACCGCCGTGCGCGCGGCGGGGTCGCTCGCGTGGCGGCTGCGCCAGGCCACCGGGAACGGGGAGCCGGCATGGGCCAGCGTTCGCGTTCGGGGCACGAACTTTCGAGTCGGGCACGTCGGTGAGTAGGGGGAATGGTCGGCGGCAGCCTGAACGACTTGCCGTGCGTGTGTGCTGCGTATCGCCGGCCTTGCTCACGGAGCCTTTGGTGGAAGATTGGAGCGGAACCTTCCGGCATTTCTGACGCGCCCAGTCCTTGGATGAGCGACTCTGGTCGCCGCGGAGCGCGCGCACTTCAGCGGCCCTGCATCGACCCCGGCCAGGGCGGCATGACCTCGCTCGCGACTGAAGCGGCCATCTGCCCGCCGGCAGCTTCGCCTTCAGGTAGCCGTTGAGGCCCCATCGGCGCCAGGCCGTCGTAGCCCTGCTGCTCCAGCGGCTCCACGTCCTGCGTCCAAGCGGAGGGCGGCCCAATTGAGCGCGGCGGCGAGCCACGCGACTGCTATAAGGCGCCGCCGTGACCCTCTTGCGCGCAGCAGACCTCGCCCTCGCCTTTGGCAGCCGGACCGTCTTCAATGGCCTCGACTTCGTCATCGAGGAGGGGGAGCGCGTCGGCCTGGTCGGCGTCAACGGCGCCGGAAAGTCGACGCTGATGAAGATCCTCGCGGGCGCGCAGAAGCCCGACCGCGGCGAGCTGCAGATGCAGCGCGGCGCCAGCGTGACCTACCTGCCGCAGGAGCCGCAGTTTCCCGAGGGCGCGACGGTCGAGTCGGAGCTCTCGGTCACCCACGGCCCGCTGCGCGAGGCGCTCGATGCGCACGCGAAGGCGTCGGCTGCGCTCGAGGCTGGCTCGGAGGATCCCCGCGTGCTCGAGCAGTTGTCGGCGGCCGCCGAGGCGGTCGAGCACCTCGGCGGCTGGGACACCGGTCACCAGGCGCGCATCCTGCTCGACAAGCTGGGCGTGAAGGACTGGGACAAACCGGTTTCGCAGCTGTCGGGCGGGACGCGCAAGCGCGTGGCCATCGCGCGCGCGCTGCTGACGCGGCCGGATCTGCTCTTGCTCGACGAGCCGACGAACCACCTCGACGCGGACACCGTCGACTGGCTGGAGGAGGAGCTCGATCGCCTGCGCGGAGCGCTGCTGCTGGTCACGCACGATCGCTATTTCCTCGACGACCTGGTCGATCGCATCGTCGAGATCATTCCCGGCGCCGGCGTGGTCTCCTATCCGGGCAATTACGAAGCCTACCTCGCGCAGAAGATCCAGGAGGCCGAGCTTAATGTGACGCAGCGCCACAAGCGCGACCGCTGGATCAAGCAGGAGGTGGCGTGGCTGCGGCAGGGCGTCGAGGCGCGGCGCACCAAGAGCAAGGCGCGCATCGTCCGCGCGCAGAAGCTGATGGCCGAGAAGGGATTGCAGGCGCCCAAGACGGCGGGGCTGCGCACGGCGGCGGTGCCGCGGCTGGGGCAGAAGGTCATCGAGGCGGAGCACGTCAGCAAATCTTTCGATCACCGGCTCATTATCGATCGCGCGTCGATGATTCTGCAGAAAGGGGAGCGGATCGGAATCGTCGGCCCCAATGGGGTCGGCAAGACGACCTTCCTGCGGATCTTGCTCGGCGAGCTGCCGCCCGACTCGGGGACGGTCGTGATCGGCAAGGCGACCAAGGTCGCGTATTACGATCAGCAGCGCGCGCAGCTCGAAGATGAATGGACGGTCTACGAGGCGGCGCTGGGCGAGCAGGTGCGCGGCGACGTACGCGCCTCCGAGGACTTCATCGAGCTGGGGGATCGGCGGGTGGCGCTGCGCGACTACCTCGATGATCTATTGTTCCCGGTCCCGATGCAGAAGATGCGGGTGAAGGCGCTCTCGGGCGGCGAGCGCAACCGCCTGCTGCTGGCGCGGCTGTTCCTGCAGGGCGCGAACGTGCTGGTGCTGGACGAGCCGACGAACGATCTCGATCTGGTGACGCTCAACGTCCTCGAGGGCCTGCTGCTCGATTTTCGCGGGTCGGTGCTGCTGGTCACGCACGATCGATACTTTCTCGACAAGGTGGCGACTTCCATCCTCGCGTTCGAAGGACAAGGGAAGGTTATTCGATATGAGGGCAATTACGAGACTTATAAAACGCTGAAGGCGCAGGGCGAGGCGCAGCGGCGCAAGCCGGTCGCGGAGAAGCCGGACCCGCCGCCGCCGCCAGCTCCGTCGAAAGCGCCGCGCCAGAAGCTGTCCTTCAAGGAGCAGCGCGAGCTCGACGGGATGGAGGCCGCCATCAACGCGTCCGAGACGCGCAAGGCGGAGGCGGAGGCGAAGCTGGCCGACCCCGCGACCTATACGCGCGACCCGCACCTGATCCCTTTGATCCAGCGCCAGCTCGCCGAGGCGAGCGCGGAGGCCGAGAAGCTCTACGCCCGCTGGCAGGAGCTGCAAGACCGCGCCGCGAAGCAGTGACCCGTTCGAGAACGAAGCGGGAGCCCTGAGGAGCGACCATGACGAACCAGACCGAGAGATCCGCGAGGGACGGCCAGAGGCAGCACTGGGAGGGCATGCTGAAGACGAAGCCCGAGATGTTCGGGAGCGATCCGAGCGAGCCCGCGCGCTGGAGCGCCGCCGAGTTCAAAGCCGCGGGCGTTCACCACATCCTGGAGCTGGGTGGCGGCCAGGGGCGCGACTCGCTCTTCTTCGCTGCCGCCGGATGCAGCGTCCATGTCCTGGATTACGCGCAGCCGGGCATCGACACCATCCTCCGGAAGGCAGCGCAGGCAGGGTTCGGCGACCGGATCACCGGCGCGCAACACGACGTCCGGCGAGCGCTGCCGGTACCCGACGGTTCGTTCGATGCCTGCTACTCGCACATGCTGTTCTGCATGGCATTCTCCCTGGCCGAACTGGAAGCGCTCTCGGGTGAGATCCTCCGGGTGCTGCGGCCCGGCGGGCTCTGCGTCTACACCGTGCGGAACACGAGCGACGCCGACTTCGGCCACGGCCTTCACCGGGGCGAGGACCTCTACGAGAACCAGGGATTCATCGTGCAGTTCTTTGATCGCCAAAAAATTCAGCGCCTGGCCAAGGGTTATGCGATCCTCGGGATCGAGGGGTTCGAGGAAGGGAAGCTTCCCCGACGCCTGTTCCGCGTCACCCTGCAAAAGCCTCTGCAGTGAAGTGGCTGCGCCCGTCAGCGCAGCAGCTCGCGCAGCAGGCGGACGCGGTCTTCCGGGGCGCCGAACTGGTCGCGATAGTCCTTTTGGCTGCGGCGGACCATCTCAATGGCTTCGGCGCGGTCATATTGCTCGGCAATGACGACCTTCCGATTTCCCTCGCCGGGCAATTGCTTGTAGGTGAGGAAGTAATGCTTCAATCGATCGACGATGCCCGCGGGGCAATCGGCGAGCTCGTGTAATCCGCCCCAGGCGAGGTCGTTTTCCAGAACCGCCACGACCTTGTCGTCGGCTTCATTGCCGTCGATCATCCGCAGACCGCCGATGGGGCGCACGCGCGCGAGAAAGCCGCCGTGCTCGAGGGGCTTTTCGGTGAGCACGCAGACGTCCATCGGGTCGTGATCGCCCTCGACCGGCCCGGAGGAGGTGCGCTCGGTGCAGCGCGCCGCGACGCTGGTTCCGCAATAGGTCTGCGGGACGAAGCCATAGGGCATCGGCGCCAGGCTGGAATAGCGGTGCGGCCGATCGATGCGCAGCGCGCCGCTCTGCTTGTCGAGCTCGTACTTCACCGCGTCGGTGGGGACGATCTCGATATAAGCCGTCAACGCCTGCTCCGGATTGCCCGGGTCGATTCCATGCCAGGGATGCGCCGCAAAGAGTGTGTCGAGCAATGCGCGCAGCCGCGTCTCGTCAGTCGTGGTCATGGGAGCTCCATTGGCATTGGCGCGCGCGCGCGCCGGGCAGGATCTCCCGCATCAAGTCTCCTCGAAGGTGAAGTGCGCGCGCTCGCGCTCGACTTCGATGAGAGCGCGATCGGTTTCGCGCGGCTTGAGCCAGATGATCATCTCCTCGGCCTCCCAGGCATACGGCGCGCCGTTGAGCTTCACCCGGCCCTCGGCCAGCGCGCGCGTCGCGTCGGCGAGCGGCATGGTCCCCAGGTCGCGGACCAGCGCCTCGAAGCGCCCCTGCCGCGCCGGATCGACGAAGCGCAGCCCGGCGCGCCCCGCATAGGCGGTGTGATAGGCGGCCGGCCGGAACGCGACGCCCTCGAGACCGAGCCGCGTCGCCATCCGCCCGAGCAGGGCCGTCACCTCGCGCGAGAGCCCCAGCCCCGGCACCTCCTGCCCTGGCAGCCGGCCGCGCAACTCGCTGAAGCGCGCGCGCGGGTGGCGCAGCGTCAGCCAGTGCACGTAGAGCACCTCGGCGTCGGCGACGCGCTTCTTCTCCAGCATCACCTCCATGAGCGTCTCGCCGGTCGGGCCGTCGGCGACGCGGATGCCCTCGCCCACGCCGTCGCGCGTGGCCGACAGCTTGAACGCGGGGCCATAGCCGAGACGCTTCAGCTCGCCCAGCAGCCCATAGCGGTGCAGCGCATGCTCGATGCCCTCGACGCTGTAGAAGCCGAGCAGGAGCGAGCGATGCGAGCGCGCGAGACCCAGCTCCTCCTCGACGCCGCCCAGGTCGCTTTCCTCGATCGACGCCGCGATGGCGCGGTAGCGCGACTCGAGCGGGTCGTAGCTGCGCGGGATCGGCGCGCGCGACCGGGCGGCGAGCGCCACGCCGGTGCCGGCCAGCACGCGCCACGCGTCGGGGCTGTAGCCGCCCGCGGGCAGCCAGACGCTGGGCGTGCGGAAGAGCGCGTCGGCCACGCGCAGGTCGCGCTCGCGGCAACCCTCGAGGGTGAGCCCGAGGCGGCCGAGGGCGTCGCCCGCGAGCACATCGCCGCCCGCGAGCACGAACGCGAGCTGCGCCGGCGGCGCGTGCTCGATCAGCCGGTCGAGCGCAAGGAGATACGCCGCGTCGCCGGTGCCCTCGGGCAAAAGGATCTCCTCGACGTTCCCTGGCAGCGGGCCGAAGTCGGAGCCGGAGATGGAGCCGATCCAGCAGTCTGGGTCACGCTCGAGGCACTCGGCGGTGCCGTCGGGCGGGTGCGCATCGAGGTCGAGCACCACCACGCGGCCGGCGAAGCCTTCGCTGCGCACGGCGGCGATGGCCACCGCGATGTCGTTGACGGCGCAGAAGCCGCCCGCCCGCGCGGGGCCGGCGTGGTGGAACCCGCCGAGCAGGTTGAGGGCGCGGCGGCCCACCTCGCGCGCGTGCGGCCGCAGCAGCTCCCGCGCCGCTTCGATGGTGCCGCCGCAAGCGAGGCGCACCGTGGCCAGCACTTCGTCCACCTGGATGTCGGCGGGATCGACGGCGAAGATGGCGGCCAACTTTTCAGGCCGCGATAAAGAATCGAGCAGCTCGGGCGTGTGCACGCGCGCGAGATCCGCGTAGTCGGCGCGGCGGGGCGTGCGCAGGTCCGCGCCGGTGATCAGGTGGCGGTTGAGGAGGAACCAGGCGGCGTAGTCGGCGCGGCGCGGCTCGAAGCCATTACGCGACTCGACCGCCGAGAGCGGGAGCCGGTACGCGGCGTGGTGATAGACGGCGAGGTCCCGGCCGTACAGCCACCGTCGAACGCGATTCGACAATCCCCGTAGCACGGGAAAGGCCATATCATGCGCGCGTGGCGGCCATCCTTCACGTCGACATGGACGCTTTCTATGCGTCGGTCGAGCAGCGCGACGACCCGCGGCTGCGCGGCAAGCCCGTCGCCGTGGGGGGCGCTTCGCGGCGCGGCGTGGTCTGCGCGGCCAGCTACGAGGCGCGGCCGTTCGGCGTGCGGTCCGCCATTCCGATGTCGCGCGCCCTGCGGCTCTGCCCTCAGCTCATCGTGGTGCCGCCGCGCTTCGACAAGTACAGCGAGGTGAGCGACCAGATTTTCGAGGTCTTCCATTCCTTCACGCCGGAGGTGGAGGGCCTCTCGCTCGACGAAGCGTTCCTCGACGTGACGCGCTCGGTGACGCTGCTGGGCGCGCCGCTCGAGCAGGCCCGCGCCATCAAGGCGCGCATTCGAGAGCGCACGCAGCTCACCGCGAGCGTGGGCCTCGCCGAGGTGAAGTTCGCCGCCAAGATCGCCTCCGATCTCTGCAAGCCCGACGGCCTCCTGGTGGTGCCGCTGGGCCAGGTGCGCGAGTTCCTGGCGCCGCTGCCGGTAGCGAAGCTGTGGGGCGTGGGGCCCAAGACCGACGAGTTGCTCAAGCGGCTGGGGCTGCGCAAGATCGCCGATGTCGCGCGCGCCGATCGATCGTTCCTCGAGATCCAGCTGGGCTCGGCCGGACCCTGGCTGCACGATCTCGCGAACGGCATCGACCCGCGGCAGGTCGAGCCCGATCTGGCTGCGAAGAGCATCGGCGCCGAGGAGACTTTCGAGGAGGACCTGCTCGGCGAGGAGCTGCACCCCTTCATCCACGAGCAGGCGCTGCGGGTGGCGGCGCGGCTGCGGCGCTCGGGAGCGAAGGCGCGTTCCGTTCAATTGAAGGTAAAATATTGCGACTTCCAGATCGCCACGCGGCAGGAGACGCTGCCGTCGCCGACCGACGACGGCGCCGAGATCTACCGGACCGCGCTGCGGCTGCTGCAGAAGATCGATGGCGATCGGCCGGTGCGGCTGACGGGCGTGCACGCCGGCGATTTAGGGGAATCGCCCCCGCAGCTGGGGCTGTTCGACAGGTCGCGCGACGAGCGGCGCACGCGGCTCAACCGGTCGCTCGACGCCATCGCCGAGAAGTTCGGCGAGGGGGCGGTGCGGCCCGCGGATCTGTTGGGGAAGAAGCGCTGACTTGCGTCGAGCCTCGCGTCTTGGGACAATCCAGCCCATGCGCGCACCGAATCGCGGTTTTACCCTCATCGAGGTCATGCTGGTGGTGCTGATCATCGGCATCCTCAGCAGCCTCGCCATTCCGTTCTATCAAGGCATGACAGCGCGGGCGAGCCGCAGCGAAGCGCAGGTCGTGCTCAGCAAGATGCGCGTGTACTTCATCAATCTGTACGAAAGCACCGGCAGCTTCGGGACCACCCTGGCGCCGGTGGGGACCTTAAGCCTGACCAACCCGCCCAAGAGCGGCCCCGTCATCGGCCAGGGCTCCACGTGGGATCCGACGCCCGCGGTTTGGAAGGACCTGGCGTTCCCGCCCGAGGGCCTGATCAAGATGCGCTATTTCTACTCCGTGGGGCCTGGCGTCGATCAGCTGGTGCTGACGGCGTGTGGCAGCTTCCCCGGCTTCGGGCCTTCCACCCAGGTCTGCGGCGACCTCGGCCCGGCGGCCAACTACGTCTACGCCGAGTATTACAAGGGAACTTCTCAGATCGCATTGAGCCCCATCGAGATGCCCGCATTGTAGCTCAGTAGGCCGGCTTCGGCGGACCGGCTGCACCCGCTTTGGGCAGCCCGTAGATCTTCCCCTCCTGCACGTCGAGCATTCCCGCGGGTGCACCGCTGGAGGTGGTCAGCATTGCCTTCTCCACACCACGGCTGCGGAGCACCTCGAGCAGCTTGGTCAGCTCGGGAGCGCCCGCCGCCACCCAGGCGGGTTGGACCGTGACGTTCGCGCTCTTGCCTGCCACGTCGATCCGCTCCACCCCGGCACCGGCCTTTTCCGCGGACATCTGCGTCACCCGCGGCAGCGCGAAGAACAGTGCGTTCACCAGCGTGCCCGCGAACACCAACGCGAGCACCGCGATGCCGATCTTCCTGGCTCGGGCGCCACCACCGGGGTTGTCGAGCGCGGTGAAGTCTCGCAGCTCGGCGCGGACAGGGGCGGGCTCGCCGGTCCTGGACGGCAGCGGCCTCGGCGCCGGCCCCGAGATAATCAGGTTCGGGTCGAGCGCGCCGGCGCCCAGGCGGGGCGCGGCGCCGATGCCACGCAGGCGGTCCGCGGTGGCCTTGAAGTTGAGCGCGTCGCGGCTGAGCGCGGCGCTGGCGGCGGTGACGAGTTGGAGCTGCTCGACCTCGCCTCTGCCGACGGCCTGGCTGGCTTCCTTCTGCAGTCGCGCGCCAGCCGCGTCAGCGAGCTGGTGCAGCGCGGCGAAGCCTGCGGCGTCCACGACCGCGGCGGGCGAGCTGGAGTAGAGGCGGACGCCCTCGGAGCTGGCGACCTCGAGCGCGATGCGCGCTGCGAGCGCGTCGGCGAGGTGCGAATCGGGGCCGGCCTTGTCGAGCGCGGCGCGCTCGGTGCTGCCGAGGAGCCCGACGATCTTGCGGGCGGCGACGGCGACCTCCGAGCTGACCTCGGCGGGGAGACTCTTGTCCTTCAGCAGCTGGAATGCGACCCGCCGGCAGCTGGCGGCGGAGGTGGGCATCGGCCAGGAGGGGCCGCTGGGCGCTGCCGCGGGTGGCGGCGGCTCTGCAAAGAGCACGTCGCCGAACGCGGCGCCGGGCGGCGACGAAGGAGGCGAAGCGCTCGGCGGAGAAGCGCTCGGCGGAGCAGCGGCGGCCGACGAAGCCACGGACGGACCGGCGGCACCGGAGGCCGCAGGGGCAGCAGACGCGACCGAGGGAGGAGCAGCGGCGACCGGGGCTCGCAACGTGCCTTCCGGCGAAGTGTCGCCCGGCGCCGACCTGGCGGAGCCTGCGAGCGCGGCGCCGTTGTGGAGCACGGCGGCTGCGGGATCGGCGCCGAGCACGGCGGCAGGAACGGCACCGGGCGCTGCGGCTGCGCCGTTGGTCGGCGGAAGCGCGGGCGGTCGCGCCGATCGCGCCGTCTGCGGCCGGATGGGCTTGCGGTCCGCGAACCCCGGCGGCGGCCCGGCGAGCGGAGCCGAGCGGGCGCCGTCCGCGTGGAGCGCGACGTGCTCACCCGACGAAGCGGAGTCTCTCGCGGACACCGCGGTTGCGGGAGCGGCGGTGGCGGGAGCGGCGGTTGCGGGAGCAGCGGTTGCGAGCGCAGCCGCAGCAGGCGCGACGCCGACGAGCCAGTCGCGAATCTGCGCCTCCTCGTCGAGTGTGAGGCCCGCGAAGCGAATCTGCGCGGCCGGTACGCCTTGCACCACGAGGCCCCAGACCTGAAACCGATCCCACGAGAGCCGCACCGTCTCGCCGGGCTTGAACGGCAGCGCCCGCGCCGCGTGGACTCCCGAAGGCGTCACCGTGGCGCCAGCGAGGACGGAGGTCGCCGACCGCGTTGCCACCGAGACCGCCGCGGAGATGCCCGGGTCGCCCGGATACGAGAGCCGGACGGCGCTCGAGAGCCGCGTGACGAACTGATCCTTCGCCATCGGCATGAAGAACAGATCGCTCGCGCCAGCGCGGAAGCACTCGTCGCGCTGGCCCGCCTGCTCGCGCTGGAGCACCGCCAGCACCCTGCCACCGCGCTCGCGGACCGGCGGCGCGAGCGCCTGCAGCGCGGCGGCGAGAGGCCGGTCGGGAGTGCCATAGAAGATGGCGACGGCGTCGGCGCGCTCGGCCGCAGTCTGCGCGGCGGCCACGTCGCCGGACGGGACAGTCAGGACGTCGAAAGCGCCGCCCCCGCGAAGGCCATTCGCGAGTGCGGGCAACATCTTCGGATCCGCCACGACGAGCAAGCGAGTGCCTGGCACGTTCTCCTCGGAGAAAAAAGACCTTAACGCACCCTCGGATCGAAGAGAAGAGTTTGTCCCCACGCTCGTTGCACGCCGGAGACAAGGTCACGCTGCTCGTCCAGACGCTGTCGGTCGCTGAACAGCCAGGCACGTTTGCGGCGGGCGCGCGCGGCGTCGCGTGTTAGCTGTGAGTGGAGATGCCAGAACACAAAGCGCTCTGGTTTTTCCAGCGAACCGCCCCCGGCGAGATCCGGCGCATCCAGAACGTGTCGATGCAGCGGTTCATCGTGGGCGAGCGCCCTCTCCCGCAGGACGGCGACGGCTTCGTGCGCTGCATCGGCATGTCGGTCGAGCTGAAGAACCGCAAGCCGCAGACGGTGTCGCGGGTGTGGTTCTCGAAGATCCGCGTGCGCGAAGACGGCCGGGTGGATCCGCACCATCGGCACGAGGTGGTCCGCCTCGCGCAGGTGGAGGCGAACCAGCCCGCGCACGCCGGGTCCTCGGTGATCGTCGCGGGTCACCACTTCGCGAAGCGGCGCCTGTCCAACCTCGGCGAGTGGCGTCCCGAAGAAAAAGATCTCGAAGCGTTGCGCGCGGTGGTCAATACCCGCGCGGGCCGTGAGATGTTCTAACCGGGGCCCACCCGCTGCTCAGGCAGCGAAGTATTTAGTGCCGCGCCGCTGGCCGCGCGTCTTCAACTTGCCGCTCGCGAGCAGCTTCTGGGTCGGAAGCTTGAGCTCCTGCGTGGACAGGCCGAGGTTCGCTGCGATCTGCTCGATGCGCTGGCCCGGGTTGGTCTTGATGTGCCCGAGTAGCTCGGAGGTCGTCTTCGCGAGCAGCGCCGGCGGGCGCTTCTCGCCCTTGAGCCGGGAGTGGGAGCGCGGCGCGGAGGACGGCGCGCCGCCGCGGGAGGAGCTGGCCAGCCTCACCGCGAGAGCCTCGGCGAGCCTGTCAATGACCAAAGCGAAGAGGTCGATCCGTCCAGACGGTTGGGGCATCGAGAAAGAATACACGCTCGCTATCACGAAAGGCCAGATTTCGAGCCGGCGGGCTCGAAATCGAGCCGGCGGGCTCGAAATCGAGCCGTCTCCCGGCACTGCACGCGCTCCCAGGACCAGCGCCGAGACGCGCGCGGTGACGCCCGTGTCGATTGACGCCACCCCGGGCAAGCGATAGCAACGCTCCATGCGTCCGGGCCGCCACCTGCGTTGGGCCAGCCTGGGAGCCGCGATCTTGTCCGCTGCCTTCTTCTCTCTGCCGCGCGCCGCGCACGCCTGCTCCGTGTGCGGCTGCGATCCCTCGAGCGGCACGCTCGGCCTCGATCGCCCCACGCAGGGCGACCTGCGCTTCGCCCTCGAGGATCGTTATCTCCAGAAGGAGTCGGGCACGATGGACAGCGGCACTCGCGAAAGCGAGCGAGAGGACCGCCTCGACCTGCGCCTGCAGTACTCGCCGCCGCTGCCGCGCCTCTCGCTCCAGCTCGAGGTGCCCATCTACGCCTGGAAGACGCACCTCGGCCTCGACGGCACCGCGGACGACACCACCCGCGGCCTGAGCGATGTGGTCCTGACCGCCCGTTATGAGGTGCTCAAGCTGGGCGGACTGGTCCCCCGCCACGTGATCGCGCTGACCGGATCGTTGAAGGCACCCACCGGCAGCAACACGCACCTCGCCGCCGTGGACAACGGCCAGCCCGACGAGCACAAGCAGATCGGCACCGGCACCTGGGATGAGCTGATCGGCGCCTGGTATACTTACGGCGACTTCCCGACCGTGGCTTATGCCGGGCTCACGGCGCGCGTCAACGGCACCAATTCACGCGGCAATCACTTTGGCAATGCGCTCTTCGGAACGGTCGGTCTGCGCCGCAGCTTTCTCGAGAGCAAGGCGCTCTACTTCGCGCTGGACGCGCAGGCGCGCAATGCCGGCCTCGATACCGTTCCTGTCACGACCGGCAATCTCCTGACCGGAAGGACCTATGACCCGAACAGCGGCGGGCTCGTCACCTATGCGGTCGGCACCGCGGGATATGCCTTGACCCAGGAGTTGCTGCTGCGCGCCACGTTGCAAGTCGTGGTCTACACCGCGCTGAACGGCACGCAGGGGGAGCACCCGGTGGCGTTCGTGGGTGTGGCGTACGACCTCACGCTCTGACCGTTCAGGTCTGCTTGCGCAGCGCGAACCAGAGCGAGGCTCCGGGCAGCGGCGTCGCGTCCAGCGCGGGCGCCAGCGCGTTCTCGAGACTGAGCAGCGCGGCATTGATCGGCGCCCAGAGCACCGCGAGGTTGTCGACCCGGCGGGACCGGACGCGGCCGACCCTGCGGCGGTGCAGCCAGAGCGCGGGCACCAGCGCGCGGTTGAAGGGCGCGATCGGCACCGTGCCCACCAGCAGACCGCCCGGACGCACGCAGGACAAGGCTTCCTCCAGCACCGCCTGCGGATCGGACAGGTGCTTCTGTGACGTCGAAGAGCCCCGCCGAGGCCAGCCTGCGCAATCGGCGCTTTCATTGCGCGCTACCGTGACTTGAGCTTCTCGAGGTACGCGTCGAGCCGCGCGCGGAACGCGTCATCCGCGCCGATGAACTGCACGCCTGCGCCGGCCGGCTCGTCTCCTCCGGGCCGCACGCGGTGGAGCACGATGCCCTGCGCTTCCGCGGGAGGCTGCCCGTCCGGAAGCTCGAGGATGACCTGGACGATCTCGTCCATCGGCGGCGGCGTGTCGGTCTGGATGAAGAGCCCGCTCGCGGAGAGGTTGAGCGATTCGCGCTGGGCGCGGTGCTGGCCGGTCGCGAGCGTGACGCGGAAGCGATCGAGAAAGCGCGGCAACAGTCGCCGGTTCTCGCCGGCGCGCGCGGGCGCTTCCGGCAGGGTGGACTCGACCGCGGCTCCCGCGGCGAGCGCGAGGCGGACGTGCTCGACCGTCT
>JAYWBT010000125.1:0-87001 GCA_043781235.1 Deltaproteobacteria bacterium
TCTCCGACCCTGGCGGCCAGGTCCGCCGCCTGGCGGGAGAGTACGCTCGAGTTGGCGGCCAGCGCGTCGAGCCGCTGCTTGAGGAAGTATCCCGCCCCCGCAGCGCCGAGGATGGCGAACATGTTGAGCCCCACGAACGCCGCGATCCACTGCTGCGGCCCCGGGGACCAGAAGCCGGCCCAGGGCAGCCCGCGGTGCTGAAGCTCGCCCTGGTCGATCGGAATCGTCACGGTGCTCTCAGCTGGCGTCACGGTGTGCTCCTTGGGCGACACGATCAATCGCGCGGAGTTTGGGAGCACGACGATGTACGAACACAAGGCAGGCAGGTGGGCCGGTGGGGCTCTCCGTACCCGTGTAAGGCTACAGGCCGAGGAGAAGATCCTTCAACTGCCCCCGCAGATCGCGCTTGAGCAATTTGCCGCTCGGGTTTTTCGGCAGGCTGTCCACGAAGACCACCCGCCGGGGGACCTTGAAGCGCGCCATGTTCTTGCGGCAATGCTCGATCACGGCTTCTTCGTCGAGCGATTGTCCCGCCTTGACCACGACCACCGCCGTCACCGCCTCGATCCAGCGCGGATGCGGGAGGCCGATCACCGCCACCTCGGAGACGCCGGCGAGTTGGAAAATCTTCTCCTCGACTTCGCGGCTGGCGACGTTCTCGCCCCCGGATTTGATCATGTCCTTCTTGCGATCGACGACGGTGATGTAGCCCTCCTCGTCGACGGTCGCCAGATCGCCGCTGTGGAACCAGCCGCCCGCAAAGGCCGCGGCGGTGCGCTCCGGATCGTTGAAGTAGCCTTGCAGGAGCTGCGGAGAGCGGTGGACGATCTCGCCGATCTGCCCCGGCCCCACCGGGCTCATCTGCTCGTCCACCACCCGGGTCTCGACGTTGATCACCGCGCGCCCGGCCGAGCCCGCCTTGCGCACCTGATCCTCGGGCTTGAGCACCGTCGCGAGCGGAGCGATCTCCGTCTGCCCGTAGAAGTTCCACAGCCGCACCTTGGGGAGGCGCCTCCCGAGCTCCTTGAGCACCTCCACCGGCATGATCGAAGCGCCGTAATAGCCCTTGGCGAGCGACGACAGGTCGGTCTGGTCGAAGCGCGGCGAGCGCAATAGTGCGATCCAGATGGAGGGGGGCGCGAAGAACGAGCTCGTCCCGTGCCTCTCGATCAGCGTGAGGATATTGTCCGGCGTCGGCTTGCCGGTGATCACGTTGGTGGCCCCGACGTAGATCGAAGGGCCAAGAAAGACGTCGAGTTGCGCGCAATGGTAGAGAGGCAGCGCGTGCAGCAGGCGGTCGCCTTCGGCGATCTCTCCCTCGATGATGCAGCTGACGTACTCCCAGAGCAGGGCCTCATGGGTGAGCATCGCCCCCTTAGGCTGGGACTCGGTGCCGCTGGTGTAGATGATCTGCGCGAGCGAGGAGCCGTCGATGTCGGCCTCGACCGGCGAGCCGTCGCCGGAGAGGAGCGCGTCGAAAGCGAGCATCCCGGCCGGCGGGCTCGCCGGATCTTCGCCAGGCAGCCACACCAGGCGCTCGACCTGCGTGTCGCGAGCCGCGGCTTGCGTCCCAAGCTCGACCAGATCGGGCCCCACCGCGAGCAGCCGCGCTCCCGCGTGGCGCAGGATGTACGCCGCCTCGTCGGGGTGCAGCATGAAGTTGATCGGCACCAGCACCGCCCCCAGCCGCGCGAGAGCGAAGCGCATCGCCGCGAAGGAATGCGAGTTGCGCGAGAGAACGGCGACGCGATCTCCGCTCTTCACGCCGGAGCCGGCCAGCCCGTTCGCGAGACGGTTGCAGATCCGATCGAACTCGGCGTAGGTCCAGCGAACCTCGCCGCACGCGATCGCCGTCTTGCCGGGATGCCGGGCCGCGGTCCGCCGCAAGACGTCGCCCAGCGCCTGGCGCCAAAGGGTCTTCATGGTTCACGCCTCCTCGTGCAGCATTTGGTCTTGCATGGCATTGAGTCCCCGGAAACAGATTCAGTCAAACTCCGCCTCGGGGCGCGGAAGGACGGTCTGCCGCGCGCTTTTGGAGAAGTGGGGGTGTATCCTTCCAGGCGAGGAAAACCCTTATGAATGCTTTGATGATGAAGCGGCCAAGCGCTTTTCTTCCCCTGTTGATGTCGTTGGCGGCGTTGACCGTGGTCCTGGGTCACATTGCGCTAATGGGCGTTGGTCGCGAGGCCGACGAGGGAACTGCGGCCCATCTCTTTCAGCTCCTCATGGCCGCCCAGATACCTCTGATGATATTTTTCGCGCTCAAGTGGCTCCCGCGCGACCCCAAACAAACTTTTGTTGTACTCGCGCTGCAGCTCGGGGCCGCCCTTGCACCGATTGCTGCGGTTTCCTTTATGGAGCACTCGTAACGCACTCCTTGTGCGAGCTACCCACGCGTTTGCTTCTCCTCGCGGCATCGGCTGGCCCTTATCCGGGTGCTACAGCGCCACTTGGTCGCGATGGCCGAAGCCGGCCGAGTTGTCGATGAAGTAGAGGCGCTCGGGGACCACCTTGTACCAGCGCACCCGCGCCATGGCGTCGACGATGGCCGCCGGTGCGGTAGAGAGCAAGCCCACCAGCGGAAACTTCTCGCTGTAGAGTCGCAGCGCCTCGGACCGTTCCTCGCCGGTGATTTCGCTGGCGGTCCCTTCGAGTTGAACGCCCTTGATCTTGCGCCAGTCGGCCGTGTCCTCCTGGGCGCTGGCGGCAACACGCGGGTTGCGGGCAAGGTTTTGGCAGTGCCGGCTTGCGGCAGAAGAAAGGAAGTAGAGCGTGAAGCCGCGGTTGACGAAGAACACGGCAGCCGCCCAAGGCCCGTCGGACCCGCTGGTGGCCAGCGTCGCGACGCTGCGGGCCTTCAGGTAATCGAGGACGCGCGTCCCCAGCGCCGCCTCCATCAGGCCTGTCCGGTGGGCGGCTCGCCGTCGTGGGGCGGACCGGCCTTCTCCGGCTCGTTCAGCCGCTTCAAGCGGTAGGCCAGCTGTGGCCGCGTCAGACCAAGCATTCGCGACGCCGAGGAGAGGTTGCCCCGCGCCTTGTCCACCGCGGTCTGCAGTAGCATCGCCTCGACCTGATCCAGCGTCATCAGGCCGTTGAACACCGCCTCGCAGAGCAGCCGTGCGCTCTCGTTGCTGCCAAGATCGCCGTTGCGGTCGAGGACCAACTCGCCGGGCTGTTCCTGGTACGAGAGGAAGAGGTGATGCACCTCGATGCGCCCACCGGGCTGCGCCAGGATCACGCCGCGCTCGATCATGTTCTGCAGCTCGCGGATGTTCCCTGGCCAGGGATAGGCGAGCAGTGTGCGCTTGGCCTTGTCGGTGAAGCCGCGCAGCTTCTTGCCGTGGGTGGCTGAGTACTTCTCCAGGAAGCTCTTGGCCAACAGCGAGACGTCTCCCTTGCGCTCCCGCAGCGGCGGAATGCGGATCGGGTACGCGTTGAGCCGGTAGTACAGGTCGGAACGGAAGCGTCCCTCTTTCACCAGTTGCTGGAGATCACCGTTGGTGGCGGCGACCAGCCGCACGTTCACCTTGCGCACCCGCTGATCACCGAGCCGCTCGATCTCGCCCTCCTGCAGCACCCGCAGCAGCTTGGCCTGCGCCGAGAGCGGCAATTCGCCGATCTCGTCGAGGAACAGCGTGCCGCCATTGGCCCGCTCGAAGCGGCCCGGTCGCGAGGAAAGCGCACCGGTATAGGCGCCCCTCTCCACGCCGAACAGCTCCGCCTCCATCAGGTCGAGCGGGATGGCGGCGCAGTTGACGGCGACGAAGGCGTCGGCGCGCCGCGCGCTCCTGCCGTGCAGCGCCCGGGCGAACAGCTCCTTGCCCACGCCGGTCTCGCCGAGGAGCAGCACCGCGATCTGGCTCCCCGCGGCCTGCTTCAGCAGTTCGTAGGCGGCGAGGAAGCCAGGCGAGCTTCCCTTCATGTCGGCGGGGAGCTTCTCCTTTTCGCTGATCGACGAGCGGAGCTGCACGACCTGGGTCTGCAGCTCGATGAGCTGCTCGGCGATCGGCTCGTGGCTGAACCTGCGCGCGTACTCCGCCGCCTCTTCCTTCGGCCACTCCTCCAACGGCTTGCCGATGACGCGGCACACCGGCTCCCCGGCGCCAGTGCACTTGAGCTCCTTGAACCATACCGGGCGGCCCATGAAGCTCGAGGTGTAGCCGCAGACGTAGCCGATCTGGGTCCAGCAGACGGGCTCGCAGTGGATTCCGAAGTAGTGCCGGTGCCACTGGCCCTCCCAGGAGTTCTCCCAGAGGAACTCGCCGTAGAAGGTGCCCACCACGCGGTCAAGATCCAGCTTGACCGTGGTGACCTTGACCATGCCCTCGAGCGTATGGAGCCGGGGCCCGGTCAGGAAGGCTTCCCGGTCGCCGGCGTCCTGCGCCCGCGTGCGCGCCAGCTCGGCGTCGCGAACGCCCGAGGCGTAACCCATCCGGGTGAAGAGGCCGCGCGCGCGGTTCATCCCCAGCGTGTCGATCAGCTCCTTGCGCAGCGATGCCTGCGCTTCCGCGTGCACCAGCAGCATGCGGTGCTCGTGCAGCCAGATCTGGCCGGTCTCTGCGCTGAAGTGCACTTGCGCGCGCAGGTCCTGGCTGCTTGGCTCGCCAGCGGCGCGGCGGATGCTCCGGACCTGGACCATCGGCGTCCTCCAGCGTGCAGCGTGAGAGGTCCTCCCCCGACATGTCAACGGGGGGGGACCCTGTTGCGACAGCTTGCCGCACGCCGGCGCGGCCGCACGGCGCCTCACCAAATGATCAACTAGCGCTCTCTCGCGCTCGCATTGTGATCAAATAAACAACTGCGGCCGGACGGTGCGGCGCAGCAATCGCGCTCTCCGGCGCGGCGCTCCGGTCGCGCAACCCCGTCTGTCGCAGAGGCAAATGCGCTTGCCCGCGAGTCTCGCGCCGCTGCACGCGAATCCCGCCGGCACGACTTCTGCGAAAGGACCGGCTGCGGCGAGGCGCATCGGCCCCCGCTCCACGAGGAGGGACGCGATGATGAAGTTTCCCGATCCGCACGAGGTCAC
The DNA here is from genome assembly GCA_043781235.1 of Deltaproteobacteria bacterium. GTDB lineage: Bacteria > Myxococcota > Myxococcia > Myxococcales > 40CM-4-68-19 > JANYKT01. The sequence goes on from JAYWBT010000125.1 coordinate 5,027, forward strand.
GGCGAAGACCATTCCCGGCACCGAAGGCTGGGAGCGGATGTACCCTTACCAGTACCAGTTCGTCACCGACGACCCCGTCCGCAACCAGTACGAGAAGGACACTCTCTGGTTCAACGACGGTCTTCACTATCCCGAGCCGCTCTACCCGTTCGACACCATCTGGGACGAGGCCTGGTACCTGGCCCTCTCGCAATACAACAACCGCATCTTCATGATCCCGCCGGTGCGAGGCGTCGATCACCGCATGATCAACGGCTACGTCTTCATCTCGCCGGTGCCGGTGAAGGACCCCGCCGAGGTTGGCAGCCGCGTCCCGCACTTCATGGAGCGCGCCGGCTACTACTTCAAGAACTGGGACGCGCTGGAGGCGAAGTGGAAGACCAAGATGGAAGCGACCATCCGTGAGCTGAAGGCGGTGAAGATTCCGACGCTGCCGGAGATGGAAGACTTGACCGTCGTCACCGATGCGGTCGGTGAATCGCGCGGCTACCACCTGCTCAAGGCCTGGGACGACCTGATCAACCTGGGGCTCAAGTGCTGGCAGTACCATTTCGAGTTTCTCAACCTCGGGTACGCCGCCTACGTCTTCTTCCTCGACTTCATGCAGAAGCAGTTCCCCAGCATGCCCCCTCAGCGCGTCACGCAGATGATCTCGGGCATCGACGTGATCATGTACCGGCCCGACGAGGAGCTGAAGAAGCTCGCGCGGAGCGCCATCGCGCTGGGAGTGGACGCCACCCTGACCGCCAGCCCGGAGTGGACCGAGGTTGAGCCGGCGCTCCAGAAGCTGCCGAAAGGCCGCGAGTGGCTGGCGGCGCTCGAGGAGGCGAAGGAGCCATGGTTCAACGTCTCCACCGGCACCGGCTGGTTCCATCAGGATCGCTCCTGGAAAGACCAGATGAACGTGCCGCTCTCGGGCATTCGCACCTACGTCACGAAGCTGCGGCAGGGCGCGTCGATCGAGCGGCCCACCGCGAAGGTGCGCGCCGACCGCGACCGCATCACCGCCGAGTACCGCGGGCTGATCAAGACCGATGAGGCGCGCAAGCAGTTCGACGAGCTGCTGGGCTGCGCCAAGACGGTGTTCCCCTACGTGGAAAACCACCTCTTTTACGTCGAGCACTGGTTCCACTCGCTGTTCTGGAACAAGGTGCGCGAGGTCGGCGCGATTCTCAAGCAGCACGGGATCGTTGGCGACGTCGAGGACATCTGGCTGCTGCGGCGCGACGAGATCAAGAGCGCGCTCTGGGACGTGGTCACCGGCTGGGCCACCGGCGTCACTCCGCGGGGCACCAAGGTGTGGCCGAAGGAGATCGCCTGGCGCAAGGGCGTGATGCAGAAGTTCAAGGAGTGGCGACCGCCGCCCGCCCTTGGAACCGCGCCCGAGGTGATCCAGGACCCCTTCACCATCGTGCTCTGGGGCGTGACCAACAAGTCGCTGGCCGATTGGGCGTCGCTGCAGGACAGCAAGGACCCCGCCGGCACCAGCGAGCTGCGCGGCTTCGCCGCCAGCCCCGGCGTCGTCGAGGGCCCCGCGCGCGTGTGCAGGACGGTGACCGAGGTGGGCCAGTTGCTCGAAGGCGAGATCCTGGTGGCTCCCACCACCTCGCCGTCGTGGGCGCCGGCCTTTGCCAAGATCAAGGCCTGCGTCACCGACGTGGGCGGCGTGATGAGCCACGCGGCCATCGTCTGCCGCGAGTACGGCCTGCCGGCGGTGGTCGGAACGGGGCACGGGACCCGGGTGATCACGAGCGGCATGAGACTGCGGGTCGACGGGTCGTCCGGCGTGGTCTCCATCGTTCGCTGAAGAGAACAGGAGTTGGTTATGAGGGGCGCGACGGCGATCGGTAGCGGAAGGACGCGGCCCCCTTTGGTCTGCTGGTTCGAGGAGTGCCGCAACGACTCCGTGAAGCTGGTGGGCGGCAAGTGCGCCTCGCTGGGCGAGCTGATTGGCGCGGGCGTGCGGGTTCCCCCCGGCTTCGCGCTGACCACCGAGGGGTACCGTCGCTTCATGGCCGAGGCCGGGCTCGACCAGGAGGTCGCGTCCCTGCTCAGGAGTGTGGTCGTGGCGGATATGGACGCGCTGGAGAAGACCAGCGCGTCGATCCGCGCAGCCATCGAGTCGCGTCCCTTCTCCTCCGCGCTCGAGGACCTGGTGGCGGAGAGCTACCGCAAGCTCGGCGTTCGGTGCTGCGTGCCGGCAGTGCCGGTGGCCGTGCGCTCCAGCGCCACCGCCGAGGATCTGCCCGGCGCGAGCTTTGCCGGGCAGCAGGATACCTATCTGTGGATCCGCGGCGCCGACGAGGTGGTGCACCACATGCGCCGCTGCATCGCCAGCCTCTACACCGCCCGGGCCATCGCCTACCGCGCCAACCGCGGCGTGGGCGGCGATCAGCTCGCCATCAGCGTGGGCGTGCAGAAGATGGCCAACGCCTATACCGCCGGCGTGATGTTCACCATCCACCCGGCCAACGGCGACAGCTCGGTGATCGTCATCGACTCCAGCTTCGGCTTTGGCGAGTCGGTGGTCTCGGGCCTGGTGACGCCCGATCACTTCGTGGTGAACAAGGTCACCCTCGACATCATCGACCGCACGATCTCGCAGAAAGAGGTCTGCGTCACCGTTGATCTCCACACCCAGAAGTCGCAGGCGATGGAGGTGCCGCTCGAGCGGCAACGGATCCAATCCCTGATCGACGATGAGATCACCGAGCTGGCCTGGATGGGCAAGCAGATCGAGAAGCACTACGGGCGCCCGATGGACATCGAGTGGGCGCTCGACAAAAACCTGCCCGCCGGCGGCAACATCTTCATCCTGCAGGCGCGGCCGGAGACGGTGTGGAGCGAGAAACAGCACGCGCCCGCTGCCGGCGCCTCCGCCTCGGCGCTCGACTACATGCTCTCCTCCCTTCTCGCCGGAAAACGCGTCAGCTGATTCTTCTACCCGGAGCTTCCATGAGCACAGACCAGAGATTGCCGATCGACGATCTTCGCAGCTACATCGCCGCGCTGGACGCCGCCGGACAGCTCCACCGCGTGAAGGCGGAGGTCGACTGGAAGTTCGAGCTCTGTCACGTCTCCAAGGTGAACGAGGAGCAGAAGGGCCCGGCGCTGCTCTACGAGAACGTCAAGGGCTACGACATCCCGGTGTTCACCAGCGCCTTCACCACCGCCCAGCGGCTGGCCATCGCGCTGGGGCAGGACCCATCGCTCTCGATGAGCCAGCTCTCGAAAAAGTGGATGGAGCTGACCACCAAGAAGATGGTCAAGCCGGAGTTCGTGAAGCGCCCCCCCGTGCTGGAGAACGTGCTCACCGGCGACGACGTGGACATCAACATGTTCCCCTCGCCGTGGTTCTACCCCGACGACGGCGGGCGCTTCTTCGTCACCTCCGGGTTCCTCGTCACCCGCGATCCGGACACCGGCTGGACCAACCTGGGCACCTACCGCGCGCAGGTGCTCGGCAAGGATATTCTCGGTTCGCAGATCATCAAGGGCAAGCACGGCGACATGCACATGAAGCAGTACCAGCAGCGCGGCGAGCTGATGCCCGCGGCGTACGTCGTGGGCACCGACCCGGTGCTCTTCCTCGCCGCCTCGACGCTGGTGAGCGCACAGCAGGACGAATACGACGTGGCGGGCTCGTTGCGCGGCCGGCCGGTGCCGGTGTTCACCTCGGAGCTGACCGGGCTCACGCTGCCCGCCAACGCCGAGATCATCGCCGAAGGCTTTATCGACCCCAACGAGCTGATGGAGGAAGGACCCTTCGGCGAGTATACCGGGTATTACTCCGGTAATAAGGGAAAGGATTACCCAAAGCCTTTCCTGCGCATCAAGCGCATCCTGCACCGCAACAAGCCGATCATGTGGTCCACCACGGTGGGCAAGCCGATCAACGACATCCATATGATCCAGTCGCTGAACCGCACCGCGACGCTGTGGCACGACCTGGAGACCATGAAAGTGCCGGGCGTGCAGAGCGTCTATATCCCGCCGGAAGCGTGCGGGCGGTTCTGGGCAGTGGTGTCGGTCAAGCAGATGTATCCCGGCCACTCCAACCACGTGGGCGACGCGGTGATCGCCAGCACCACCGGCCACTACGGCGTGAAGGGCGTGATCGTCGTGGACCACGATATCCAGGCCGACGACTGGGACCGCGTCTGGTGGGCGCTCTCCACCCGCTTCGACCCGAAGCGGTCGGCCCAGATCATCAACCGCGGTCGCTCGACGCCGCTGGATCCGGGCCTGCCCATCGACGCGCGCCAGATCACCAGCCGCATCATCCTCGACGCCTGCACGCCCTTCGAGTGGGAGAACAAGCCCAAGGAGATCTTCATGGACCGGGCCATGCTGCAGAAGGTCTCGAGCCGCTGGAACGAGTACGGCTTCACCGGCGCGAGCCCGGTGGCCGGCATGATCGACCGGCTCTCGAAGCCGGAGGTCCGGAAGAAGGGCGCATGAACCGCAAGGGCATCGTCATCGTCTGCAACCTCGACACGCGCGGCGAGGACATCGTCTTCGTCAAAGAACTGATCGCGGGCCGCGGGCACCAGCCCATCCTCCTCGACTTCAGCATGGAGGAGCCGCCGCCGTTCCCGGGCGATGTCACCACCGAGGAGGTGGCGGCGCGGGGCGGCCTCGGCATCGCGGCGGTGCGCGAGAAGTACCGATCGGATCGCGAGGTGGCGACCGACAACCAGATCCGCGGCGCGGTGGCCATCGTGGAGGACCTCCTGCGGCAGGGCCGCGTGCAGGGCATGATCGGGATCGGCGGTGCCACCGCCACGCTGGTGGCCACCTCGATCATGAAGCGGCTGCCCTTCGGGATGCCCAAGCTGATGGCGTCGCCGATGGCCGCGCACCCGGCCTACATCGACAAGTACGTCGGCACCCACGACATCACCATGCACAACACGGTGCTCGACATCGTGAAGATGAACCCGCTCCTGAAGGCGCAGATCACCAACGCGGTCGGCGCCATCTGCGGAATGGTGGAGATGACGCAAGGCACCCGCTTCGTCTTCGACAAGCCGTGCGTGGCGGTCTCCTCGTTCGGCTTCGCCGAGATGGCGGTGCAGGCCGCGCTCGGCATGCTCGAGCAGGCGGGGTTCACGCCCATCGTTTGCCACGCGCAAGGAAAAGGCGACCAGGCGATGGAGGAGATGATTCGCGCGGGCGCCTTCCACGCCGTCCTCGACTTCTGCATCGGCGGCGTGATGGAGAACCTCTTTCACGGCAATCGCGATCCGGGACCGGAGCGGCTGATGGCGGCGGCCGAGGCCGGTATTCCGATGGTGCTGGCGCCCTGCGGTCTCGACCTCCTCTCCTACGGCGGCCGGCCCGAGATGCTGGAGAAAACCAAGGACAGGCCGCGGGTTGTGCAGGACGCGCTGCGGGTGCAGGTGCGCACCACCGCCGACGAGCTGCGACAGGCCGCGGACGTGATCGCGGCCCGCCTCAACCGCGCCAAGGGGCCGTGGACGTTCCTGGTGCCGTTGCAGGGCTGGTCCTCGCTCGACAAGCACGGGGGGCCCCTCCACGACCCGGCCGCCGACGCGGCCTTCGTGGCGCGGCTCAAGGAGAGGCTTGCCGACCAGGGGCACGTCCGGGAAGTGGATTTGCACCTCTACACGAAGGAGTTCGCGCGCGCTGCGGTGGATGAGCTGGTGCGGCTGTTCGAGGCCGCGAAGACGCGCGCCGTCGCCTGACCCGCGAGGAGGCCGATCATGATCGTCAGCAACTGGATGCAGCAGAATCCACTCACCGTCACCAGCGACATGCTGGCGTCGGAAGCGAAGCGCCTGCTCAGCGAGAACAATCTCCACGCGTTGCCGGTTGTGGACGACGGGCGGCTCCGCGGTCTGGTCACGCGCGCCAACCTGCTCCGCCAGGGCCACTTCGTCCTGCGCACGCAGAGCCAGGACGAGTTCACCTTCTTCATGAACCGCATCCGCGTGCGCGACATCATGGTGCGCAACCCGGCCACGGTGCAGAGCGACGAGACGGTGGAGCGCGCCCTGCAGAAGGGCCGGGAGCTGGGTGTAGCGCAGTTTCCGGTCCTCGAAGGCGACCGGGTGGTCGGGGTGATCTCGGCGAACGAGATCTTCCAGCTCGCGGCGCACTTCGTCGGCTCGTGGGAGAAGCGCAACGGCGTGACGCTGGCGCCGCTGCGGCTCGGTCCCGGCGTGCTCGGCAGGATCGTGAACGTGGCCGAGTCCGCGGGCGCGCGGGTGCACGCGGTCTACCCGATGGGCTGGCACGACCGGGGCGACGAAAACGCCGAGAAGTCCGTCATCCTCCGCTTCGATGCGCACGACACCGAGGCCGTGCTCGCCGCGCTGGAAGCCGCGGGCTTTCCCGTCCTCGCGTCGAGCAAGCCGCCGAATTCCCACCTCGCAGCCTGAAACGGGTCGCTCATGTCCGAGACCATCAGCGCCAATCCGAAGCAGCCGCTGGTGATCGCCATCACCGGCGCCACCGGCGTGATCTACGGCGTAGAGATGCTGCGGGTGCTGCGCGAGCTCGGTGAGGAGACCCACCTGATCCTCAGCGAGGCTGCCGGCCTCAACCTCTCCATCGAGACCAGCTATTCAATTGACGAGGTCAAGTCACTGGCGAGCGTGGTCTACAGCAACAAGGACGTGGGCGCCGCGATCGCGAGCGGCTCTTTCCGCACGCAGGGGATGATCGTCGCGCCCTGCACCATCAAGACGCTGTCCGCCATCGCCAACTCGTTCACCTACAACCTGGTGACTCGCGCCGCCGACGTGACCCTCAAGGAGCGCCGCAAGCTGGTGCTGATGGTGCGCGAGACGCCGCTGCACAAAGGTCACCTCGACTTGATGAGCCGCGCGGCGGACTACGGGGCGGTGATCCTCCCGCCGATGCCGGCCTTCTACCACCAGCCCTCCACCATCATGGACCTCATCCACCAGAGCATCGGCAAGGCGCTCGATCAGGTGGGCGTCGAGCACAACCTGTTCAAGCGCTGGACCGGCCACGCGCTCAACAAGGAAGCCTTGCGCGTCGCCACATGAGCATGCGCCGGGTCCAGGCCGCGGAGCAGCAGGGCGGCGGGGCGCGGGTGCCGGACGGCACGGTGGTGTACGCCATCGGCGATATTCACGGGCGCTCCGATCTTCTGGAGGAGATCCATCGCGGCATCGCCGAAGATGCGCGCTGCCGGAAGGCTCCCCGCAAGCTGATCGTCTACCTCGGCGACTACGTCAGCCGTGGCATCGATTCGCGCCGGGTGGTGGAGTTGGTGATGGATCGTCGGCCCGCCGGTTGCGCAACGGTCACGCTGAAGGGCAACCACGAGGACCTGCTCTTGCGCTTTCTCTCCGGGGATTTGGACGCAGGCCGCCACTGGTTCGATTACGACGGGCTCGACACGCTGGCGCATTACGGTGTGGTCGCGTCCCTCCCGGAGGCGCGCGACGTCGAGAGCCTGGAGTCGCTGCGACGCCGCTTTTCCGCGGCCTTGCCGGCCGAGCACCTGGCGTTCTTCAGTGCGCTGGCGGTGAGCCACGACGAAGGCGGATACCGCTTCGTGCACGCTGGGGTCCGCCCCGGGGTGTCGCTCGCCGCGCAGGGTGATCACGATCAGATGTGGATTCGCGAGCAGTTCCTTGAGTCGGATCAGGACCTGAACGCGGTGGTGGTGCACGGCCATTCCATCTCAGTCGAACCGCAGATCCGGCGCAACCGCATCGGCATCGACACCGGCGCCTGGAAAACTGGCGTGCTGACCTGCCTCGTGCTGGAAGGGGAGAGCCGCGCTTTCCTGCAGACGGGCGGCTGATTGAATCACCTGCGAACCGAGCCGTGCGCGAGCCGCGGATTCCCTCCATAATGCCGCGCATGCCTCGCAACGCGCATCCTCCCATCCTCTCCGTCCGGGACGCCCGGGCGGCCGACCTTCCCGCCGTGGTCGCGCTCGACGCCGACTTGACCGGCCTTGCCAAGCCCGCCTACTGGAAAGAGCGCTTTCTCTGGTGCGCTGGCGATAAACGCGAGCGGATCTTCCTCATCGCGGAGAAGGCGGGCGAGCCGGTGGGCTTCATCGTCGGCGACGTGCGCGCCTGGGAGTTCGGCGCCGCCCCGAGCGGGTGGATCTTTGCCATCAACGTCAAGCGCTCCGAGCGCCTGCACGGCGGCGCCACCATCCTCTTCGAGGCGATCTGCGCCCGCTTTCGCAAGGCCGGCATCGAGGTGGTGCGGACCATGCCCTCGCGGGACGCGCAGGTCATCATGTCGTTCTTCCGCAGCCAGGGCCTGATGGCCGGGCCCTTCGTGCTGCTGGAGAAGCGGCTCGACGGATGAAGCTCCAGACCGCCACCCGGCTCGGCATCTTCGCGGTGCTGGAGCTCGCGGCAGAACCAGGGCGGCAGCTCTCCGCGAACGAGATCGCGAAGCGGTTCGAGATCTCGGTCAACCACCTCGGCAAGGTGCTGCGCACGCTGGGCCGCGCCGGGCTGGTGGAGGCGGTGCGCGGCGCGGGCGGGGGCTACCGTTTCTGCGGCAACGACCGGCGCGTCACGCTGCTCGACGTGGTCCAGCTCTTCGAGGACGTCGGCCCGTCCGCGCGCGGGTCCCGGGAGCCGGGCTTCTTTACCCCTGCGGGCCGCGCGCTGCACCGCGTGGTCGACGAGATCGACGAGATCACGCGCGCGACGCTGGGTTCAATCACCATCGCCACGATGCTCAAGCTCGGCCGCTGAAAAGGGCAAGTGGGGCAACGCGCTTGACAGCCGGCGCGGTAAAGGCGTATTCTCGTACCTGTTTACCGATATGGGCACGCTGAGGAGAAAGATCGATGGCAAGTGCCCTGGTTTCGCTGAGGACCACCCCCCGCGAAAAGCTGCGGCTCGCTTTCCAGGTCAACGGTGAACCCCGCGACCTGGTGGTCGACGCCTGCAAGACGCTGCTCGAGGTGTTGCGCGAGGATCTGGCACTCACCGGCACCAAGCATGGTTGCGAGCTGGGCGAGTGCGGCGCCTGCGCGGTGCTGGTGGACGGCGAGCTGGTGCTCTCGTGTTTGGTCGCCGCCTTCGAGTGCCAGGGGCTGAACGTCAGCACCGTCGAGGGGCTCCGCGAGGGCCCGGAGCTGCACCCGCTGCAGACGGCCTTCGCCGATCATGGCGCCGCGCAGTGCGGCTATTGCACGCCGGGCATGATGCTGGCCGCGAAATGGCTGCTCGCCAAAAACCCCGGTGCGAGTCGCGCGGAGATCGCCGAAGCACTCTCCGGGCAGCTCTGCCGCTGCACCGGCTATCTACAAATCTTCGACGCGGTCGAGGACGCGGCCCGGGCAATGCGCGGCGAGGCAACGCAGGGGCCGAAGCTGCCGCAAGTCGACCTGGGTGTCTCCCATGGCTGACCGCGCGCCTCCCTTCGGCACCGTCGGCAAGCCGCTCCGGCGCGTCGATGCCGTCGGCAAGGTGACCGGCGAGCTTCGCTTCGCTGACGACTTCTCCGTGCCGGGGATGCTGCACATGAAGCTGGTGCGCTCGACCGTGCCGCACGCGCGCATCCTGGGGATCGACGTCTCGCGAGCGCTCGCCTTCGAGGGCGTGCGCCTGATCCTCACCGGCAAAGACTTCCCGGTGCCGTTCGGCATCCTGCCCGTCTCGCAGGACGAGCACGCGCTCTGCACCGACAAGGTGCGATTCGTCGGCGATCCGGTGGCCGCGGTGGTGGCCGTGGACGAGTTCAGCGCCGAGGAGGCCGCGCGCCTCGTCGAGGTGAGCTACCAGCCGCTGACCACCATCGCCTCGCCGGAGGAAGCACTGGCGGTGAGCGAGCCGCGCATCCACGACCACGGCGACTTTGGCAACGTCCACAAAGTGGTGGCGCTCGACTTCGGCGACGCCGAGGGCGCGTTGGGCAAGGCCGCGCACATCTTCGAGGACCATTACTTCTACCAGGGCTCGACCCACCTCGCGCTCGAACAGCACGCTACGCTCGCATACCTCGGCATCGATGGCCGGGTCACCATCGTCTCGAGCACGCAGACGCCGCACTATCTCCACCGCGCCGCGGCCAAGGTGCTCGGCGTTCCGGCGTCGCGTCTCCGGGTGATCGCGCCGCCGCAGGGCGGTGGGTTCGGCGGCAAGACCGATCCGTTCAATCACGAGATCGTCGCGGCCAAGGCCTCGCTGCTCACCGGGCGTGCGGTGAAGATTGCGCTGACCCGCGAGGAAGTATTTTTCTGCCACCGCGGGCGCCACCCGGTGCTGATGCGGATGCGCACGGGAGTGGATGCGGCGGGTCGCATCGTCGGGCACGCGCTGGAGACGCTGCTCGACGGTGGCGCCTATGGCAGCTACGGCGTCGCCTCCACGTTCTACACCGGTGCGCTGGAGACGATGACCTACCGGATGGACAGCTACCGTTTCCGCGGCTGCCGCACCTTCACCAACAAGCCGCCGTGCGGGCCCAAGCGCGGACACGGCACGCCGCAGCCGCGCTTCGGGCTCGAAGTACAGATCGACCGGATCTGCGACAAGCTGGGACTCGATCCGGCGCAGTGGCGGATCGACAACGCGCTCCAGCCGGGCACGATCACCGCCAACTGGCTCAAGGTGCGCACCGTGGGCCTGGTGTCCTGCATCGACGCGGTGGTCAAGGCCTCGGGGTGGAAGGAGCGCTTCCGCAAGCTGGGGCGCGGGCGCGGGCTGGGCATCGCCGCCTCGGCCTATATGTGCGGCGCGGGGCTGCCCATCTACTGGAACGACCTGCCGCACTCCGCTGTGCAACTGCTCCTCGATCGGAGCGGCGGCGTCACCGTCTTCTGTGGCGCGAGCGACGTGGGCCAAGGCTCCGACAACGTGCTCGCGGTGGTGACGGCGGAGGTGCTGGGCATCGACGTGTTGGACGTGAAGGTGGTCACCGGCGACACCGCGCTGGGGCCGGTCGATCTGGGCAGCTACAGCTCGCGGGTCACGCTGATGATGGGGAATGCGGCGATCCAGGCGGCCACCCGCGCGCGCGATCGCCTCGCCGCCGCGGCCGCCGCGAAACTGCAAGTGCCGGAGGGGCGCCTCGGCTTTGGTGGGGGGCGGGTCTTCGACGTCTCCGACCCGGAGAAAGGGCTCTCCTTCGCGGAAGCGGTCCAGCGCGCAGAGGCCGCCGGCGGCACGGTGGGCACGGTAGGCAGCTACACGCCGCCCGCTGCGCCGGGAAAATACAAGGGCGCCGGCGTCGGGCCCTCGCCGGCCTATTCGTACTCGGCGGCAGTGGTCGAGGTGGAGGTGGAAGAGACCACCGGCGTGGTGCACGTCGGCAAGATCTGGGTCGCGCACGACATCGGGCGCGCGCTCAACCCGGTGCTGGTCCGCGGGCAGGTGGAAGGCTCGGTTTATATGGGCCTCGGCGAGGCGCTGATGGAGGAGCAATCGTTCCGGCGGCTCCCGCCGCGCCTCTCGGGGGCGCTGGTCCACCAGGCGCCCTCGATGCTCGAATACAAGAGCCCCGGCACGCTCGACATGCCCGACCTGCACACCATCCTGATTGAGAACCCGGAGCCGAATGGACCCTTCGGGGCCAAGGAAGTCGGGCAGGGACCGATGTTGCCCATTCCGGCCGCGGTCGCCAACGCGGTCTACGACGCGGTGCGGGTCCGCGTGGACGAGGTGCCGATCACGCCGGAGAAAGTGCTGGCCGCGTTGCGCTCGCCCTCGGCGCGATTCGGCCCGTCGAAATTTCCGGAGGTGCCGTGGCCGGAGCCGTTGGTTGTGCCGCCACCCTGGGAAGGCGGCGACGGCAACGCCATCAACGAGCCGCGCCGGCGCGAGAAGGCCGGGCGGCGGCGCGAGGAGGCGAAGCCATGATGCGGTTGCCCCGTTTCCGGTACCTCGCGCCGCAATCACTCTCCGAGGCGGCGGGCGCGCTCGCCGATCTGGGCGCCGAGGCGTCGGTGTTGGCCGGCGGCACCGATCTGCTGCCGAAAATGAAGCGGCGGCAGCAGACGCCGGGAACCGTGGTCGCGCTGCGGGGGATCGCGCCGCTCCACGCACGGTCCGGCGATCCGGCGCGGGGCCTGACACTGGGCGCGCTGACGCGCCTCTCCGAGATCGAGCGCGACCGCGTCGTCGCGGAGGCGTGGCCGGCGCTGTCGCAGGCGGTCTCGCTCATCGCCACACCGCCGTTGCGCAACATGGGCACCATCGGCGGCAACCTCTGCCTGGACACGCGCTGCAGCTACTACGACCAGGGCCCGGAGTGGCGCGCCGCCATCGGGTACTGCCTGAAGAAAGACGGCGACACCTGCTGGGTGGCGCCCGGCTCGACGCGCTGCTGGGCGGTCTCCTCCTCCGACACCGCGCCGGTGCTCTGTGCGCTGGGCGCCGAGGTCACGCTCTCCTCGCGCGCCGGCGACCGGCGCATTCCGGTGACGGATCTTTTCGCCGACGACGGCATCCTGCACCTGACCCGGCGGCCCGATGAGATTCTCTCTGCGGTCCACCTCCCGCCGCCCGCCGAGGGAGAGCGCTCGGCGTACGTGAAGCTGCGCCGGCGCGGTTCGTTCGACTTCCCCGTGCTGGGCATCGCGGTGCGCGCCCGCGTGGTCCGCGGCGTGGTCGAGTCGGCGAGCATCTTCGTCACCGGCACCGGCTCGCGTCCCCAGGCCGCGCAGGCCGCGGCGGACTTCCTCGCCGGCCGGCGGCTCGACGACGAGCAGACCATCCGCGAGACCAGCGCGCTCGCCGCGCAGGTCGCGAGGCCGCTGCAGAACACCGATTTCTCCCTGAGCTGGCGCAAGAAGGTGGCCGCCGAGTACGTGGCGCGGGCACTGCGGGCGCTCGCTGTCTGAGGAAAGGGGGGCGTAATGGACGCCTCGCACCTGACCGTGGACCGATCACAAACGCCGTCCGTGCTGAACTTCTCGCCGGGCTTTAACGTGGCGGCGCCCTTCATCGACCGCCACCTGCGCGAGGGGCGTGGCGGCAAGATTGCCATCCGCTGCGCCGCGGGAGAGGTCACCTACGCCGAGCTGGCCGCCAACGTGAACCGCTGCGCCAACGCGCTGGTCCGGCTGGGCCTCGCGGCGGGCCAGCGCATGCTGATGGTGGTCAAGGACTGCCCGGAGTTCTTCTACCTGTTCTGGGGCGCCATCAAAGCCGGCATCGTCCCGGTGCCGCTCAACGTCATCCTGCGGGCGCCCGACTACCGCGTGATCATCGAGGACTCGAGCTGCTCGGCGGTGATTTTTTCCGCCGAGTTCGCCGACGAGATCGAGCCCGCGCTCTCCGCCGCGCAGGGGGCGCGGGTGTCGCTGCCGGTGGAGGGAGGCGCGCGCTCGCTGCGGGCGCTGCTCGAGGCCGAGCCGCCGTCCTTCGACACGGTGCCGGCCGAGGCGACCGCGCCTTGCTTCTGGCTCTACACCTCCGGCTCGACCGGCCGCCCCAAGGGCGCGGTCCATAGCCACCGCGACATGGTGGCGACCAGCGAGCTCTTCGGCCGCGGCGTCCTCGGCGTTCAGGAGAACGAGGTGATCTTCTCCGCCGCGAAGCTCTTCTTTGCCTATGGGCTCGGCAACGCCATGACCTTTCCTCTCTGGACCGGTGCGACCACGGTGCTGCTCGAGGAGCGCCCGACGGCGAGGAACACGCTGGAGACCATCGAGCGCTACCGGCCGACGCTCTACTTCGGCGTGCCCACCCTCTACGCCTCGCAACTGCAGGCCTTGGAAACCCTCCGCGCCGATCTCTCCTCGGTGCGCGTCTGCGTCTCCGCCGGCGAGCCGCTGCCCGCCGAAATCTTCCGCCGCTGGAAGGAGCGGACCGGCCTCACCATCCTCGACGGGCTGGGCTCGACCGAGGCGCTCAATACCTTCCTCTCCAACCGGCTTGACGACGTCCGCCCCGGTACCAGCGGGCGGCCGGTGCCGGGATACGAAGTCCGCGTCATCGCCCCCGGCGGCGGCGAAGCGGCCACCGGAGAGCAGGGCTGTCTTCGAGTCAAGGGCCCCTCGACGGCCTCGCACTACTGGAACAATCCCGAGCGCACCGCGCAGACCATGCAGGGAGACTGGGTAGACACCGGCGACACCTACTTCCGCGACGATGACGGCTACTACCACTACTGCGGTCGCAGCGACGACATGCTCAAGGTGGGCGGCATCTGGTGCTCGCCCATCGAGATCGAGTCCCGGCTGAGCGATCACCAGGACGTCTTCGAGGCGGCGGTGATCGGCGTTCCGGACGCGACCGGCATCGTCAAGCCGGAGGCCTGGGTGGTGCTGCGGGAGGGGGTCACGCCGGGCGACCGCGTGGCCGAAGCGCTGGTCGCCCACTGCAAGGCGCAGCTCGCGCATTACAAGTTCCCGCGGCGGTTCCATTTCGTCTCCGAGCTCCCCAAGACGGCGACGGGCAAGGTGCAGCGCTACCTGCTTCGGCAGGAAGCGGCGCGTGCGCGATAGCCCCGGCCAAACCAATCCCCGGGTACGCACCGTCGGACCGCATTCGAACGCTTCCGCAGCAACCGCGAACGAGGCAGGGACATGATCGCAAAGAAATGGCAGAGGCACCACACCGTCTGGCTGATGCTCTTCCTGGGCTGGACGGTCTCCTACCTCGACCGAGCCTTGACCGGGCCCGTCGTGACCTGGATGATCGCGAACAAGATCGGCTTCCTGCAGGCCGCCGCAAAACCGTACGCGCTGGGTGGCCTTTTGGGGAGCCTCTTCTTCGCGGGCTACATGCTGACCCAGTTCCCGGGCGGCTACTTCGGCGACAAGTTCGGGCACCGCACCATCATCGTCATCAGCATCTTCTGGGCCGGCGTGGCGACGCTCCTCACCGGCCTCACCGGCGGCCTGGTGGCGTTTGTCGCCCTCCGTGTCCTGACCGGCCTCGGGGAGGGGGTGCTCTACTCGAACGACCGCACGCTGGTCGCGCAGGTCACGCCGCCAAAGCAGCTGGGCCTCGGCATGGGTGTCGTCATGGGCGGCCTGACGCTGGGGCTGACCCTCGCCATCCTCGGCACCATCCAAGTCATCGGCCTCGCCACGCCCGCACTCGGCGCGAACGCGTGGAAAGCGCCCTTTATGATCCTGGGCGCGCTGACGCTCGGCGTCGCCTTCCTGATCAAGCGCTACATCGCCCCCGCCACCACGGGAGTGTCCTATCCCTACGGAACGGCGCTCGCGAGCCTGCTCAAGTATTCGGCCATCTTCTTCTTCGCCATCATGGGCGTGTACTTCGGCACCCAGCGGATGGGCCTCTCCGACGTGGCCATCGCGGTCATCCTCACAGTGCTGGCGCTGCTGTTGATCGCCTTCATCTACAGCCAGAAGGCGAAGGAGGTGCGGCCCATCCTGCGCGACCGCAACCTCATGCTCATCTACCTGTCCGCCATCGCCGTCCTCTGGCACCTCTGGTTCTACGGCTACTGGTCGATCGCGATCGTCAAGGACTTCGGTGGAGGCGCCTTCGCCACCGCCGCCCTGGTGGCCTCGTTCAACGGGGTGGCGGGCCTGGTCGGCTTTCCTCTCGGCGGCAAGCTCTCCGACCTCGTGGCCCATCGGCCCAACGGCCGCCGCAACGTGCTGGCGCTCCTCACCGCGGGGCTCACCGTCCTGATCTTCGTCTTCGGCGCCTATCTCATGACCGGGAGGAAAAACCCGGTCACCCTCTCGGCGATCCTGTTCGTCTCTGGCTTGCTCTTCTTCGCGCTCCAGGCTGTCTCGCACGCGCTCACGGCCGAGTCCGCGCCGGAGGCGATGCGCGGCTCCGCCTTCGGGATGTGGAACCTCGTCGCCGAGATCGGCGCGGTGCTCTCGCCGGTGATTTCAGGGGCGCTGCGCGATGCCACCGGCAGCTGGGGCGCGCCCATCCTCCTCGACGGCGCGTTGATGGGGGTGAGCTGCGTCCTCGTGCTCCTGGTGACCAGCGCCGTCTCCGCCCCTGCGCCGGCCGCGTTGACCGCAGTGACGCCGGGCATTTCCCGGTAAGCGCGACCGCTTCCGACTTCGTTGCAGATCCGCCACGCAGGCCATCGATCCGCCCGCGCCGAACGCCTTCGTTGCCCCCACCGCACCACCTCCCGAAAGGAGGACCTGTGAAGGTATCTGCATTCCTGCCCAAACTGGCCGTCGCCGCATTGTGGTTTGCCTCGACCAGCGTTGCCCTCGCGCAGACGCCGCCCGCGACGTCTCCGCCCTCCACGCCCACTCCGGCCGACACGCCTGAGCCGCCGCAGACCGCCCCCGCACCGCAGGCGCCCCTGCCTCCCCAGGCGCCGTCCGCGGTTGCTCCGGCCGCACCTTCGAAGCCGCCGATGTTCACCTTTGCCTTCGACGGCTTCGTGGGCGTGACGCTCTTCGTGCAGGACGCCCAGACCAAGGTGGCGGAGGGTCAGCTCGCGATGTGGGCTTTCCCGCAGCAGAAAGCCGCCGCACCTGCCGGCATCGGCGGGGAGCAGCCCAGCACGGACAAGCTGATCTTCAATGGAGACATCCGGCAGACCCGACTCAACTTCTCAGCGGCCGGCCCGCAGATCTGGAGGGGCGCGACGCCGAAGGCGGTCGTCGAGCTCGACCTCTCCGGCGGGTTCGGCAGCGGGAACTACGGCGACATCTCGCTCGTCCCGCGCGCCCGCCTCGCCTACGTGCAGGTGGACTGGGGCAACCACCGGCTGCTCTTCGGCCAGCAGAACGACCTGACGCTGGCGTTCGTCTCCTACTCGCTCTCGCACCTCGCCTTCCCGCTCGCCTTCGCGAGCGGCCTCGTCGGCTGGCGACGGCCGGGCGTGTTCGGGTACCACACCGTGGCCGGGGAGCGAACGGGCGGCTTCCTCGAGCTCGCCTGGGAGATCGGCGCTCCGCACTGGGGCATCGGCAACAACATCGGGGCGCAGGCTGCGACGACGGCCACGCCCACGGGTCCGGGTGCCGGCGACCGGTTCGGGTTCAACTACGGCGAGGCCTCCGGTCTGCCGGTGTTCCAGGCGCGCGTCCTCGTGGGGTACGGCACGAACTACCAGCTCTACGCCACTGGACACTACGGCAGACTTAATCGCTCGGGTATCCATGCAGCGGACCCCGCCGCGGCCATTCGGGACCTCGACGTGGTGGCCCTGCAGACCGGCGGGCGCCTCGTGAGCGGCCCAATCACGCTGCAGTTCCAGGCGTTCACCGGGAAGAACCTGGCTCAGATCACCGGCGCGTTTCTGCAGTTTCAACCGGCCACCGTGGGGGACATCCACGAGTACGGCGGCTATGTGCAGGCCGGCATCAACTTCACGCCCGAGTGGTCGATCTGGGGCATGATCGGGACCGACAAGATCAACCAGGAGGAGGCCGCGGCCGCGCACGCCGTGCTCTCGACCTACGGGGTCTACCAGAACGTCGTCTCGCAGGCCTTCGTGCAGTACCGCCTGGACAAGCTCGGTCTGTCGCTCGAGTGGACGCACTTCTATACCAAGACCTTCGGAAGCACGCCGAGCCTCGACGCGAACATCGATGCGAACCAGGTCGCCTTTAACACGATGTACTTTTTCTGAATCGACCGTTGCGCCCGCGCCCGCCGAGCCCACAGCTCGGCGGGGCGCGCACCGAAAGGTCGACCCCTCAGCGGAGCGCGGCCGTCCACCAGCGCCAGGTGCAGGTGTGGCTGTTCGTGACCGGGTTGACCGCTTCCATCGAGGACGGCAGTGGCTGGACGACGGTGCCGTCCTCGGCCAGCGTCAGGTCGCCCGTGTCGCAGGCGCCGGCAGCGATCGGATAATCGGTCGCGCCGCAGGAGGTGCCGTCGGGCGCGAGCACCTCGACGCGCTGCAAGCAGGTGACGCCCTTCGCGCCGTACGGCAGCACCGCGTAGGCATGCTCGCCCCGCGCCACTTGAAGGTGCGTGTCGGGCCGCGAGGTCATCCACGCGGGCGCGGGCTGCACCGTCGCGGTGCCGCTCGAGACCACCACCAGCGCGTGCGCATGCAACGGAGAGTAGCCGTCCATCCGGCGCACCAGCACGCCGCCGCCGATCAGCGCCGAGGTCTCGAACCAGGTGGACGGCCCCGCCGAGAAGCCAGAGACCAGCACGAACTCACCGGTCAGGGCCGTGCCATCGGAGTCAAACCATTGCCCGGAGATGTTGCCCGAGCCGAATTTCGCAGTGCCGTCGGTGATCACCAGCGAGCGGCCGAGGAGGTCGACGCCGGCGCCGAAGACGTCGCCCGCGGAGGCGAGCGGCTGCGGTCCCCAGCGGACGGCAGGAAAGGTTCCGCCGCTCGAATACAGGATGGCCGCGTGGCGCATCGGGCCGGTCGATGAGGTGGAGATGTCGCCCGCGAGCAGCGTGCCCTCGCGGGACTCGGCCGCGCCCGCAATCTTGCGCTCGTAATAGAGCCACGCGCCGGAGCCGAGCTGGTTGCCCGACGAATCCCAGTTGTTGATCATCACGATCCTGCCGCCCAGTGGATCGAGGTGGCCGCGGTCGCCCCACGAGGAGAGGCCGACCAGCTGCTGAAGAGGGTGAGGGCTCTCGGAGCCCAGGGCGGAATCCTTCAGGTACATGCCGTCGGTGGTGACGAACTCGAACGCCGAGCCGTGCGCGCTCGAGTCCTGGTAGCTCCGCCCGAAGGACAAGGTCCCGTGCTTGTCGCCTGCGCCGGCGAAGCAGTTGAAGACGTAGCGCTGCAGCGGGTGGACGAACTGGCGCATCGCCACGGCGTCGGGCGGCGCGATGCCGGCGCACGCATTGGGCGGAGGCGGAGGAGGAGGAGGAGGAGGAGGCGGCGGCGCGTTGGCGGTGAAGTTCGCGTAAACGATCTGGTCGCTGTTGGCCGCTAGCGTGCAGCTCATCCCGCTGCACGCGCCGCCGAAGCCGGCGAAGGTGGAGCTCGCGTCGGCCTTCGCGGTGACGGTGAGGGCGGTGCTGATCGGGACGCTGACCGTGCAGGTGCCCGGGCAGTCGAGGCCCGCAGGGCTCGAGGTGACGCGGCCCGAGCCGTTGCCGGTCAAGGAGACGCTGATCCGCGCGCTGCCCGGCGGCGGCGGGGGAAGCGCGGCGAAGCTCGCGGTCACGTCGTGATCGGCGTCCATCACCAGCGTGCAGTCGGCGTTGCCGGAGCAGGCGCCTTGCCACCCGCTGAAAATCCACCCGGACGCGGGCACCGCGGTGAGCTGGACCCGCGCGCCCACGGCCACGCTCTGCGTGCACGGGGCGCTGCAATCGAAGGCGGGGCTCGAGGAGCGCACTTCGCCGGAGCCGTTGGTGTGAATGGTGAGTGCGTGCGCCGACAGGCCACCGGAGCCGTTGTTGCCTCCCGTGTCGGGCGCCTTCGCCGCTCCACCGCAACCAAGAAAGACCACCGCGCCCAGCGCCGCAAAGCCGATGTTTCGCATACCGCCCCCGCCACCCGCAAAACCGTTACCCGCGAAGGTGGGTGCCCCGAGCGGCGATTGCAACGAGCGGGCGAGCCGCCGCCGGCTCGCTTCTAGTCGCCCGTGGCGGCGCGCAGACCCACGCGCGCGAGCGACAGCTCGTAGCGCGCCCGAACCAGATTGAGCCGGGCTTGCGTCAGCGCCGACTGCGCGTCGAGCAGGTCTGTGGTGGTCGCGACACCGGCGCGCACGCCGGCCCCGGTCACTCGGAACGCCTCCTCGGCGCTGGCGATGGTCGCCTTGCCAACGTCGAGCGCGCTCCCCGCCGCACGCACCTGCGAGAGCCTGGAAGAGACCTCGAAGCCAATGCGATCCTGCGTCCCCTGCGCTTCGGCCGACGCCGCCAACGCCTCCGCCGCGGCCGCCTTGCGCTGGTAGTACGTGGCGCCCCATTCAAAGACGTTCCAACTCGCCACCAGGCCGATGAACGCCGAGTCGATCGGGGCGAGCAGAGAGCCGTGGATATGGGAATATCCGGCCTCGAGATTCAGCTCAGGAAGCAGGGACAAGAGCGCCGACCGCGCGTGGAGATCGGCCGCGTGCGAGAGCAGCCGGGCGGCGGACACCTCGGGCCTGAGCTCGAAGGCGTGCTGGATCGCGGCGGTTTGGTCCTGGTCGGCGGCCACTTCGTTCTCCAGCGCGGTGGGCTCGGCGAAGTCCACGGTGCCGTCGGCTGGAGAGAGGCCAATCGCGATCAGCAGTCCGGCGCGCGCCGTCTCCTCCTGCGCCACCGCCTGCAGCTCCTGTTGCCGCGCATTCGCCACCGCCACCTGCACGCGCAGCACGTCCGCGGTGGTGCCCGCGCCGGCGTGCTCCCTCGCCTTGGCCGCGTTGACCTGCTCGCCAAGCTGCTGCTGCGAGGCGCGCGCCGTCTCGGCCAGCGCCCGCGCCTCGAAGAGACGCAGGAAGCCTGTCTGCATCTGCTCGCGCACGGAGTTCTCCGCCGCCTTGACCGAGCTCTCGGCCGCGTCGGCCTGGGCGCTGAGCGCGCCGTGCTCCTGGCTCAGGCGCAAGAGGCCCAGAAGCGGCTGCGCGGCCCCGGCCGAGAAGGTGTTGGTGTTCTCGTTGCGCACGGTCGCGCCCGGTACGCCAGGAAGGAGCGCGATGGTAAAGGGGGCATCAAAGTGCTGCTGCTCGTCGTTGACGCGGACGCCGAAGAGCATGCGCCCGCGCAGCGAGTCGGCAAAGGCGTGCGCAGCTTCACCTCGGGCGCGCGCGGCCCGAACGGTGGTGCCGCGCGCGATGGCGAGCTGCACCGCCTCGTCGACGGGGATGGTGCGGGAGGCAGCCGGCGCGGCGGCGGAGAGGGTCAGGAGGAGGAGGACCAGTCGCATGGCGATCATTTCGCCGCCGGCGCCGCGAACAGGGTCTTCGGGATCATGACGTGCGCGCCCACGTTGCCATCCACGAGCTGCGTCACTTCCACATCGCAGGCGACACTCACCAGCATATAAGCATCCTCCTTCGACAGCCGGCGCAGGCCCACGAGGAGCTCGATCGCCTGCCGCACCGCCGTCTTCGTTGCCACCACCAGGTCCTTGTCCATTCCCATCGCGATGTAATGAGTCCTGGTCTCGGCGCGCGGCCAGGTGAGGTGCAGATCCTTGCGCACCACGACGCGAAAGGTGCCAATCAATGAAGTCTCCAGCGCGGTGATATCGACCTCGCCATTGCCCTGGCCGGCGTGGCCGTCGCCGATCTCCAGGAGCGCGCCAGGCGCGTGGACGGGGATATAAAGTATCGAACCGGCGACCAGCTCCTTGTTGTCCAGGTTGCCGGCGTGCGTCCAGGGGGGCGCGCTGTCGACGCGGCCCATCGCCGGAGCGGGGGCGACGCCAATGCTGCCGAAGAAGGGGTGCAGCGGCACGTCGATTCCGGGCGCGAAACGCGCCATCATCGCGCCTCGGTCGAGCGGGATGATCCGCATGCGCGCATAAGCAAAGTCTTCCGGGAGGAAGCCGCGCATCGGGCCGAAGGCATTATAGGCATAGGGAATGGCGAGCTCGATCTTGTCGATATGCACCTCGAGCACGTCGCCGGGTTCGGCGCCATTGATTGCAATGGGGCCGGTGAGGATATGGCCGCCCGGGCCTTTGTTGGTGACGCGCTGGTAGATCTCGCGCAGCGCCGGCTCGACCTCGGCAGGCTTGACGCCGGCCTTCTCCAGGCGCTCGGGGCTGGAGGTGATCAGCGTCCGCACCACCACGGTGTCGCCGGAGTCGATCCGCAGGACGGGCGCGGCGGCCGCGTCGTAATAACCCCAGGCCACCGTGGCCGGAGCGGGATCGAGGTGGTGCTGCGCGGCGGCGGCGAGCACGAAGAGCAGGACTGCAGGCATTGGCGCTCCAGGGCTGCGATTTCGAATGCCGATTCAAATCATTTCGGTGCAATCAAACGCATCAGCCCTTCCTGCGCGACGCTCGCGATCAGCTGGCCCCGGCGGTCATAGATGAGCCCGCGGGCGAGGCCGCGCGCTCCCTGCGCCGACGGGGAGTCCATGGCGTACAGGAGCCAGTCGTCCACCCGGCCCTCGCGATGGAACCACAGCGCGTGGTCGAGGCTGGCGACCATCATGCCCGGGCTGAACCAGCTCTTCCCGTGCGGCAACAGCGCGGTCGGCATCAGATTATGGTCGGACGCGTAGGCGAGCAGGCAGCGGTGCAGCATCGGATCGTCGGGCATGCGATCGACGGTGCGGAACCACACCGCCTGCCGCGGCGCTCCGGGCACGGGCCGCAGCGGGTTGTTCGGCTCGACGGGGCGGAACTCGATGGGCGACGGGCGGCGCATGGCCTCGCGGAGGCGCTCGGGAAGCTCGCGCGCCTCGGGCCCCTCGAGCCAACTCTCGCTCAGATCCGCGACGGAGGGGAGCTGCTCGGGGGCCGGCACCTCCGGCATCGGGAACTGGTGGTCGAAGCCCGGCTCCACTACCTGGAACGAGGCGATCATCGAGAGGATCGGGCGGCCGTGCTGGATGGCCTGCACGCGGCGCGCAGTGAAGCTGCGCCCGTCGCGGATGCGATCGACCTCGTAGACGATCGGCGCCGCCATGTCGCCGGGCAGCAGGAAGTAGGCGTGCAGCGAGTGCGGAACGCGTCCGTCCACGGTGCGTGCCGCCGCGACCAGCGCCTGGCCGATGACCTGCCCGCCGAAGACGCTCTTGCCACCGATGTCGCTCGACTGGCCGCGGAAGAGGTTGTCCTCCAGCTGCTCGAGGTCGAGCTGCGCAACCAGCTTGGCAAGCGCCGCGTCCATGCTCACGGCTTCGCGGAGTGGACGACGACGCTGAAGACCAGATTCGCGTAGGGCGGGATGCTGCCCTGTCCGGCAGCGCCGTACGCGAGCTGCGTGGGGATGACGAGCTGGCGCGTGGCGCCCACCTGCACGCCCGCGAGCCCCTCGTCCCAGCCCGCGATCACTTTTCCCTTGCCGAGCGCGAAGCTGAAGGTCGAGTTGTGGTCCTGGCTGGCGTCGAACTTCGTCCCGTCGGCGAGCCAGCCGGTGTAATCCACCGTCATCGTCTGGCCGGTCGCCACCACGGCGCCGGTGCCCGCGACGGTGTCGCGCAGGTAGACGCCGTTCGTCGTCTTGCTGGAGGCCGCGAGGTTCACGTCCAGCGACGGGGCGAAGGTGGTCTCCTCGACGGACACCGCGGCCGTGGCCGAGTGGAGCACGACCTGGAAGACGAGGTTCGAGTCGGCCGGGATGTTTCCCCGCTTGTAAGGCCCGTACGCGAGGGCGGAAGGAATCACCAGCTGCCGCGTGCCTCCGACCAGCATGCCGACCAGGCCCTCGTCCCAGCCGGCGATCGCCTGTCCCACGTCGAGCACGAAGGTGTAGGTCTGGCCGACGCTCTGGCTCGAGCCGAAGAGCGTCCCGTCCGCGAGCCAGCCGGTGTAGTCCACGACCAGCGTCGCGCCGCTCGTGACGACCACCGTTCCGGTGCCGGGGATGAGGTCGCGATAGTAGGCGCCGCTCTTGGTTCTGGTGGAGGCAGAGAGGTTCACGTCCAGCGACGGGGCGAAGGTCTGGCGCTCGAGCGGAATGGGGCCGCTGGTGCCGCCGCCGCAGGCGGCCAGGACGAGGAGGAGCAGCGAGGAGAGGCGCATAAGTCCGCGGAGGATAGTCGAACTTCCTCAGCGGCGCATCGCAAGAAACAGCCCGGCGCAGATCACCGCGAGGCCCAGGCCGTCGAGCGGGGCGAGGCGCTCGGCGAGCAGTAGCGCGCCGAGCAGGAGCCCGAAGACCGGCGTGAGGAAGTAAAAGGCGCTCACGCGGCTCGCCTCGCCGTGGCGCAGGATCCAGAACCAGAGCATCGAGGCGCCCACGCTCAGCACCAGCACCAGGAAAGCGAGCGAGCCGACCACGGCGGGCGTCCAGGAGATGTGCGGCGGCCCCTCGAAGACCAGCGCGACCGGCAGCATGACCACGCCGGCGGAGGAGAGCTGCAGAGCGTTCAGCACCACCGGGTGCGGATGGGTCCGGATGCGCTTGTAGAGGATGGTTGCGATCACCGAGCTCAGCACGCCGAAGAGCGCGAGCAGCACGTCCTGCGGCCGCGCCGCCTGGGTGCCCGCGCGCGCCTGCATGGCGATGACCACGCCCGAGAAGCCCAGCACCAGGCCGAGCAGCTTTCTGCGCGTGAGCGGCTCGCCGAGCAGCCGCGGCGCCACCAGCGCGAGGAGGAGCGGATTGGTGCTGGCGATGATGGCGCCCATGCCGGCGGAGAGGTGGCGCATGGCGAGGTAGGTCGCGCCGAGATAGCCGCAGTTGCCGGCGACGCCGACGAGCGCGATCTGCAGCCAGGTCGCGCGATCGCGCGGGAGCGGCAGACGCGCGATGGCCGCGCCCAGGAGCAGCAGGCCGCCCGCCAGCAGGAAGCGGATCCAGAGGATCGACAGCGGCGGCGTGGCGCGCGAGAGCACGCGGCTGGGCACGAAGGCTGCCGACCAGAGGAAGACGTAGAGGATGGCCGAGGCAGTGCCGAGGGCCGCCCCGCGCCGATTCACGGTGGACATGAAGGACGCGCTTCTACCATCGGAGCGGCGTGCTAGCGTGCCGCGGCTCATGAGCCGGATCGCCTTCGTCTCCTGCGGGAAGCATCCCTCCGGCACCGCGGACGACGCGTTCGCGGCAGAGGCGCTGCGCCGCCGCGGGCTCGAGGTGGAGACCGTCCTCTGGACCGACCCGCTGGTGCGCTGGGACGACTACGGCGCCATCGCGCTGCGCTCGACCTGGGATTACTACCTGCGCCCGGAAGAGTTCCGCGCCTTCATCGCGCGCCTTCCGCCGGCGCGCCTGTGGAACCCGGCCGCGACCGTGCGGTGGAACCTCGACAAGCGCTACCTGCTCGAGCTGGAGCAGCGGGGCGTGCCCATCGTGCCCACGCGGCTGATCGAGCGCGGCCCGCTCGCGCTGGGAGAGTGGAGCGAGGCGGTGCTCAAGCCGTCGATCTCGGGCGGGGCGCATCGGACCTTCCGCATCGGCGCGGCGGCGCTGTCGCCGGCCGAGGGCGAGCGCGCGCTGCGCGAGGTGCTCGCCGGCAGCGCGGCGATCCTGCAGCCGTTCGTGCCGGAGGTGGCGCGCGACGGCGAATGGTCGCTGGTCTTCTTTCGCGGCGCCTTCAGCCACGCGGTGCTCAAGCGGCCGGCGCCGGGCGACTTCCGCACCCAGCCCCAGCATGGCGCGCGCGTCGAACGGGCCGACCCGCCGGACGCGGTGCTGGCCGCCGCCGCGCACGCCCTGCGCGCAGCGGCGCAGGAGACGATCTATGCGCGCGTGGACGGCGTCTGGGCGGGCGGCGCTTTCCTCTTGATGGAGCTGGAGCTGATCGAGCCGAACCTCTACTTCCTCGGCAACGCGGCCGCGGCCGATCGCTTCGCCGCGGCGATCGCCGCCACGCTATAAAGCGTCCATGCCGATCCTCTCTGAGTTGGAGACGCTGCACAGAGACCACGTCACGCGGCTCTCGCGCGGAGCGGCACACGCGCTCGCGGCCACGGGCTTCGACGCGCTGGTGATCCACTCCGGCACGCCCGCGCTGCGCACCCGCTTCGACGACAACTACTGGCCGCTGCGGCCCAACCCCTACCTGCAGCACTGGCTGCCGCTCGCCGAGCCGGGCTGCGCGCTGGTGGTGCAGGCGGACCGTCGCCCGCGGCTCCTGCGCCTCTTGTCGAGCAGCTATTGGGAGGCGCCCGCCACCTCCGACGGCGCGCACATCTTCAATGCCTTCGATCTCGTCGAGGTGACGGGGCCGGCGCAGCTGCGCGCGCTCCTGCCGTCGGGGCGCGTGGCTTTCGTCGGCGAGGACCTCGAGGCCGCGTCGGCCTGGGGTCTCGCCTCCGCGGTGAATCCGAAGCCACTGCTCGACGCGCTCGATCAGCTGCGCGTGCACAAGACTCCCTACGAGATCCTCTGCCTCGCCGAGGCCAACCGCCGCGCCGCCGCCGGCCACGAGGAGGTGCGCGCGCTGTTCGCGGGCGGCGACCGCGCTGAGCTCGCGCTGCATCTGGCGTTTTTGGGAGCCACCGGGCAGGACGATCCCGAGACGCCCTACAAGAACATCGTCGCGCTCGGCAAGCACGCGGCCACGCTGCACCACGTGAGCTACGACAAGCGCGGCGGCGGGGCGCAGTCCCTGCTGCTCGACGCGGGCGCCTCGTTCGCCGGCTACTGCAGCGACATCACCCGGACCTGGGTCAAGGGCGGCGGCGCGGCGGCCAGCGCGTTCGCCGGCGTGGTGGCCGGGCTCGATCGGATGCAGCAGGAGCTGTGCGCAGAGGCCACCGTCGGCAAGCCGTACGAGTCGCTGCACGACGACGCGCACCGCAAAGTGGCGGGCGTCCTGCGCGAGGCCGGGGTCAGCACGCTGTCCTCTGAGGAGCTGGTCGGCAGCGGCGCCACGCGAGCGTTCCTGCCGCACGGCCTCGGGCACGCGCTGGGCCTCGTCTGCCACGACGTCGGCTGCGCGCTGGTCAAGCCGCGCGCCGACAATCCCTGGCTGCGCAACACCAGCACCATCGCCGAGGGGCAGTGCTTCACCATCGAGCCGGGCATCTACTTCATCGACTCGCTGCTCGCGCCGCTGCGGGGCCGCGCAGGGTTCGACTGGAAGCTGCTGGACGCGCTCGCGCTCTTCGGCGGCGTGCGCATCGAAGATGACCTGCTCGTGACCTCATCCGGCAACCGCAACCTCACGCGGGAAGTCCTCCCGCGCGGCGGCGGCCCGGTCAGCGTGGCGTGAGGACCTGGGGCTGGTCTCGATGCCGAGCACCTCGAAGGCCGGCACGGCAAGCTCAGTGCGCGCCCGCCATCAGCTTGCGGATCGGCTTGAGCAGCAGCACCAGCACCGCCGCGGCGCCGATGGTGAAGGCGGCGACGATGAGGAAGAGCTGGGGCAGCGAGCCGTTCGGATCGAAGTGGCCCGCGATGAAGCCGCCTGCCTTGTTGCCGACCGACAGCGAGAAGAACCAGACGCCCATCATCAAGGACGAGAGGCGCGCGGGCGCGAGCTTGGTCACGGTGGAGAGGCCGACCGGCGACAGGCACAGCTCGCCGAAGGTGTGGAAGAGGTAGACGAAGAAGAGGAACCACGGCGAGGCGATCCCCGCTCGCTGCGCCACCACCGCGCCCCAGGCGACGACCACGAAGCCCAGGCCCACCCAGAGCAGGCCCCAGGCGAACTTGGCGGGGCTGGACGGCTCGCGGCCTCGTCGCGCCAGCGAAAGCCAGAGCCAGGCGAACAAAGGCGCGAGGCCGATGATGAAGAGCGGTTGCAGCGACTGGAACCAGCTCGAGGGAAAGGCGTGGCCGAAGAGATGGTTGTCGGTCAAGCGATCGGCGAAGAGGTTCAACGAAGAGCCGGCCTGCTCGAACGCGCTCCAGAACAGCGCGGAGAAGACGAACAGCACCGCGATGGCGGCAAGGCGCGACCAGTCCTCGCGGCTCAACGGCTCGCTGCGCTTCTCCTGCTGCGCCTGGGTCTGCTCGCGCGGGCCCTCGACGGCGGGGCCGAAGTGGTGCTTGCCGAGCGCGAACTGGATCACGCCGAGCAGCATGCCGATTCCGGCGATGCTGAAGGCGACGTGCCAGGCGTGGCGCGGATCGATGCCGTGCGCGCGCAGCCAGTCGAGGAAGCCCGCGCCCTGCGCGAAGTAGCCGACCACCAGCGGCGCGATGAACGCGCCCAGGTTGATGCCCATATAGAAGATGGAGAAGCCGCCGTCGCGGCGCGGGTCGTTCCCGGAGTAGAGCGAGCCCACCATGGTGCTGACGTTGGGCTTGAGGAAGCCGGTGCCGGCGACGATGAGCGCGAGGCCAAGATAGAAGAACGTCAATGAAGGCACCGCCAGGCTGAAGTGCCCGAGCGCGATGACGATGCCGCCGATCAGCACCGAGCGCCGCTGGCCGAGGTAGCGGTCGGCGATGAAGCCGCCCGGGAGCGCGGCCAGATACACCAGAGACGTGTACCAGCCGTACACCGCGCCGGCGTGCTCGTTGTCGAAGCCCAGGCCCCCGCCCGCCACCGCGGCGGTCAGGTAGAGGATCAGGATCGCGCGCATCCCGTAGTAGGAAAACCGCTCCCACATCTCGGTGAAGAAGAGGGTGCGCAGGCCGCGCGGGTGGCCGCCGAACGTCGTCGCTTCCGCAGAGGGCACCGGCCCGCCGAACGTCGTCGCTTCCGCAGTGCTCATGGGTCGCGCACTATGCCATCGCTTGCCGCAGGGCGCGCCATCCAGTAGAGCGGCGCTCATGACGAACCGCCAATGGCTCCTCGCACGCCGCCCGCAAGGAATGGTCAGCGCCGCCGACTTCACCTGGACCGAAAGCCCCGTGCCGGTGCCTGCCGAGCGCGAGGTGCTGGTGAGGAATCTCTGGCTCTCGTGCGACCCGACGCAGCGCGGCTGGATCGCCGGCGACACCTATTTGCCCGCGGTCAAGATCGGCGAGGTGGTCCGCTCGTTCGCGGTGGGGCGCGTGATTGAATCGAAGCACCCGCGCTTCCAGAAGGACCAGCTGGTGCAGGGGCTGTTTGGCTGGCAGGACTACGCATGCGTCAAGCCCGGGACGCCATCGGCGCCGTCGGAGGTGCCGCCCGGCGTTCCCATCGAGACCGCGATGAGCGCGCTCGGGCTCACCGGCATCACCGCGTACTTCGGACTGCTCGAGATCGGCAGGCCGAAGGCGGGCGAGACGGTGGTGGTCTCGGGCGCGGCGGGCGCGACCGGCTCTGCCGTGGGGCAGATCGCGAAGCTCCACGGCTGCCGCGTGATCGGCATCGCCGGCGGCGCAGAGAAGTGTACCCGGCTTACGACCGAGCTCGGGTTCGACGCGGCCATCGATTACAAGAGCGAGGACGTCGGAGCGCGGCTGCGGGAGCTGTGCCCCAAGGGGATCGACGTCTTTTTCGACAACGTCGGCGGCGAGATCCTCGACGCGGCGCTGGCGCGTCTGGCGCTGCGTGGCCGCGTGGTGCTGTGCGGCGCCATCTCCCGCTACAACGACAGCACGGCCGCGCCCGGGCCGAAGAACTACCTGAACCTCGTCATCCAGCGCGGGCGCATGGAGGGCTTCATCGTGCTCGACTTCATGGCGCGCGCGGGCGAGGCGGTGACTGCGCTTTCGCAGTGGCTGCGCGAAGGCAAGCTCAAGGATCGCGTCGACGTGCAGCACGGCCTGGAGAACGCGCCCGCCGCGCTCGCGCGGTTGTTCAAGGGCGAGAACGACGGCAAGCAGCTGGTCAAGATCGCCGAATGAAGCTCGCCGGAAAAGTGTGTGTGGTGACCGGCGGCGCGCACGGGATCGGTCGAGCGCTCTGTGAGCGATTTCTGCGAGACGGCGCGGCGGCGGTGATGGTGGCCGACCGCGACGGGGCTGCGGCGGCGCTGGTGCAGGGCGGCGAGGCGGTGACCTGCGATGTCTCGCGCGAGGAGGAGCTTCGAAAGCTCGTCGAGCGGACGCTCGCAAAGCATGGCCGCATCGATCTCTTCGTCAGCAACGCCGGCGTCGTTGCAAGTGGTGGCGCCGAGGCCGCCGACTCCGAGTGGCAGCGCAGCTGGGAGGTGAACTTCATGGCGCACGTCTGGGCCGCGCGGCACGTGCTGCCGTCGATGCTCGCGCGCCGCGAAGGCTACCTGCTCGCGACCGCGTCGGCGGCGGGGCTCTTGACCAGCCTCGGCTCCGCGCCCTACGCGGCCACCAAGCATGCCGCGGTGGCGTTCGCCGAGTGGCTCTCGATCACGCACCACGAGCAGGGCATCCGCGTCTCGTGCCTCTGCCCGCAGGGCGTGAACACGAACCTGCTCGCGGAGGCGGTGGGCACCCCGGGCGGTAAGGCGGTGCTGCTCGCGGGCGCGGTGCTGGAGCCCGGGCAGGTCGCGGACTTCACCGTGCGCGCGCTGGAGGAGGAGCGCTTCCTGATCCTGCCGCACCCGGAAGTCGCGACCTACCTGCAGCGCAGGGCGCAGGACCACGAGCGCTGGCTGGGCTCGATGCGCTCGCTGCAGCGCAAAGTGACTGCAAAGGAGACTCCGCCATGATGACGGTCCTCGCCGTCGCGCTGCTCCTGGCGGCGCCGCAGCAGAACGATCCCACCTTGCGGCTCCTCGCCGAGCTTTTGAACGCGAACGCCGCGCCCGGCTTCGAGGGGCCGGTGCGCGACATCCTGCGTCGCGAGTGGAAGCCGCTGCTCAAGGAGCGGCACACCGACGGCATCGGCAACCTGATTGGCACGGCTCCGGGCGAGGGCGGCCCTCGCGTGCTGCTGGTGGCGCATATGGACGAAGTGGGCTTTCTCGTTCGCCACATCGACGAGCGCGGCTTCGTTTACAAAAATCGGGCTGCGCGGTGCGCAGACGGTGTTCCCGGGCACCGTCCATCTTCGTCTTCGACGGCAGCATGGTGCCGAACAACAATTATGTGGAAACGATGAAAGTTGCGCGGGAGGCGGGCATTCCTTTTCAATTCGAATCGGTGACCGGCTTCGGCGAGGACGGCGCGGCGCTGCAGAAGGCGGGCGAGGGCGTTCCGGCGCTCAATATCGGAATTCCCACGCGCTATGCACACAGCCAGTCGGGTGTGATCGATCGCAACGATTACGACAATGCCTTGAAGCTGGTGAAGCTCATGGTGCAGAAGCTGTCGGCCTAGGCGCTTCGCGCGATCCGGGAGTTCTGAGCATTGCCTGGAGCGCCAGCGCAATCGACACCACCAGCGCGCAGCCCGCGACGTTGTACCAGAGGAAGCCGACGCTGCTGGTGAGCCAGAGCGTGATCACGCAGGCCTGCGCCGCGAGCGTGGCGATGAACGCCGGGGTGCCGCGGACGCGGGGCAAGAGCCAGCCGACCAGGAAGACGCCGAGCATCGGGCCGTAGAAGATCGAGCCGAGGATGTTCACCGCCTGGATCAGGTTGTCGAGCAGCGAGGCAAAGGCGGCAAAGGAGATCGCCACCAGGCCCCAGCCGACGGTGAAGAGGCGAGCGGCCTTCAGGCGCTGCGCATCGGTCGCGTCGGGTCTCCAGAGGCGCCAGAAGTCGACCACCGAGGTGGCGCCGAGGGCATTCAAGGCGCTGGCGGTGGCGGAGAGCGCGGCGCAGATGATCACCGCGAGCAGCAGGCCCACCAGTCCCGGCGGGAAATGCTTGAGCACAAACGACAGGAAGATGGAGTCGGAGTCGCTCGCCTGGCCCGGCGGCGCGTTGGCGCGGACCAGCGCGCGGGCGTCGCGGCGCAGCGCCTTCTCGTCTTCCTCGCGCGCGCGGACCACGGGCTTCGCGGCCGCGTCGCCGTCGAGGACGCGGTAGACGGCGGCGCGCTTCGCCTCGAAGTTCTCTCCCAGCCGCGCGTCGAGCGCGTCGAGCTTGGCCGCTACCCCGGGAACGCTCCTCGCCTGCCCGGCGGCGACGGCGTTCCAGAGCAAAGGCGGCCGCTCGAACTGGTGGAAGACCACCACCGCGATGCCGACCATCAAGATGAGAAACTGCATCGGAACTTTAATCAGCCCGTTGAAGAGCAGGCCCAGCCGCGACTCGCGCAACGAGGTTCCGCCCAGATAGCGCTGCACCTGCGACTGGTCGGTGCCGAAGTAAGCGAGCGCGACGAAGAGGCCGCCGATCAGGCCGGACCACAAGGTATATCGGGTATCAAAACGAAACGAAGTATCCACTGCCTGCATCTTGCCGAGCGCGCCCGCCACGCGCGCCAGGCCGACGAGCCCCACGCCGTGCGGCAGGCCGTGCAGCACGAAGAAGAAGGCGGCGACCATTCCGCAGAGCATGATCCCCATCTGCAGCGTCTGCGTGACGCTGACGGCGCGGGTGCCGCCCGACACCGTGTAGACGATGGCGAGAAGACCAATCACCAGATTGGTCCATTGCAAAGGCCAGCCCAACACTGCCGTCAGCACCAGTGCGGGCGCATAGAGCGACAGGCCCGCGGCGAGCCCGCGTGAGACGAGAAAGAGAATCGCAGTGAGCTGGCGGGTCTTTCTGTCGAAACGCGATTCCAGGTATTCATATGCCGTATAGACGTGCAGCCGGCGGTAGATGGGCAGCACGAACCACGCCAGCAGCACCATCGCGATCGGCAGCCCGAAGTAGAACTGGAGGAAGCCGAGGCCATCCTCGTACGCCTGGCCGGGCGTGGAGAGGAAGGTGATGGCGCTCGCCTGGGTGGCCATGATCGACAGTCCGATGGTCCAGAAGCGCTCGCCCTCGCCGCGCAGGTAGGCGTCGGCGGTCGAGACGTGGCGGGTCTTCCACACGCCCCACGAGACGATGGTGAGCACGGTGGCGATCAGCACCGCCCAGTCGAAAGGCCTCAAGCGCAGGCCCAGCCGAGCAGGGTGAAGAGGCCGATCTCGAAGAGCAGCGCGATCAGCACCGCCGCGGAGAGGCGCGGCAGCGGCAGGTCGTCGGGATCGGCCGGGGGGACCCCGGCGCGCGGCGCAGCCGGTGCGTCAGCGGGCATCGCGCTCTAATAGATTCACGAAGAGCCGGATCGCGCCCGGCACGCCCGCCGGCAGCTGGCGGAAGAAGGCGAGGCCCGTGTAGACGAAGCGTCCCTTGCCGTGGCGCGCGACCAAGAGCGAGCCGCGCAGCGGTGGTTCGCCGGGGTCGTGCATGCTTAGCGGCGCGGCATAGTGCGCCTCGTCCCACTGGTCGGCGAAGTAAAGGCCGCGCTCCTGCACCCAGCCGTCGAAGTCGGCAGGGACGATGCGGTTGGGCGCGCGCAGCACCTGATCATTTGAAGTGACCACTGCGGCGGTCTCGTCGGTGACGCGCAGCTGCGAGATGGACATGGCGTAGGGGCCGAGCGGCTCGGGCAGCTTCGAGACCCAGTTCTTGGTGTTGTACTGCTCGACCAGCACGCCGCCGCGCTCGACGTACGCGAAGAGCCGCGCCTTCAGCGCGCCCAGCCACGGCCGCGTGTTGAAGGCGCGCACGCCCAGCACGATGGCGTCGAAGCCGGACAGGTCGCCCTCGCGCAGCGCCGCCTCGTCGAGCGGCGTGACCTGGTAGCCGAGCTGCGCCAGCACTGCCGGCACCTCGTCGCCCGGGCCCTCGACGTAGCCGACGCGGGCGGCGCCGCGCCGCAGATCGAAGCGCACCAGCCGCACCCGCGCCTCGGGATGCCACGCCTGCCACGGGATGTGCGCGTACTCGAGGCGCCGCCGACCTCGATCGAAGATCTCCTCGCCGATCTTCACCGCCAGCCGCAGCTGGCCTGCGCGCGCGCCCGCGGCCGGGCGCACCTCGAACTGCAGCTCGGCCTCGGCGCCCGCGGCAGCGAGCTTGAACGGGCGGGACAAAGGCTCGACAGAGAATCCCTGCGGTGGCTCGACCAGCGCGGTGCCCGCTACCGGCCCCGCCGAAGCGCGCACCGTGACGTGCAGCGCCCGCGGCGCGGCGTCGGGGAAGAGCAACGTGCCGGCCGCTGCGTCGATGGTGGCGGGCGGCGCGATCTCCACCGCGCGGGTGCGCTCTCCCAGCACCGGATCGACCCAGCGATAGACGACGGGTCGGCGCACCACCAGCGTCTGCGCGCCCGCACGCAAGGTGAAGTCGGCCCAGAGCGGCGGCGCGGGCTCCGGCCGGATGCGCTCCTCGAAGGGCTCGACCGGATACCAGCCGTCCTCGGGCGGCTTGCGCAGCCAGGCCGGGTCGGACGCGAGCGGAGGCGGAAGCTGCGCGAGCGCGGTCTTCTGCGTCCACGGCTTGCCGGGCAGGAGCGCGCCCGGCCCGGCGAGCTTTTGTCCATTGAGGCTCACCGAGACGAGCTCGAGCATCGCGGCCGTTCGCTGCGTCGCGGTGATCGTCACGGGCAGCTCGAGGCCGGGAGCGACGCCCGGAGTGTCGGCGATGGCCTGCAGCGAGAGGCCCGCGCACCAGACGATGGCCTGCGCGAGCTCGTCGGCCGGCGCGGCCGCATACTGAGCGAGCAGCGCCGGGATCGCCTGCTGCGGCGCCTCTGGGCGCAGTTGCACCAGCGCAGGCGGGGTGACGCCGAGGCCGTCGAGCGGCGATTGCTGCATCGGCTCGCCCGCGAGCAGCTGGAAGAACTCGACCACCGGCCCCACTGGCCGCGCCGCGCCGAAGCCCTGGCTCTTGTGCATGGTGCGGCTGTCGCCGGCGAGCTCTCCCATCGAGAGGCCCAGCAGCGGATCGTAGGCGTTCACCTCGAGCTGCAGGAACTTCGACTTGTCCTCCTTCTCGTCGAGGAACGCGTTCCAGACGATGCGCCGGGCCTGCCAGGGCGCAAGGCCGGGCGCGAAGGCGGGATCGCCGGCCTTGCTGAACGCCTCGACCGCGAGCTGCGCCGAGGCGGTGTGGTGGCCGTGCGTCTCGCCGGGCAGCGGGCTGAAGCGGCTCAGGATCAGGTCCGGCCGGAAGGTCCGAACCACCTGCACCACATCCTCGAGGATGCGGTCGTGGCCCCAGAAGCGCAGCGACTCCTCGGGGGACTTCGAGTAGCCGAAGTCGCGCGCGCGGGTGAAGAACTGCTCGGCGCCGTCGAGGCGGCGGGCGGCCAGCAGCTCCTGCGTGCGAATGAGCCCCAGAGCGGGCCCCTGCTCCTTGCCAATCAAGTTCTGCCCGCCGTCGCCGCGCGTGATTGAGAGATAGCCGACGCGCAGCTTCTTCACCTGCGTCAGCCAGGCGATGAGCCGGGTGTTCTCGTCGTCGGGGTGCGCGGCGACGTAGAGGACGCGGGCGCCGGGCGAGAGCCGCTCGATGGCGCGCGCGAGCTGCGCGGCGTCGGGCTGGGCGGGAGAGAGAGCAGGAGAGAGGGTCATGGAGAGCAGGAGAGCGAGCATAAGATGCGCGCGAGTATAGGAGACGGCGCGAGCGCAAGCTCTCGCGGAGCGTTCCCGGAATGTTGTCGCGCTTCGCGCGTTAGGATGCGCGCCCGATGAAGGTCCCTTTCGCCGGTCCATTCCTCGCAGGTGAGCCGCGGGCGACCGCGTTGCTCGACGATGGCTTTCGCCGTCCCGCCGCGTGGCGTGAGGAGGTGCGCGCCCGGACGGACCGCCGCGTCTCGCCGGCGTTGCTCGCGCGGCTGCAGGCGCCCGACACAGAGGCGGGCCGGCGAAATCTCGCGGCGCTCGCCGAGCCCGGCACCGTGGCGGTGGCGACGGGCCAGCAGATCGGCCTTTTCCTCGGCCCGCTCTACACCTTCTACAAGGCTTGTTCGGCCATCGTCTGGGCGCGCGCCGTCGAGCGCGAGACGGGCGCGCGCTGCGTCCCGGTTTTCTGGTTGCAGACGGAGGACCACGACTTCGCCGAGATCGCCTCGTGCGAGGTGCCTCCGTCGCTGAAGCTCGCGCTGCCGCCGATCGAGACCCGCGGCTCGGTCGCGCACCTGGTGGTGCCGCAGGAGATCGAGCCGCTCCTCGCGCAGCTGTCCGGGGCCCTTCTGGCCTTTCCGGATGCGCCGCGGATCCTCGCCCTGTTGCGGCGTGCGTGGGTGCCCGGCCGGCCGCTTGCGCAGGCGTTCGCGGCGACGCTGCTCGAGGTCTTCGCCGGGGAGGGCCTGCTGGTGCTGGACCCGCGCTGCGCCGAGGTGGCGCGACTCTCTTCGGAGATCTACCTCGCCGCGATCGAGCGCTCGCCGGAGATCGATGGCGCGCTGCTGGAGCGCGGCGACGAGCTCGAGCGCGCGGGCCTGCGCGAGCAGGTCACCATCAGGCGCGGCTCGCCGCTGGTCTTCTTCCACGGCGATCGGCCCGAGGGCGCGCGCCGGCGGCTCTCGCAGCGCGGCGATCCCGGAGGCGGCGGATCGCGCGGCGATTCCTACCAGCTCGACGGCGGTGGCGAGGTCTCGCGCGCGGAGCTCTTGCGCGCGGCGCGCGAGGAGCCGCTGCGGCTCTCGTCGAGCGCGCTCCTGCGGCCCGTGGTGCAGGACGCGCTCCTGCCGGTGGTCGCGTACGTCGGCGGGCCAGCCGAGCTGGGTTACCTCGCGCAGACCGCGCCGCTCTACCGGCTGTTCGGCGTCCGTCCGTCGCTGGTGGCGCCGCGAGCGCGCTTCCGCCTGATCGATGCGCGCAGCGGCGCGCGTCTGAAGTCGCTCGGGCTCGCGCCTGCGGACGTGGAGGTCCCGCGCGAGCAGCTCCTCTCGCGGCTGGGCTCGCAGCGGGAGCCGGCCGGCGACCTCGCGCGCCGCTGGCTTGGCGATCTGCCCGCGCTGCTCGCGGAGTCGGCGGGGAAGCATCCCGCGCTGGCCCGCGCGGCCCGTCGCACCCAGCTCACCATCGAGCGCGCCGCCGCCCGCTTCGCCGAGCGGCACGCGCGCCTGCTGGCCGCGCAGGATGGCACCTTGGTGGAGCGCGTCGATCGCCTGCAGGCCGCTCTCTTTCCCGGCGGGGCGCCCCAGGAGCGCGTGCACTCGCTGCCATCCTACGCCGCGCGCCACGGCCTCGACGCGCTCAAGGCCGTGGTGCTCGCGGCGGTGGAACCCGGCCGCGCCGGCGTGCAGGATCTCTTTCCATGAACCTCGCGGTTCTGTGCTTCCATGCGCTCGGCGGCAGCGGCGTGGTCGCCTCCGAGCTGGCGCGCGAGCTGGCCGGTCGTGGCCACCGCGTGCACTTCGTCGGCGCCGCGCTGCCCGGGCGCCTCGAGCCCGTGCCTCCCGGGATCCAGCTCCATCGCGTGCCGCTCGAGCTGCCGCCGCCGGTCGGCGCGCAGGCGTTTCCGCTCGAACTGGCGGCGCGCCTCATCGACGTGATCCGGAGCGAGCGCATCGATCTCATTCACGCGCACTACGCAGTTCCGCACGCCGCCGCTGCCACGCTCGCGTGCGCGACGCTCGGATCCGGGGCGCCGCCGCTGGTGGTCACGCTGCACGGCAGCGACGTGCCGGCGGACGGCGCGCGCGAGGGGCAGGTGCTGCTGGTTCGCAAGCTCGTCCTCGACGCCGACGCGGTCACCGTGCCCTCCGCGGCGCTGGCCGTGCACGCGAGGACGCGGCTGCGGCTTCCGGACGATCGCATCATCGAGGTCATTCCCAACTTCGTGGACGTCGAGCGGTTCCGGCCCGGCCCCGATCGCGCCGCGCTGGTGCCGCTCTTTCCGGGGCGATCCTTGAGCGGCGTGGCCGCGCTCTGCCACGCCTCGAACTTCCGGCCGGTGAAGCGGCCCCTCGACCTGGTGCAGATCTTCGCGCGCGTGCGCGCCCGGCGCGCGGCGGTGCTGGTGCTCGCGGGCGACGGGCCGGAGCGCGAAAGCGTCGAGGCCGAGGTGCGGCGCCTCGGCCTCGAGCGCGAGGTTGCCTTCGCGGGTGCCACGCGCGACCTCGCGCCGCTGTTGCGCGCCTGCGATCTTTTCCTGCTGCCGAGCGCGAGCGAGAGCTTCGGCCTCGCCGCGCTCGAGGCGATGAGCAGCGGCCTGCCCGTGATCGCCTCTCGCGCGGGCGGTCTTCCTGAGGTGGTGGGCGAGGGCGGCATGCTCTTTCCGGTGGGCGACTGCGAGGCGATGGCCGACGCGGCGCTGCGCCTGCTCGCCGACGAGGCGCAGCGCACGCTGTTTGCCCAGGCCGCGCGCGCCCGCGCCGTCCGCCTCTTCCAGACCGGCCCCGTGGTCGCTCGCTGGGAAGCGCTATACAAACGATTCACTTGACTCCCGACTGAGGTCTCGATGCGCCTGGCCACTCTCCTGATGCTCGCCGCACTCCCCGCCGCTGCCCAGCAGCTGGATCTGCCGCGCCCCAGCCTCGGAGCCAAGGTCGCGCAGACCGTTGGCCTCACCGAGATCTC
Source organism: Deltaproteobacteria bacterium (assembly GCA_043781235.1). GTDB lineage: Bacteria > Myxococcota > Myxococcia > Myxococcales > 40CM-4-68-19 > JANYKT01. The sequence continues at coordinate 42,661 of JAYWBT010000125.1, forward strand.
GCTCGACTACTCGAGCCCCGCCGCGCGGGGCCGGGTCGTCTTCGGCAACGTCGTCCCCTTTGGCGAGGTGTGGCGCACCGGCGCGAACGCCGCCTCGAAGATCACCTTCTCCAAGGAGGTCCAGATCGGCGGCAAACTGGTGGCCGCCGGCACCTACGCGCTCTTCACCATCCCGAACAAGGAGTCGTGGACGATGATCGTCAATCGCGACTCCAACCAGTTCGGCGCCTTCAGCTACAAGCAGGCCGAAGACGTGGTGAGGGTGGAGGTGAAGCCCGAGCCGATTCCGCCGCGCGAGCGCATGACCTTCCTCTTCGCCGACACCACCGACGACGGCACGCGGCTCGACCTCGAGTGGGAGCGGACGCGCGCGAGCCTGCCCATCCGCGCCAGCACCGGGCAGCAGGCGCTCGCGTCCATCGCGGCGCTGGAGAAGACCGGCTGGCGGCCGTGGAACCAGGCCGCTGCGTTCATGCTCCAGAAGAAGGACTACGACGCGGGGCTGCGCCTGGTGGACCAGTCGATCAAGCTGCGCGAGGAGTGGAGCAACCTCTGGACCCGGGCGCAGCTGCTCGCCGGCACGGGCCAATACCGCGAGGCCCGCGCGCTGGCCGAGCGGGCGCAGCAGCTGGGCGCCAAGGACGCGGAGGGCTTCTTCGCCGCCGACGAGGTGAAGAAGGCGATCGCCGACTGGAAGTCCAAGGGCTAGGAGCCTGACGCCGCGCCCAGCGGCTGCGGGGAGGTCACGCCCGCCTTAATCCGGCGGCGGGCGTGAAGCTCGCTCGAGGCAGCCTTTACTTGCCGGCCGACCGCATGCGCAGGAAGGTGAGGCCCGCCACCGCGAGCGTCGCGCCGCCACCGAGGAACCAGGGCATCGCGCCCTTCGAACTCGAGCCGGAGCCGCCGGTGGTGTCCGCGGCCGCGAGGGCCGGCTTCGGGTCGGCCTTGTCGCCGATGGCCTTGTCCATCATCCCGATGGTGGCGCTCATCTCGGCGAGCACGCGGCTGTAGCCGAGCCGCGAGTCGCCTTTGACCCCGTGGCGCTTCATCATCTGCTCGAGCTTCTCGAGCACCAGCTTCTTGCGCTTCAGGCCCTCGACGTTGACGCCGTCCTTGAAGTACTCGGGGTATTTCGACGAGAGGGTCTCCATCAGCTTCTTCTCGTTCGCCATCAGCGCGCGCACCTCTTCGATGGGCTGATCGACCTTGCGGCCCTCGACGGTGAACGAGAACGAGACCGACTCCGCCTGAGAAAGCGCGAAGAGGTCGTTGTAGAGCTCTTCATTGATGCTCGAGAGCGCGTCGAAGGATTTCTTCAGGCGCTCCTGCTCACCGATCTGCGCGGTGAGAAGCTCGTCCTTCTGGGCCAGCTTCGACTCGGCGGCGCGGATGCGGCGGGTGACGGCCGCGAGCTGCGACTGGTAGGTGCTGGTCATCATGTCCTGCGCCAGCGTGAACGACTCGCGCAGCGCCTGCGCGTCCTGCGCCAGCGGCTTGTGCTGGCTCTCGCAGTCGATCAGGCCCTCGCGCAGCTCGAAGAGCAGCATGCGGGTCGCGTCCATGTTCCGGTACAGCTCGGCGAGGTCGTTCATCCTGAGCGGCAGCTTGCTGCGGTCGTCGTTCAGCTCGGCAACCTCGCTGCGCTCCTTCTTCACCGCGTCGCGCGCCCCCTCGATCGCTTTTTCGAGATCGCCCGAGACCTCGCAGGGGTCGACGCGGTCGGCGTCCATTTCGTCGGCGACGTTGGGCAGCGTGCGCAGGAAGGTGCGCGCGTCGGACCAGAAGGTGCAGCGATCGACGCTGCGGCCGACCAGCAGCTTGCGCGTGATCTGCGCGGCGCGGCGAGGCTCGGTGTCGGCCACTCCCTTCGCGGTGAGGAGCAACTCTTTCTGGTGATCGTTTGGCTGGCAGCCGCGGTAGCAGGCCTCGAGCTTGTCGAGCTTGTTGACCACGATGCCCTGGAGCTCGGCGGCGCGCGACTTGTCGAGGAGCGGCGAGATCTTCTCGCCGGCCTGCTTGTACTTGAGGTACGCCGCCTCGCAGCCGTCGGCCTTTTCGGCCTGCGCGGCGTCGCGGATGAGCGCGTCCACTTCGGCGCGGGCCTGCGCCGACGGCGCCGCCGAGACCGCCGGCCGCGCCGCGGACTGGCTCGCGGGCTTGACAACCGTCGCGGCGCTTGCCGCGCGGACCGTCGTGGCGCTTGCCGCGCCCGCGGTTGCGGCCTCGGCTGCGGCCGAGAGGAGGACCAACGCGAGGGCGCTATTCATCGCCACACTTCTTTTCATCGACGTCTCCCTTGGAGGTCACGAACGCCCGTGCTGGAATGCCCCCGCGCTGCCAGCGCACCAGCGCGCAGTTGCCGCTCACTTCGAGAGTGGGCGAGTTGAAGCCCTGCGCGCCGGGCTTCAACGAATCGATGGGCTCGTAGTGCGCCTCGTCCTTGCCGCCGGCCCAGAGCCGCCAGGCGTGCTTGAAGCCGTCGCCGGCGATCAGGTAGCTGCCGTGGACCTTCAGCACCACGAGCCGCTCGCCGGCGGCCGGCTCCTTCGCCTTGAGGGGCTGGAGGTCGAAGCTCTCACCGGTGGACTTGATGCTGGCGTACCCGTTCCGGGCGAGCTTGAGGTCTTCAGAAGCGAGCCAGGTTTGGTTGAAGCGCAAAACCGGGGCGCAGCCGGCCAAGGCTGCCACGAGCAGGGCGGCGAGCGTTCCAAGAGCGAGTTTTTGCATTGCGTAGGTCTCCGGTCGAGCGAGCATGCTCAGCAAATAGCAGGGCAGTCTGGCGCCCGTCACCGGAGCTTTGACCGATGCGAGGCCGCCAGATGACCGATGCGGGCACCGGCGCAGGATTGGCGCATCAGCCGAAACTGGGGTTTGGTGAGGTTGTGGAACCGTCTTCTCCCAGCGCGGATCCTGCAGCCGCGCGCAGCCCGGGCGCCTTGGCGCACGACTTCAACAACGCCATCGCGATCCTGCTGCTGAACGCACAGCTCGTGCTCGATCAACTGCTGCCGGATCACCCGCTCCGCGCCGAGCTGGTGGAGCTGTGCGCTGCCGCTGAGCGCGCCTCTTCCCTGGCGCGGCAGCTCGTCCCCGGAAGCAACGCGTTCGCCGAGGCGCTCCTTCCTCCCCCGGCACCGGCGACGGCGGCGGTGCAGGGCGGGACGGTCCTGGTCGTCGAGGACGACGAGTCCGTGCGCGTCGCGGTGCAGCGCGTGCTCAGCAGCCGCGGCTTCCGCGTTCTCGCCGCCGAGGACGGCGCAGAGGCCGAGTCCTTTGCGCGGGCGGAGACCATCGATCTCGTCCTCACCGACCTCGACCTCCCCGATCTCTCCGGCGCCGAGCTCGCCCGCCGCGTCTGCGAGCGCCACACCGGAGCGCGCGTCCTCTTCATGTCGGGCTCGGAGCCGCCGGCGTACGCCGACTACTTCTTGCAGAAGCCGTTCACGCCGCAGCTGCTGCTCCGGCAGGTCAGGCTCGCGCTGGAGGCTGCGCCGTGAGCCGCGAGACCATCCTGCTCGTCGAGGACGAAGCGGCGCAGCGCCTGGCGCTCGGCCGCTACCTGACGCTGCACGAGTTCGAGCTGTCCGAGGCCGCCACCTGCGCCGCCGCGGTGATGTCCTTCCGGGCGCGGCGGCCCGACGTGGTGCTCACCGACTACGAGCTGCCCGACGGCAATTCGCTCGACCTGCTCCGCCGCTTCCGCGCCATCGACCCGTCGGTGCCGGTGGTGTTCCTGACCGGTCACGGATCGATCGAGCTGGCGGTGCGCGCCATCAAGGAGGGCGCGGAGCAGTTCCTCACCAAGCCCGTCGATCTGCCCGCGCTGCTCGCGGTGGTCGAGCGGCTGCTCGAGGGCCGTCGCGCGCGCAAGCAGAAGCTCCTCCTTCAAGATCGCGAGGCGCGCGAGGCGCCGGATCCGTTCGTGGGCACCAGCGCCGCCCTCCACGCGCTGCGCGAGCAAGCGACGCGTGTGGCGGAGGCCGACGGACCGGTGCTCATCCTCGGCGAGACCGGCAGCGGGAAGGGCGTGCTGACGGGCTGGCTGCACCGCAACGGGCCGCGCGCCGATGAGCCGATGGTCGATCTCAACTGCGCGGGCCTGTCGCGCGAGCTGCTCGAGAGCGAGCTGTTCGGCCACGAGCGCGGCGCCTTCACCGGCGCGGCCATGGCCAAGGCGGGCCTGCTCGAGGTGGCAAACAAGGGGACCGTCTTCCTCGACGAGATCGGCGACGTGGACCTGCAGGTACAGCCGCGCCTGCTCAAGGTGCTCGAGGAGCAGAAGTTCCGCCGGCTTGGAGACGTGAAGGACCGCCAGGTGGACATCCGGCTGGTGGCGGCGACGCACCACGACCTCGAGCGTGCGGTGCAGGAGAAGCGGTTTCGCAGCGACCTCTTCTACCGGATCAGCGTGCTGCCCCTGCGGCTTTTGCCGCTGCGTGAGCGCGTCGAGGACATCCCGCTGCTGGCGCGGCGGCTGCTGCGGCCCGGCGTCGAGCTGGCGGAGAGCGCCGACCGGGCGCTCCGGGGCTATCCTTGGCCTGGCAACGTGCGCGAGCTCCGCAACGTGCTCGAGCGCGCGCAGGTGCTCTCGCGCAAGCGGGTCCTCGAGGGCGCAGACCTCTTGTTGGGTGAGCCGGCGCAGGGCGCTGCGGGCGGCGGCGACGAGCTGCTCACGCTCGAGCAGCTGGAGAAGCGCCACATCGAGCGGGTGCTGCTGCGCGAGAAGAAGGTGGCGCGGGCGGCGGTGGCGCTCGACATCGCCAAGTCGTCGCTGTACCAGAAGTTGCAGCGCTACCAGATCGTCCCGCCCACCGACGACTGACCCGCGCGTGGGGCGCGGTCGCAGCGGTGCGCTGACGGCCCGACACGCCGCAAGTCCGAAGTCTGGACGGCGGGTCCGGATCGCGGACTGCCCACATCTCTTCTTCGCCCGCGCTCCCTCGGAGCGACGCGCGGAAGAAGTGGCCCGGCACCTGCAATCTCCTGGCGCAACGACCCACCAGGGGGCAGCGATGGCGCAAGAGCAGCGAGTCCTGATCGTCGATGATGAAGAGGTCGCAAGGGAGAGCCTGAAGCGGGTGATCGAGCGAGCGGGCTATTGCTGCACCGCCGTCGAGAGTGGCGACGAAGCCCTCCGCGTGCTCAAGGACTGGCCGGCCCACATCGCCATCTCCGATCACGACATGCCGGGCATGAATGGCGTCGAGTTCCTCTCCATCGTCGGCACGCGCCACCCGAACGTGATCCGGATTCTTTTGACCGGGCGCGCCGACTACGACACCTCGATGAGCGCGATCAACGTCGCGCACGTCTACCGCTACCTCAACAAGCCGTGCCGCTCGTCCGAGCTGCTCACGGCGCTGCATTTCGCCTGGGAGAGCGTCGAGATGGAGCAGGAGAACCGCCGGCTCCGGGCTCTCACCCGCCAGCAGCAGGCGCTGCTCGCCGAGCTACAGCGACGAGTGCCCGACGTAATGCAGTCCGCCCTCAGCACGGTCCAGGCGTCATGAAGAGCGTCATCCTGGTGGTGGACGACGAGGCGCGCAACCGGGCCCTGCTGCGCGCCTACCTCGCCCCGAGCTACACCGTGCTGGAAGCCGAGACCGGCCGCGCCGCGCTGGCGCTGCTCGAGCGCGAGCCCTGCGACCTGGTGCTGCTCGATGTGATGATGCCCGAGCAGGACGGGTTCGAGACCTGCCGGCTGATGAAGGCCTTGCCGCGCGAGGCGTTCATGCCGGTCATCCTCGTGACCGCGCTCGGCGAGCAGGACGATCGCAACACCGGCCTCGAGGCCGGCGCCGACGACTTCCTCTCCAAGCCGCTCGATCGCCGCGAGCTGCTGCTGCGCGTGCGCAGCTTCCTGCGGCTGCGCGATCAGGAGAAGCTGATTCGCGACCAGGTGCAGGAGTTGCGGCGCCTGCAATCGCTCAAGGACGACCTGGTCTCGCTGCTGGTGCACGACCTGCGCAACCCGCTCGCCGGGCTGATCTCGTCGATCGAGCTCGCCCTGGACACGCCGTCGGGAACGGTCCAGGCCGACGATCTGGCGCGGGCGCTGAAGAGCGCGAGCGGGCTGCGCGCGGTGCTCGACGAGACCCTGCAAGTCAGGCTGATCGAGGACAACGCCATCGTCGCCCGCCGCATCAAGGTGGATCTGGGCGAGCTGGTGAAGACCGCCATCTCCACGCTCGAGAGCACCGCGCGCCGCCGCCGCGTGCAGATCACCTGCGCTTTCGAGGGCGACTCCGCCGCGGCACTGGACGACAAGCTGCTGCGCCGCTCGATCGAGAACCTCCTCTCGAACGCGCTCAAGTACACGCCGGCCGGCACCGACGTGTCGATCGTCGCTCGCAATCACATGGGCTGGATCGAGATCGAGGTCGGCGACCGCGGCGCCGGCGTCCCCGACGATCTCAAGCGCACCATGTTCGAGAAGTTCGGCTCGCTCGAGGCCCAGCGCGGCGCCGCCCGTCGCGGCATCGGGCTCGGGCTCTACCTCGTCAAGCTGGTCGCCGGCGCGCACGGCGGCGACGTCTCGGTTCACGATCGCCCCGGCGGCGGCGCGCTCTTCCGCCTCCGCCTCGCGCCCGAGGTTCACACCGGCCAGGAGCGGGCTGCCTCATGATTCCCGCGCTGTTCGTCGTCTGCGGCGCGCTCCTCGCGCTGTATCTCAAGACCCTCTTCGACCGGCACGAAGGCCCCGCCGACGAGTTGGCCGCGCTCAATGCGCGCCTCGAAGAGAAGACGCGCGAGCGCACCCAGGCGCTCGAGTTCGTCAACCAGGAGATGGCGCGGCAGAACCGCGAGCTGGCCGAGCGCAGCGAGGAGCTGGCGAAGCATCGCTACCGCGAGCAGGCCAAGGGCCGCGCGCTGGCGGCGCTCGCCGCCGAATCCGAGTTGGAAGGCCTGGTCAACGCGGCGCTGGGCGAGATCGCCGGCCCCGCCAGCGCCGCGGTGATGATCTGCTACCAGGTCGACGGCAACGAGCTGGTGCCGATCGGCTCTTACGCCGCCAGCGCCGAAGCGCGCACCACCCGCCTGCCGCTCGTCGGCATGGCGGCGCAGGCGCTGGAGAAGGGTCGCATCGAGACCCTCGACCAGATCCCCGACGAGCTGGACCTGCGCTTCGACTGCCTGCTCGCCGCGGGCCGTCCGCGCTCGCTGGCGCTCCTGCCACTCTCGGTCGGCCGCCGCCAGACGGGCCTGTTGCTGGTCGGCTCGCTCGGGCCCATCAGCGCAGAGACGCTCGCCACCCTCTCCGATCTCGCCACGCCGCTCGCCTTGACTATCGCGCGCCGCACGCTGCTGGCGCAGACCGAGCGCATCGCCCGCGAGCTCGCGCGCCGCAATGAGGAGCTGCGGGAGCAGGCGACGGAGCTGGCCGATCAAGGTGAGGAGCTCAAGGCGCAGCAGCGCGAGCTCGAGGTCAAGAACCGCGAGGTCCAGAAGGCCGACAAGCTCAAGAGCGAGTTCCTCGCCAACATGTCGCACGAGCTGCGCACGCCGCTGAACGCGGTGATCGGCTTCAGCGAGCTCTTGCTCGACGAGACCGACAAGCTCTCCCCGGAGCAGGTCGAGTACGCGCGCGACATTCTCGCCAGCGGGCGGCACCTCCTGACGCTGATCAACGGCGTGCTCGACCTGGCCAAGATCGAGGCGGGCCGCATGACGCTGTTGGTGGAGTCGGTGCAGCCGACCGAAGCGCTGGCGAGCGCGTTCACGCTGGTGAGCGCGGCGGCGAAGAAGAAGAAGATCTCGATCGAGCTGGCCGAGGCCGACCTGGTTCCGGTGCTCGCCGACCCGGGCAAGCTCCAGCAAGTTTTGCTCAACCTGCTCTCCAACGCCATCAAGTTCAGTCCGGTGGGCTCGCGCGTCGATGCCGGCGCCAGCCGCGACGGCAACAGCGTCCGTTTCTTCATCCGCGACAACGGCCCCGGCATCGCCGCGTCGGTGCTTCCGCAGCTATTCAAGCCTTTCTTCCAGGCCGAGAGCCCGCTGGTGAAGAAGCACGAGGGAACCGGCCTTGGCCTCGCCATCTCCAAGCGGCTGGTGGAGCAGCACGGAGGCAGCATGACCGTGGAGAGCGTCGAGGGTATGGGCGCGACCTTCTTCTTCACGCTGCCCCTGGCCGCCGAGGAGCCGGAGAGCGACGGCGAGCAGCTCCCCGCTCAACGCCTGACGCCCGATTCCGCGCAAGGTCTGGTGCTGGTGGTCGACGATCACGAGCTCAACCTCGAGGTGGCGCGGCAGCTGCTCGAGCGGCTCGGCTGCGAGGTGCTGCTGGCCCGCGGCGGCGACGAGGGGCTGCGGCTTGCGCGAGAGAAGCAGCCGGCCCTGGTGCTGCTCGACATCGCCATGCCCGGCAAGGACGGCTTCGCGCTCGCGGCCGAGCTCAAGTCCGACCCGCGCACCAGCAGGATCCCGCTGGTGGCGCTGACCGCGCTCGCCATGCGCGGCGACGACGATCGGGTGCGGCGGGCCGGCTTCGACGGCTACCTCACCAAGCCCATCGACCGGCGGGCGCTCGAGAGCACGGTCGCGAAGTTCTGCGCAGCAAGGAGAGCGGCTTGACAGTTGCGATCAGCATGGAAACCAAGCAGAACCGTCCCCGCGTGCTCGTCGTCGATGACGATGTCGGCATCCGCAACGTGCTGCAGCGTTGCCTGCGGGCGCGCTTCGACCTCACCGTGGTGGCGAGCGCCGAGGCGGCCATCAAGGCGGTGGGCGAGACCCGCTTCGACGTGCTGCTTTCGGATGTGCACCTCGACGGCATGGACGGCGTCGAGCTCTTGCGCCGCGTGCGCGAGCACGATCTCGACCTTCCCGTCATCCTCATGACCGGCGCGCCGTCGCTGGAGACGGCGGTCAAGGCCATCGAGCACGGGGCGCTGCGCTACCTCTTCAAGCCCTTCAACCTCGACAACCTGCGCGAGGTGCTCGACGGTGCCGTGGAGATTCGGCGCCTCTCCGAAGCGCGCCGGCAGTCGCTGGAGCTGCTGGGCAAGCCGTCCGGCCTCGCCGCCGATCGCGCGGGGCTCGACGGGCAGGTGACCGCGGCGCTGAAGACGCTGCGCATGGCGTACCAGCCCATCGTCTCGTGGAAGATGCGTCGCGTGGTGGGCTACGAGGCGCTGCTGCGCACGAGCGGCAGCGCGCTCCGCGAGCCAGAGGCGCTGATCGACGCGGCGACGCAGCTCGGGCGGCAGGCAGAGGTCGGCCGCGCCGTGCGCGTTTCGGTCGCTTCCAGCGCCGCGGCGCTTCCTCCCGGCATCGACCTGTTCGTCAACGTGCAGGCGCAGGAGTTGCTCGACGAGGCGCTCTACGACGCCGCGAGCCCGCTCTCGGCCATCGCCTCGCGCGTGGTGCTCGAGGTGACCGAGCGCGCCTCGCTGAGCTCGGTGCCGGACGTGCGCGCCCGGGTGGCGCGCCTCAAGCGAATGGGCTTTCGCATCGCCATCGACGATCTCGGCGCTGGTTACGCGGGGCTCGCGAGCTTCGCGCAGCTCGAGCCGTCGGTGGTCAAGATCGACATGGCGCTGGTGCGCGACGTCCACCGCAACCACATGAAGGCCAGGCTCATCGGGGCGATCGCGTCGGCTTGCCGCGAGCTCGGCATCACCGTCGTCGCCGAAGGCGTGGAGCTGCCTGCCGAGCGCGACGCGCTGGCCGATCTAGGCTGCGAGCTCCTGCAGGGCTTTCTCTTCGCGCGCCCTGGCGTGGGCTTTCCCGAGGCGACGTTCTGATACGTTGAGCGTGTGCGGGCACAAGCCTTGGGAAGGGTCTTTTTCGCGGGCGACACCTGCGGGCCACGGTTCCGCGAAGTCCCTTCTCTGGAGTGATCGACATGCGCATCGAACGACAAGGCAAGGTGGCGGTGGTGGTCCTCGAGTGGGGCAGGGCGAACGCGATCAGCCTCGCCTTCCTCGACGCGCTCGATGGGCTGCTCGATGGCTTACGCGACGCGAGCGCTCTGGTGATCGCCGCGCAGGGCTCGATCTTCTCGGCGGGTCTCGACCTGCCGGCGCTGGTGGACCTGCCGCCGGCCGCGTTTCGGGCGTTCATGGACCGCTTCAGCGAGGTGATGTTGCGGATCTTCGAGCTGCCCATGCCGGTGGTCGCGGCCGTGAACGGCCACGCCATCGCGGGCGGCTGCGCGCTCGCGCTGCAGGCCGACGTGCGGATCATGGCCGGCGGGAGGATCGGGCTCAACGAGGCCCAGCTTGGCCTGGGGCTGCCGCCGGTGATTCTCGAGGTGCTGCGCGCGCAGGTGCCGGCGCGATCGCTCGTGCCCATCGCGCTCGAAGGCCGCCTGCTGTCTCCCGAAGACGCGCTGCGGTTGGGGCTGATCGACGAGATCGCGACCGATACGCGCGCGGCAGCGGTGCAGCGGGCTGGTGAGCTCGCCACTGCGGGAGCGGGGAACATCAAGACCGCCCTGCGCGCGCCGGTGGCCGCCCTCATCCGCGCGGGCGACAACACGGGATGGACCGAGACCTGGTTCGCCCCGCCAGCGCAGGAGCGGATTCGTGCCGCGGTCGCGAAGCTGACGAAGAAGCAGGCGCCGGGCGGGCCGTAGCTTTCACTCGCAGCGCGCGCGCCCCAGATTTGTGAGATGGCGAAGAATGAGAAAGTGGGAACCGCCGGCAATGCAAAAGCTGCCGCGCCGGAGATGAGCGAGGAGACAGGCCTCAACGAGACGGGGCGCGTGCAGCGACCCTCCCCCGAGCTGCAGAAGCTGATCGACAACCCGAACCTGAACCAGGCCGGGAACGATCGCGGCTCGCACGACGAGCCCGAGACCGGCTCGCAGACGGGCGCCGACATCGACTGATCGCGGGAACGGCCTCCGGCGACTCGGCACCTGCTAAGACAGCTCTTCTCGCTGCACGGGCGCCGTCTGGCGCCCCCCTCGAAGGAGAGCCGATGGCACGGAAGCTGGCGCTGATCACGGGCGCGTCGTCGGGCCTCGGCGTCGAGTATGCGCGGATCGCGGCCCGCGAGCAGCACGACCTCGTCCTGGTTGCTCGGCGGCTGCCCGAGCTGGAGGCGCTCGCGCAGGAGCTCGGCGCGGCGCACGGCATCGAGGCGCGCGGGATCGCCGCCGATCTCTCGCGCCCCGCCGCGCCGCAGGAGCTGTTCGAGGCGCTGCAGCTGCGTCCGCCCTCGGTGCTGATCAACAGCGCCGGCTTCGGCGACACCGGCGCCTTCCTCGATCTGCCGCTCGCGCGTGCGACGGAAATGCTCCAGCTGAATTGCCGCGCGCTGCTGGAGCTGTGCTGGCTGTTCGGCCGGGGCATGCGCGAGAGGAAGGCGGGCCGCATCCTCAACGTCGCCTCGACGGCAGGGTTCCAGCCCGGGCCCTTCATGGCGACCTATTACGCCAGCAAATCGTTCGTCCTCTCGTTCAGCGAAGCGCTCGCGTACGAGCTGCGCGACAGCGGCGTGACCGTCACCGCGCACTGTCCGGGCGCCACCGCCACCGGCTTCGCGGCCGCGGCCGGCAACGCCGGGACGCGGCTCTTCAGGCTGCAGAGTCCTGCCGACGCGGGCACGGTCGCCGCCCACGGCTGGCGCGCGATGCAGGCGGGAAAGGTGGTAGCGGTACCGGGCGCCATGAACAAGCTCGGCGCGTTCGGCGTGCGGCTCTCGCCTCGCAAGCTGGTGGCCGGACTCGCTGCGCACCTCAACAGGCCCTCCTGATCACGCCGCGGCTACCGAAGCGGCGGGCGCCGTCTTCCCACCAACGGGTTGCACGCCGAGCGCGCTGGTTCACGCGCGGCGCGGAACTTTCAAGCGCAGTGTTCGAGCAGCCAGCGCACCGTCGGTGCGGCCTCGCCTGCTCGCTCGAGGCACCAGGCGAGCAGTGCCTTCGAGTGGCGCACGCGCGCAGGAATGGCCGGAAAGTCGAGCGCGATTCCCTTGCGCCGGAGCAGCGCTATGCGCGGGTGCGCCGGATCGACGCCGCGAGGCGCGCGCGAGAGCTGCGCCGCGGAGATCACGCGATGCCCTCTGGCCTCCGCTGCGCGCAGCAGCAGGGTCAGCCGCGCGCCGTACTGGGCGTGCAGCACGGCCTTCCGGTAGCGCGCGAGCTGCTCGGGCTGCATCGACCAGAGGCCCGCCGCGCCGCCCTCGTCGATGCCGAGCTGGAGATAGAGCGCGCTGACGGCGCTGCCCGGGTCCTGGTTCGCGCCTACCATCACGACTCCCGCGGCGTGATCCTTGAATGGGGACTTGTCGTGCGAGAAGCGCACGTCGCGATGCAGCCGGAAGATCTTCGGAGTCAGCTCGAGGCGCGGATAGAGCTTGCGCAGGCCGGGCGCCGCGTCGGCCATCAGCGCGCGCAGCGGCTCGTGCGCGGCCGCGTCGATCTCGCGCTTGTGCTCGGCATACCAGAGCTTGTCCTGCCGGTGCGCGAGCTCGACCAGCAGGCGCGTCGCGCCGGGAGGGATGCCGGAGAAGGGCATCAGCGCAGCCGCGCCGCGAGATTGGCCTTCGCCTCTGGCCACTCGGCGGCCAGGATGGAGAAGTAGGCGGTGTCGCGCACACCGCCTCCCGCGGCGGGAGAGTGCGAGCGGAGCACTCCTTCGAAGCGCGCGCCCAGCCGCTGGATGGCAGTGCGCGACACCTCGTTGCGCGCGTCGGTCTTGAGCTGCACGCGGCGCGCGCGCAGCGTCTCGAACGCGTGCGTGAGCATCAAGAGCTTCGCCTCGGTGTTGATGGCGGTCCGCTGCGCCTGCAACGCGAGCCAGGTGAAGCCGATCTCCAGCGAATCGACCGCCTCGCCGTCGCCCGCGCGCGGGTCCGGGAGGCCGATGGGCCAGCTCCAGCGCTGGATGTCGAGGAAGCGTGTCGAGCCGACCACCCGATTCGCCGCGCGGTCCACGGTCGCGAACGGCTGCTGGTCGCGCGCCGCCAGGGCCCGGTCGACATACTCCTGCAGTTGGTCGCGCGTCGCGGGCATTGCCGTCCAGCGGAACGTCTCGCGGCCCTCGTGCGCCGCTTCCCAGAGCGCGTCGAGGTGGTGGTGGCCCAGCGGCTCGAGGCGGACGCGTCTTCCTTCCAGCAGGGGAGTCATCACCTTTTCATATCGCAAGGCGGTCCTTCTGCCCCAAGCTACCGGCTGCGCGAGCGCGGAAGGGGCTTCCTCGCCGGCCTCAGTGCACTCGCCGGTAGACTCCGACGACGACGCCGATGATCTGCGTGTCGCGGAAATCCTCGCGCGAGACGTAGATGGGCTTGAGCCGCGGGTTCGACGGCTGGAAGCGGATGCGGTCGCCTTCGGGATAGAAGCGCTTCACCGTGGCCTCGTCGTCGATCATGGCGACCACGATCTCGCCCGCCGAGGCCTGCAGCTGCTTGCGGACGAAGATGTAGTCGCCGTCGAGGATGCCGTCGCCGATCATCGAGTCGCCGGTGACCTTGAGCCCGAACACTTTCTTCGGCGAGTCGCCGAGCAGGAAGCTGTCGATGCGGACGTGGTCGGTGATGTTCTCCTGCGCGAGGATGGGCGCGCCCGCCGCCACCTTGCCAATGATGGGGATCTCGACCGTTTCTCCGCTTTCGACGGCGGTGAGCTCGCGCCGCTTGATCAGCCGCGCGGCCGCGGTTCCCTGGGACGCCGACTTGCCGCCATCGAGTACGCTCAGAGCGCGGCTCTTGAGCTCGCCCCGGAGGAGATACCCCTTGCGCTCGAGCGCTTTCAGGTGGTCGTTGACGCCGTTGGTGGAGCGGATGCCGAAGTGCTCGCCGATTTCGCGGATGGTCGGCGGATAGCCCTGCTCCTCGATGCAGCGCTGGATGAAGGCGAGGATCTTCTCCTGACGCTCGGTCATCGGCTCGGTCATGCAGGCGAGGCTACTGAACGGCTGCGCACTGGTCAAGTTTTCAGTCCCTGCCGTTTTACGCCCGACCGGCCCGACGTGCGAGATCGCGCGAGCCGGGAGGGCGACAGCGCCCTCGGCCGCGCACCGGCGCTGGTGAGATCGAGGTCAGAGCCGATCCCTGCGCCGAAAAGCGGTATAGGACGGCTCATGCTCCGGGCAACCCACGCGGTGAGGCTGGGCCTGCGCGCGGCCTCCCGCAATCCGGAGCTCGCCTTTGCCAAGGCGCTGCTCGATCAGCTGGGAAGTCTGCTCACGCTCCTGCCGCTGCTGCTCGCCGGCATCCTGGTCGCGGCCGCGATCGGCCACGCTGGAGCGCTGCAGGCGCTGGTGCGCGGGCTCGCCACGGTGCGCGCGCTGCGCTGGCCGGTGGCAGGCGGGCTCTGCGCGGCGCTCTCGGTGGCGTGGGCGTTCGGCATCGGCTTCTGGTCGGGCGCGCTGCCGCTCCTGGCGGCCGACGCCGAGATGGACGCGCGCCCGCCGCCGGGCAACTTCCTCCTGCTCGCGAGCCGCGGCTTTGCGCGCGTGGCCGGGGCGGGCGCGCTCGGCTCGCTGCTGTCGCTCCTCTACGCCGCCGCGTTCACGCTCGCGCTGGTGGCTGCGTTGCCCCTGATCGCCTTGCGTCCATCGCCGGCCTTGCTCGCCGGCGTCGCGCTGGTGATCGCGAGCGGGGTGGTCGGCGGGGTCCTGATCGATCTGCTCGCGCGGCTGATGCTGGTGCGCTCGGCGGCGCTGGGCGACGGCGCCACCGCTGCGTTCGGCCGGGCCGCCTCGCTGCTGGGAGCGCGGCTGGGCGCGTGCATCGCCATCGCCGCGGCGTTTCTGGTGCTCGACCTGCTGGTCGCCGCCATGGGCACGCTGCTCACCGGGGTGCTCTCGGGCGGCGCGCTACTCAACCCCGACGCCGAGCTGCTCGCGCTCGCGCCGCGCGTCGCCGTGGGCCTCGCGCTCGCGGCCGTGTTTGCCTGGCTCGAGATCGGCCGGCAGGGCGCGCTCGCGGCGCTGGCCGCGGACGCGGAAGGTCTAATCGCGCGGCCGCCCGAACCGCGCCGGCCCACCCCGGTGCCCGCGGTGCTCGCGCGCCCGTTCCCCGAGCCGGTCATCGAAGCGCTGCCAGTGGAGCAGGTCATCGAGGCGCTGCCAGTGGCCGAGCCGCCGCCCGCCGTTGAAGCCGCTCCGCCCGCCGTGAAACCCGCGCCGGGCGAAGACCAAGCCGACGCGCCGGCAGCGTCTTCAGACGACGAGACCCCCCGATAGTCGGTTAGGTGCTTGCGCGGTCGGGCCGAAGTGCCGTCGCGAGCCAGGCCGCGGCGAAGTTGCGCGGCGCCGGCGGCGACCCGGCGAGGCAGATCGCCGCCGAGGAGCTCAGTGAACGCTGGCTGCGGTCGCGACCGCCAGGTGCCCGAGCGGCAGCTCCACCGTGAAGGTCGAGCCCACGCCGGGCTCGCTGGACACCTCGACGGTGCCTCCGTGCGCCTGCACGATCTGCCTGGTGATGTAGAGCCCGAGCCCGAGGCCGCCGTACTCGCGCACCGAGACGGCGCGCTCGAAGCGCTCGAAGATGCGCACCTGGTCGGGGGCAGGAACGCCGATGCCGTGGTCGCGGACGGTGAGCCGCAGCTTGGTCTCGCTCCGGGTCAACTCCAGCTCGATCGGCTTGGCACGCCCGTACTTGATCGCGTTCGACAGCAAATTCGTGATCACCTGATCCATGCGCATCGAGTCGCATTCGATCGGCATCGGGTCTTTGCCGTGGATCACGATCTTGCAGCCGCTCGCCGCGGCCTCGTCGGCGAGCCGCCCCGCCACGTCCACCGCCAGCGCCCGCAAGTCGCTTCGCTCGAGCTGGATCTGCAACCTGCCGGCGCTGATGCGCGAGACGTCGAGCAGCTGATCGACCAGCCGGCAGAGCCGATCCACCTGCCGCAGCATCACCCGCGAGGTCTCGTCCTCCGCGCGCCGCATCTGCGACTGGGACTGCAGCTTGAGCGACGTCAAGGGAGTGCGCAGCTCGTGCGCCGCGACGGTGAGGAACTCGTCGCGCAGCTGCACCGCTTCGCGCGCCTCGACGTACAGCTCGGCCGCACGCTTCTGCGCCGCCTCCGCCTCGAAGCGCGCCGCGCGCTCGCGCACCAGCAGCTCCACGCGCTCGTCGTCGGCGCGCTTGCGGTCGTCGATGTCGGTGTCGGTGCCGAGCCAGGCCACGACCTCACCGTCGCCCCCGCCCTCGGGCAGCGCGCGGCGCAGGTGCCAGCGGTAGTTCCCGTCCGCGCCGAGAATGCGCGCCTCGCACTGGAACGGCGTCTCGTCGCGCAGCGCCTCGCGCCAGTGCGCGAGGCAGCCTTCGCGATCTTCCGGATGCAGGAACGCCCAGGTGTCGCTGTTGGGCTCAGCGCCGGTATAGGCGAACCAGCGATGGTTCCGGTACTCGATGGTGCCGTCGGGCAGCGCGCGCCAGACGATCTGCGGGATCGCCTCGGCGAGGTTGCGGTAGCGCCGCTCGCTGACGGTCACCAGATCGGCCACTCGCGCCGCCTGCTCGCGCCGCTCGCTTTCCTGCAGCCGCGCCGCCTGCTGCGCGATCAGCTTTGTCTTCCGGTGCAGCTCGACGAACACCGCCACCTTGGCGCGGACGATGTCCGGCTCGATCGGCTTGACCAGGTAATCGACCGCGCCCGCTTTGTAGGCGCGCGCGAGCGTGCGTGCGTCAGCGTCCGAGGCGGTCAGGAAGAGGATGGGGACGTCCCTCGACCGCTCGCGCTGCTTGATCAGCTCGGCGGTCTCGTAGCCGTCCATCCCCGGCAGGACCGCATCGAGCAGGATGACGCAAAAGTCCTTCCGCAAGACCTCGCGGAGCGCCTCGGGTCCGCTGACCGCCTCGGTGATGCGATAGCCGGGCTCGTCGCCGAGGATGGCGCGCATCGCCCTGAGATTCGCAGGCGTGTCGTCCACCACGAGCAGATCGACGGGAATGAGATCGAGGTCGGCCACCGGTTTCAGAGTCTACCGGAAAGCGAGGGCTTGCGTCGCGTGCCGCCGACCGGTCCCTCAGCGAACGAGGGCCTTGGGCGGCTTGAAGGGGTGGTGGATGGCCTGGCCCAGCTGCCGCAGGCGCGCGCCGAAGCCCTTCATCGCGGAAAGCCTGGCCGCGCCGCCGCGCCGCACGAACCGCTGCATGGCCTCGGCGCTGGTGCGTTGCGCGAGAGCGTCGAGGTTACGCTGGCGGACGATCCCGTTGCCGTCGAGAACGAACGTGGCTGGGTGTGCGACGCCGCCACGGTCGGCCGTGTCAAGCAAACCCCACGCCTCGATCGCCCGCTGGTCCGGATCGGCGAGCAAGGGAAAGGGGATGCCGCGCTCGCGCCGGAAGAAGGAGAGCAGGGGCGGCTCCGCCGCGGAGATGGCGACGACGCGCGTGTGCAGTCGGGTGAAGCCCAGCGTGGCGTCGCGGTACTCGAGCAGCTGTCGGATGCAGACGGCGGCTTCGTGCGAGCGGATGAACAGGAGGACGAGCGGCCGCCCGTCCGCCACCTTCGCGAGCGTGGTGAGCTTGCCGGCCTCGTCGAGCAGCGCCGAGGCGGGCGCGAGGTCGCCAACCTTCGGGGTCCGCGCGTCCCAGTGGCGTCGTTCCATACGCGGAAGGTGGTGACCGCCCGCTACTTGAGGAAGCGGCGCACGCTGATCTTCTTCAGACGCCCGGAAACGAGCGTCCAGCTGACCGCCGCGCCGAACAGCATGGCCGACAGCGCCAGCCCCACCAGCGCCGGGATGGGCCACATCGTGCTGCCGCCGGCCTCGGAGGCGCGCCCCACCAGCGAGAAGGCGCCGACGATCAGGCCCGAGGCGATCATGCCGGCGAAGAGGAGGATGCCGAGCACCTTGACGTTGGTGTTGAGCTTTCCGAGCTCGTCGTTGCGGACGGTGACGTGGAACTTGCCGCCCTCAAGGTCCATCAGGATCTGCGAGAGCTGCTGCGGCGTGTCCTGCAGGAAGCCCTGCAACTGCAGCAGCACGCGCAGCATGCCGCCGCTCATTGACCCCGGGTTGTAGCGCTCGAAGAGGAGCTGCTTGGCGTACGGCAGCGCGACCTGGACCACGTCGAGATCAGGGTCGAGCTGGCGGATGATCCCTTCGGTGGTCCCGGCCGCCTTGGAGAGCACGGCGTACTCTTTCGGGATCTTGATCCGGTACTTCATCGCCAGCTCGACCAGGTCCTTGAGCAGCGTGCCCGAGTCGACCTCCGAGAGCTTGAGCCCGAGGTACGTGTCGAGGATCTGGTGGATGTCGGCGCGGAACTGGTGAAGGTTGATGCGCTCGTCGGGGATGCCGACCTTGTAGAGCAGCCGCGCCACCGTGTCGGGATCCTTGAGCGAGATGGCGAGGACCAGCAGGATGATCGACTCCTGCATCCCTTTCGACAGCCGCCCCACCAGGCCGAAGTCGATCAGGCCCAGCCGCGAGCCCTCGAGCACGATCATGTTGCCCGGGTGCGGGTCCCCGTGGAACAGGCCGTCGGTGAAGAGCTGGTGGAAGCTCGCGTCGAGGATGTGGCGCGCCAGCATCTTGCGATCGATGCCCGGCAGCGTCGCGCCGCCGGGCTCGAGCACCTGCTTGAGCTTCGCGCCCTTGAGCTCCTCGAGCGTGATCACGGTGCGCGCCGACAGCTCGCGATAGAGCTTCGGGATCACCACGAATGGCCGAGCCGCGTGGCTCTTGGCGAACGCCTCGATGTTGCGCGCCTCGTTCTCGAAGTCGAGCTCGATCAGCATGGCGTTGCGGAACTCGGTGACGATGCCGGTCGGCGTGTAGATGCCGGTTTCCTCGATCACGCCCTCGAGAAACCTGGCCAGGTAGAAGAGCAGGTCGGTGTCGGAGCGGATCCGCTCCTCGATGCCCGGCCGCTGCACCTTGACCACCACCTCGTCGCCGTTGGCGAGCCGCGCGCGGTGCACCTGCGCGATCGAGGCCGAGGCGAGCGGCTCGGAGTCGATCTCGGCGAAGAGCGCGTGCGCCGGCTTGCCCAGGCCCTTCTCGATCAGCTCGAAGACCAGCTCGACCGGCATCGGCGTGGCCGCGTCCTGCAGTAGCGTCAGCTCGGCGATGAAGTCAGCCGGCAGGATGTCGGGGCGCGCGGAGAGGATTTGGCCGAGCTTGGTGAAGGTGGGCCCGAGCTCGGCGAGCATCTCGCGGAAGCGGCGCGCGGTGGTGGCGCGCATCGCCTCCGGAGAGGGCCGGTCGGCTTCGGGGCGCTTGCCGAGCACCTCCCAGATGCGCGCGCGATCGACCAGCTCACCGAAGCCGTGGCGCACGACGACCGCGGTGATCTCCCGCAGCCTGCGCAAGTCCTGGACGGCCTGGATCATCGCCGCGCTTCTATCACTGGATGGCTTCGAGCAGATCGACCTTCACCAAGAGCGTGTCGCCGTGCGTGACGCCGCTTTGGCCCAGCGCCGACAGCTCGCCGCGGAGGCTGAGCGGGCCGGGCGCGGGGGTGAAGTCGTTCGAGCTCTGGTGCGCGTAGACGAGATAGAAGGTGCTCCCGGTCCGCCACTCCCAGCGCAGGATCAGGTTGATGTTGAGGCCGGCCTGCCGGTCGTTGGCGTTGGGCGCGCGGTCGTCGGCGGCGGCGGGAGTGAAGTCCGTGATCCGCAGCGTTGGCTTCCCCGTGCTGGCGAGCGCGCGGTACGGCGCGCCGTACGAGATGCCAGCGGTGAAGAATTGCGCGTAGGACTGGAGCGTGAGGCGGGGCGTGAAGGCGTAGGTGGCGCGCAACAAGGCGCTCACGCTGCGCGCCTGTTGCTGCGAGACGAGGTACTCGCGGGTGCCGCCCACCGCCACGCGCGGATCGATCTGCACGGTCGGGTCGCCGCCCGGGCAGGACGAGATTCCGAGCTGCGCGCACGCCGACCGCGAGAGCGCGCCCGCCGGCCGGATCTGGCGGAAGGTGCCGGCGTTCTCGTTGTAACTGAGGTCGAAGCTGCCCTCGAGCTGCGGGAGGGGCCGGAAGATGGCGGTCAACTCGAGCTGGTTCACGCGCTCGGCGCGGGGGAACGAGCGCGAGTGGGTGAAGCTGAGCTGGAGCTGGAGCGGCTTGCGCGAGTCGCTGGAAATGAAGCCATAGGCGAACGCGTCGGCCTGGCGCTCGATGGGCGTGCCGTCGAGCAGCTCGCGATCGTCCACGAACGGCGCCTGATAGGTGCCGCCCAGGTCATAGAACCAGAAATCGTTGTCGGTCAGGTTCCACTCGGCGAAGAGCTCGCGATCGAGCAGGTTGTCGAGCTTTGCGTCGTGCACCTCCTTGCCTCCGACGACGAGCTGCGTGCTCTGCCGCCAGGAGTTCGCGTGCGGGTCGCGGATGACCCCGTAGCCCATCGCGCGCGAGAGGTTGGCGCGCGGTAGAAAGCCGAGATCGTTCACGTTGAAGGATGGGTTGAGGTAGTCGCCGTTGAGCAAGAAGCCCCAATGCTCCTTCGAGCGCTTGAGGCGCGCGGAGGCCGCGTAGCCGCTGGAGTTTTCGCCGACCCACGTGCCGTCCCGCAGCGTCTCGGGCGCGTGGCTGGTGAGCAGCGAGCCGACGCCCTGCGCAGCGAAGTCCCACGAGCGATCTTCGTTGTAGACGGTGACGTCCCCCTCGCCGACGTGCGCGTGGCGATGCTCGAGACCGAGCGCCGGGCTGGCGAACACCGGATCGACCGCGGTGCCGGCGAAGCCGACCAGCGCGTGGTCGCCCACCGGAACGCGCACGCGAGCGGCCGTGGTGCTGCGCGCTTCCACCGTGCGCAGATCGTGGACGCGGCCGTCGTGCTCCTCGATCTGCGCCGAGAGCCGCGGCTCGAGCGCGGTGAGCAGCCCCACGCTCGCGCCCTGCACGGTGCCGCTCAGCTTGGCGGCCGTCGCCACCGGCACCGCCGACGGCTGGTAGACGAGGCTCTGGTCGGCGTTGAGAGTGCCGGCGTCGAAGCTCTGCGCGGGCGGCGCGCGGCCGATGCGCCGCGAGTAGAAGATCTGGTACGCATCGCCGCCGTACGGCCCGCCGATGTCCGCGCGCAGCGGCGACTTGAAGAGGTCGAGCCCCTCCAGGAAGAAGGGCCGCTTCTCGGGAAAGAAGGTCTCGAAGGTGCTGAGGTTCAGCACGCGCTGGTCGGCCTCGACCTGCCCGAAGTCGGGATTGATGGTGCCGACGAGCGCGAGGTCGCTGGCGAGGTTGTAGCGGAGGTCGAGCCCGACGCAGCCCTCGGCCAACCGGTACGGGCTGAGACCCACAGACGAGCAGCCGCCGAGCGCCGAGTTGGGCACGGCCGACGACGGAGCCGGCACGGTGCGGATGATCCGCGCGCCGAAGTACGGGCGCAGCTCGATCGCGCGCACCGGGTGGATGCCGTCGATGCCTTCGAGCAGGCCGAACCGGCTGACGTCGCCGGGGCGCCCGTTGGGCCGGTAGCGCCACTGGTCCTCTTCGTGGCGCCGCGAGAGGTTGCGGTAGAGGTTGAACCCGAACGCGTGCGCATGGTCGGGGATGCGCATCAGCCGCAGCGGGATGCGCACCTCGAGCGACCAGCCCTTGCCGCTGCGCGCGACTGCCGAGTCCCAGGCTCCGTCCCAGTCGGTGGTCATGTCGGTGTCGTTGAAGTGGATGCCGTCCACCTGCGTGCCCGAGGCGTAGACTTGGAAATGATAGGCGGTGCGCCGGTCGAGCGTGGTGTCGAGGTCGAACGAGACGTAGTCGCCCTCGACGAAACGGTCGCGGCGGCTGAGCGTCGCGGTCGGCTCTTGCGGATCGTCACACTCGACGCCGAGGTAAATGGCCTGGTCGTCCCAGAGCACGCGGAAGCGGGTGGCGACGCTCGCCTTGGCGCCCTCGTCCGGATGCGCCTGGCGGAAGCCGTCTTGTAGCTCTGCTGCCTGCCATGCGGGCTCGTCCAGCTTGCCGTCGAGCGCGATGGGGCCAGTGCGGCGCGCGGCGTGCGCGGTGCGCATGAAGGTGGACTCGGGCGGCAGCTCCTCGCCTGCGCCTCCTTCCTCGGCGCGTGCCGCGGCGCAGACGACCAGCGCAAGGGTCGCTGGAATGGCGCCGATCCGGAGCATACGAAAGGCTCTAACGCGAAAGCCGCGCGGGCATTTCAAGAAACGTGTCGTGCACCCAGAGCGACCGCATGCCGCGCTCGCGTGCTACCGTCGGACCATGAGCAGCCCCATCGATCCGGAGCTGCGCAAGGAGTTCGACGCTGCAGCGCGCAGGACGCTCCAGCAGCGCCTCGACTACTCGTTCATTCACACGGTCAAGCCGGTGCTCGACGACGTTCCCTGGCGCAGCTTTGAAACCATGGAGGAATACCGGCGGTGGTGCAGAGAGGCTTTACCTGGGTGGCTTGGCTATGCCTGAGCCGCGCGTCTTTTCATTCCGGCTGGGTGAAGAGCTCGCGTCCGCGTTCGCTCGTCATCAAGTCGAATACCTCTTTATTGGTAAGGCCGGGGCCATCTTTTACGGCTTCCCCGACACGACACAGGACGCTGATGTCTTCCCACTGAAGTCGGCAGAAAATGGCCGCCACATCGCAATAGCGTTGCGTGAGCTGGGGTTCGTCGTCGGCGACCAGCAAGAGGCAGAGCTCGTCCGGGGGAAGGACTTCGTGCAGGTTCGAAATGGTCCTTTCGACGTCGATCTTATCTTTGCGCCAGACGGCATCGAGACCTTCGCCGACGCGAAGCGCCGCTCGAAGCTGGTCGACGGACGGTTCCCCGTGGCAAGTCTGGAGGACATCATCAAGAGCAAGAGAGCAGCAAATCGCGCGAAGGACCGAGAGTCGCTCCCGCGGCTGGAGGCTTTTCTTCAGTACTTGAGAGAAAAGGGAGAATGACGCCCGCCCCTCGACTTCCTGGATACTGATGCCGCTTCACAGAAGGCCTGATCAGACGCGGTTCTGACAACTCGGAGGGGCCGGGTCCACCCGGCGGACCGGCTTCGCCCAGGAACGCTGGCGGCGGTTCGGCTTTGGCGACCCCACTGCGGAAGGTTCCGACCCAACTGCTAAAGACTCGCAGGACGGCGCCGCCGCCGATGAGCGGTCGCACGCGGATGCTGCCCTCTTCTCCAACGTCGGTCCAGGCGGTGATCGCGGTACCTTTCGCGTCCAGCCAGCGCGCGATGAGCCGGCTTGCGGGAAAACCGTAAGCGCCAACCGACCCGGTGGCGAGGACCACGAAGGTGTTGTCGAGGTCATCGCTGAGCGCCACTATACTTCCGCTAGAATCGACGGGACACCCTGGCCGCCGATGTGACGAACGGCTCGGTCATCCCAAGGCGAGTCCGTCAAGAGATGGAGGATCCGACGGCCGTCAGGGCTCGTGAGCTACCGCAAAAGAGTGATCAGCGACACAGCCAGGCTTGTAGCCGTCGCGCAAGCTGCGTCTGGTAGCGCCGCTCGCCGCCGGCCGGGACGATTTCGCAGGGGGGAGCCCCGGACGGCAGGCGAGCCCTTCCGCTCAGAACAGGTCGAGCTGCGCAATGCGCGAGGAGCGCGCCTCGGCGAGCAGGCGCAGCTTCTCGATGGCAGCGGCGCAGTCGGGCAGGCCGCGGATCTCCTTCGGCTCCTCGCCCGGCAGCGCGACGCGCGGATAGCTGCCGGCCTTGAGCAGCACGCGCGCCAGCTCCGCGCCGGAGTGGAGGAAGACGATGGCATTGGGCTCCTCGCGCTCGCTGACGCCGCGGAGCGCGGCGGCGCGCGTGCGCAGCGAGCGCAAGAGCGACGCGGCTTCGCCGGAGACGTCGATCACTTGCCGCTGAAGGCGGGCGAGCGGCGCGCGTTGTAGGCGGCGAGGCCCTCCTTCGCGTCCTCGCTCTCGAAGAGGCGCTGCTGCAGCTCGCGCTCGAGGGCGAGGCCCTGCTCGAGCCCGACCTCGAGCCCGGTGGTCACGGCGCGCTTGATGAACCCGACCGCGCGCGAGGCCTTGGCCGGCGGCACGAAGCGGCGCGCATATTCGAGCGCGCGGCCGCGGAATTCATCGGCGCCGCAATCGACCAGAGAATTCACCAGCCCGAGCGCCTTCGCGTCCTCCATGGAGAAGGTGGCGCCCTCGGCCATCAGCTCGATGGCCTTCGACCGTCCCAGAGCGCGCGCCAGCCGCTGCGTGCCGCCGGTCCCCGGCAATACGCCCAGCGAAACCTCGGGCAGGCCGGCCTTGCCGGCGCCCGCGCGCGCGATGCGCAGATCGCAGGCGAGCGCGATCTCGAGACCGCCGCCGACGCAATGTCCATTGACCGCGGCGATGACCAGCTTGGCGGTCTGCTCGAGCCGGCAGAGCGTCTCGTTCGCGTGCAGGCAGAAGTTGTACTTGAAGTAGGGGTCGGCGCCCTCGAGCATCTTGATGTCGGCGCCGGCGCAGAAGAACTCCGGCGCGCGCTTCTTGCCGGCCTCCGCGGGAGCAGGCCGCGCCCCGGTGATGAGCAGGACGTGCACGGCCGGGTTCATGCGCGCGTCGAGCACATGCGCGTCGAGCTCGCGCATCAGCTCGTAGCGGTAGGTATTGGCGGGAGGCGCGCAGAGTTCGAGCAGCGCGATGCCGGAATCGACTGAGGCGTTGACGAGGGCCATGGCTCGCGCCTCTAGCACTAGCGCTTGAGGACGCCCATCTCTTTTTCGACGTTGAGCGACATCTCCAGAGCGTCGGCCCACTCGCCGGGGTCGGTGGTGACGATGGCTGCGGCCGGATCGACGATGGCCGCGCCCAGCGCGCTGGTGAACAGCGAGACCAGGTTCTGGAAGGGATGGATGCGGTTCGGGTCGTCGAGCTTGCCGCTCGCGACGGAGAGGAAGGTCTGCGCGGTCTGCGCCAGGTGCGAGGCGGCCTGCCCGAGCTCTTCGTCCATCCCTCCGATGTGCTCGAGCAGCGCGCGGTGGTTGCTCGACGGGTCCTGCATGTCGAAGAGCTGCACCAGGCAGTCGTGCGGCGCGGCGTCGGCGTACTCGAGAACCGTGATGCGCCAGGTGCGCTGGTACTGCAGCTCGGCCGGCGAAGGATCGCCGAGCGGTGTGAGCGTGAGCGAGGCGGCCGGGTCCTCCTCGCGCATCGACGAGAGGCAGACGGAAACCAGCCGCTCGATCTCGTGCGGCTTCATCGCGCGCGAGGTGAAGAGGCCGACCATCCGCGCGGGGCGCTCGGTGTTGACGAGGTTCTGCAGGAAGCGGGCGCCAGAGCTGTCGGACATGCGGGCAGCATGAGGGGCGGCCGCGGCCTCGTCAACCGTCAGGGCAGGGCTTCGATAATCATCGAGACGCCCTGACCGACGCCGACGCAAAGCGTGGCGAGGCCCCAGCGGCCGCGCCCGCGGAGCGAGTGCGCGAGGTGGCCGAGGATGCGTGCGCCGCTCATCCCCAGCGGGTGGCCGAGCGCGATGGCCCCGCCATCGACGTTGACGCGCTCTTCATCGAGCCCGAGCTCGCGCACGACCGCGAGCGACTGGGCCGCGAACGCCTCGTTGAGCTCCACCAGATCGAGCTGCCGCGCCTCGATGCCCGCGAGCCGGAGCGCTTTGCGCGTCGCGGGCACCGGCCCCATTCCCATCAGGCGCGGGTCCACTCCGGCCGACGCGGCGCCAGCGATGCGCGCGAGCGGCCGCAGCCCGAGCTCCGACGCCTTGCGCGCAGACATCAAGAGCAGCGCGGCGGCGCCGTCGTTCAGCGAGCTGGAGTTGCCCGCGGTCACCGAGCCGCCCTCGCGAAAGGCGGCCTTGAGCCGCGCGAGCTTCTCGAGCGACGAGTCGGCGCGCGGGCCTTCGTCGCGATCGAACACTCGATCGGCGACGGCCTTCTTGTCCTGCGACAGCTTCGCGAGCGGCACCGGCAGCAGCTCGGCCGCGAAATGGCCCGCCTCGTGAGCCGCGAGCGCGCGCTGGTGCGAGCGCAACGCGAACGCGTCCTGCGCGGCGCGATCGATCCCGTATTTGGCCGCGACGTTCTCGGCCGTCTCGCCCATGTTCTCGAGCGGGAACCGCGCCGCCAACTTCGCATTCGGAAAGCGCCAGCCGAGCGCGGTGTCGTAGCTCTGCAGCGGGCCGCTCGCGAAGCCGTCTGCCGGCTTCGCCACCGCCCACGGCGCGCGGCTCATGCTCTCGACGCCGCCGGCGATGCACAGCTCCATGTCTCCGAGGCGAATGGCGCGCGCCGCCTGCACCGCCGCGTCCAGTCCCGACGCGCAGAGGCGGTTCACCGTCACGCCCGGCACCTGCTCGGGCAACCCCGCGAGCAAGAGCGCCATGCGCGCGAGGTTGCGGTTGTCCTCGCCCGCCTGGTTCGCGCAGCCGAGGAAGACCTCGTCGATCTGCGCCGCCTGCACCGCGCCGTTGCGCCGCAGCAGCGCCTCGATGACGAAGGCGGCCAAATCGTCGGGCCGCACCAGGCCGAGCGCTCCCCGCAGCCTGCCGACCGGGGTCCGCACCGCGTCGATGATCACCGCCTCCTGCATAGCGCCTCCTTGCCCGAGCGCGCGCCCGGCGTTTCGACTAGATTCGCTGCATGCATCCCCGCGAAGGCGAGCCAGCTCCGGACTTCACCCTCGACGGCGTGCCCGCGGGCGCGTATCACCTCGTCGACCAGCGAGGCAAGGTGGTGATCCTGGCTTTCTACCCGGGAGATTTCACGCCGGTCTGTTCGCGACAGCTGCACTCGTATGAGGAGCAACGCCAGAAGCTCGTCGGCACCGGCGCGACGCTCTGGGCAATCTCGACCGACGGGCTGGAGAAGCACGAGCGTATGGCCAAGAGTTACGCGCTCTCGTTCCCGCTCCTCGCCGACGAGGGCGGGAAGGTGGCGGC
Source organism: Deltaproteobacteria bacterium (assembly GCA_043781235.1). Lineage (GTDB taxonomy): Bacteria > Myxococcota > Myxococcia > Myxococcales > 40CM-4-68-19 > JANYKT01. The sequence goes on from JAYWBT010000125.1 coordinate 69,352, forward strand.
GCTCTACGGCGTCCGCTCGTTGATGGGAACCGCAAAGCGGTCTCTCTTCGTCCTCGACGGGCAGGGTGTGATCCGCCACCGCCGCGACGAGCCGTTGTCGCTCAGTTACCGAAGCGTGGATGACATCCTGCGGGTGCTGGACGAGACGGGGCTGAAGGCCGCGCGCTGACGGCCTCCAGCCCCGGGAGCTGCGTGGCTACAGGTTGTTCTTGACCTTGTTTTTGGTATGGCGGCCCTTGTGCTTGGCGTGACGGCCCGCGCGGTCCAGGTGCCGCTTGGCTTTGGTCATCCCGCTGTCGGTGCCCAGCGTGTCCTTGGCGCCATCCACGGCGTCCTTGGCTCCGTCGCCCACGTCCTTGCCGAGATCATTCTGCGCGAACGCAGGTGCGGCGAGTCCGAGCGCCAGCGCAACAATCAATCCCTTGAGCATGCAATCCCCTTGTCGGTTGTGTTGAAGGAAGGTTGAGCATCCGCTGTCCGAAGCACAACGAGGCAGACACCCTGCGGGCGCCTGCCTCGTCGGTTGCAAAGCTGCTTGCGCTACGGCTTCTCGGGCTCTGCCTTCGGCGCCGGGGTGGTGGTCGAGTCTCTCGGCTTCGCCGACGTATCGCTCGGCGAGGTCGTGGTGTTTCCCGGCACTGCGGTGGTGTCGCTCGGCGAGCCGACTGAGCCGCGCGGCGCGGTGGTCGAGTCCGAGCCGGTGCTCGGCGCGGCCGGGGTAGCCTGGTCGCCGGTGGTCGGCGAGCCGATGCTGCCAGAGCCGGTCGTGGTGGTGGTCGAGTCCGTCTTGGGGGCCGGCGTGCCCGAGAGATCGCCGGGCTTGGCGCCCATGCCCGTCGAGGTCGAGTCGGACGGCGGAGTGGCAGTCGAGTCGGACGGGAGCTTGGCCGACGAGCCCGTGATCGTGTCGGTCGAGGGCGCGCCGAGCGAGTCGGTGCCGCTCGCGCGCGGCGTCGCCTCTGGCGAGGAGCGCGTGCGGTGCCGCGTCGACGAGCCCGTGCGGGCCTGACCGTGGCGATGGAGCGTCTTCGGCTTCATCGCCGAGCTGTCGCTGTCCTTGGCCGCGTCGCCGGTGGAGGGCTGCGCGGACTTCGTGCTGTCATCGGACATGCCCGTTTGCGCCGACTTCGCGCTGTCGTCCGACGGAAGCGTGGTGGTCTTTGTGGTCGTGGTGGTGTCTGGCGCTTTGGGCTGATCGGCAGGCAGCGCCGCGGTGTTGTTCGTCGAGGGCGCGGGGGCCGAGGGCGAGACCGCGGTGGTGCTGCTGCTGGTGTCCTGAGCGCGGGCGCCGAACGCCGTCAAAGCCAGCGTGAGCGCCGAAAGGGCGATGATCTTCAAGATTGATTCCTCCTGTTTGGGGTCCAGCAGGAGGTTGGTAACGGTTACCCCGGGATACAATGAACGAGGGCCCACACGATCGGGGGGCGAGCGGGCCCAGCGGCGACTTTATCAACCCTACGCCGAGAAGCTCCCTACGCCGAGAAGCTCGATCCGCAGCCGCAGGTGTGCTTGGCGTTCGGGTTCTTGAAGGAGAAGCCCGACTGGCCGAACTGGCCTTCGACGTAATCGACCTCGACGCCGAGCAGATACATGGAGCTCATCGGGTCGACGAAGCAACGCACGCCCTTCACCTCGAAGATCATGTCGCCGGCGCGCTCTTCCTTCTCGATGTCGAGGCTGTACTGGAAGCCCGAGCAGCCGCCGCCAACGACCGCGACGCGCAGGCCGGAGCCCGCCAGTTTCTCGCGCTCGATGGTCTCCTTCACCATGGCTGCGGCCCTGTCGGACAGCTGGACGGCCGGGCCGGGCTCGCTGTGGTCGTGCGTCTCGGGAGCGGTCTGGGTCTGGGCATCCATGGGGCGGATCCTTTCGAAGGGGAATCTGACTTTAGCAAAGATGCGGCTCTCCAGCTACGGATTCACCGAGCGCCCGCCGTCCACCGTGACGATTTGACCGGTGATGAAAGGCTGGGTGGCGAGGAAACGGACGGTGCGCGCGATGTCTTCCGGGTTGCCCGGCTGGCCGGCGGGAATGCGGCGGGACGTGCGTTCGCGCTCGTCTTCAGGCGCTGAGTCGGGGTAGAGCGCGACGCCGGGGGCGACGGCGTTCACCCGCACTTCCGGGGCCCACTCGAGCGCGAGCAGCCGCGTGAGCGTGGCGAGGCCGGCTTTCGCGGCGGCGTAGTGGGCGTAGCCCTTCCACACCTGCGTGGTGCCGCAGAGATCGACGAGGTTCACCACCGATCCGCGCGCGGCGCGCAGGTGGCGGAGGGCAGCCTGCATCAGGAAGAACGGGCCGGTGAGGTTGGAGGCGATCATGGCGTCGAAGGCCGCGCGATCGATCTCCTGGGCGGGCGCCTTCCCGAACGCCGCGGCGCTGCAGACCAGCAGATCGAGCCCGCCCAGCGCGGTCGCGGCGTCGCCGACGATGCGCGCGGCGTCGACTGCCTGGTCTCCGCGCACCAGCACGGCGCTGACGCCGAGCGCGCGAATCTCCTCCAGCGCCTCGTCCGCCGGCGTGTTGCGCGTGTGCACCGCGAGGTTCATCCCGGCCCGCGCCAGCTCGACCGCGATGGCCCTCCCGACGCGCGCCGCCGCGCCCGTGACCAGTGCCCGCTTCCCGCGCAGAACGATCTCGTCCATGCGCGCAGCTTACGCTAGGGTGCGCGCCGCGCATGGCCAAGAAGGACAAGCAGAAGTCCACCAAGGCGCCGGACGCCGCAGCGTCAGCCGCCGCAGGGCCGGCCGCGGAGATCCCGCTCTCGACCGCGGCGCTGCCGCTGCTCGCGCTCGAGCCGGACCTGCTGGGCGAGCTGTTCGAGCTCTGCTTCGCCGACCGCCGCCTGCTCGACCTGTGCGGAGAGCTGAAGCTCTACAGCCCGGGCTACCGCATCGAGAGCATGCCCCCGAACCAGGTCGCGCGCATGCTGGCCGATGAGGTGCGCGCGGCCAAGGACGCGCAGGCGTTGCTCGAGAACGCCGTGCGCGAGGCGCTGCGCAACCCGGTCCTGGAGGGCATCGCGCTGCCCGCCGACGGGTATCGCGATCTGCTCGAGCTGCTCACCGGCGACGCGCTCCAGCACGTCGCGCGCATCGCCTGGCGCGCGCTGCTCGACGAGGCTGGCCAGTCGGCCCCGGCTGCCAGCCCCGCTGCCGTCAACGCGCTCGTCGAAGCGACCGTGGCGATCGAGTTCGGCGTCGAGCTGCTCGACGCGATGGCGCAGAAGCCGAAGCCGCAGGCGCGCAAGCCGCCGCCACCGGGCGCGAAGGAGGCGGGGGAGGCGGTAAAGCGGGCCGACCGCGCCGAGAAGGAGGCGACCGCGCTGCGAGAGCAGCTGGCCACGGCCCGGGGCGAGATCGCCGATCGAGAGAAGACGCTGGCAGAGGAGCGCGCCGAGCTGCGGCGTGCCAGCGCCGAGGTGAGCCGGGTCTCCGCCGAGTTGGCACGGCTCAACGCGGCGGGCGAGGGATCGCGCGCGCTGGTCGAAGCGCGGCGATCGGCCGACGAGGCCCGCTCGCTCTCGGAGAAGCTCAAGGTGGCGCTGATCGAACGCGAGGAGCTGCAGGCGCAGCTCGAGGCCGTCGAGAAGAAGCTCGTCGCCGAGCGCCCAGCGGCGCCCGCGGTCGCAACGCCCATCGACGACGCGCTGCCCACCGAGGAGGACGCGGCGTCCTTCCTGATCCCCCTCTACACCCGCGAGTTCTACGACTCGATCGATCGCTGGAGCCGGCGCATGCAGCGCGCCGCGTTCGACAAGATCCACCTGCTCGCGCACGACTGGCGGCACGGGTCGTTGCGCGCCATCGCGCTCGAGGGATTGCCCGGCTATTACCGCATCCGCGTCGCGACCGACGTGCGGCTCATCTATCGGCGGGACGGGCCCAAGCTGGAGATCCTCTCGCTCATCGACCGCGAGGATCTCGATCGCTACATCCGCCAGGCGCGCACGCGCTCAGCCTGAGGGGCTCCGCGCAATCCCATCGATACCAGTGACCGGCCCTGGCCTAGAGGTGCGTGTGCACCAGGCCCGCGGCGCCGCTGGCGGCGAGCGCGGTCGAGCCCAGGAAGGCGTTGTCGCTCACCTTGCCGATGCGCACCGCCAGGACCGAGACGACGTAGAACGAGTCGGCATCGGGAAATGCCTTGACCGGGATCGGGTAGCTCGCCCAGCGATAGTCGGCGTCGGAAAGCACGAACTTGAGCAGGTCCTCCGGCTTCTCCGGCACGGTCTTGAAAGTGATCTGCGGCTCGCTGTTCGGGTTCCTCGGATCGATCTTCGCGACCACGATGAAAGCCGGCAGACGGCTGCCGTCGGCGGCCTTGTCGGTCCGGGTGACGGTGAAGGCGTCTTTGATCGCATGCTCGACGAAGGGCGCGCTGGCCGGGAACTCCTGGATGGTGGCCTGCGGGCCGGGCGTGAGCCGCGCGCCGTAGGCCTCGGAGCTCGCGCCCGGCGTCTGCAGGATCATCGTGTACGGGACGTCCTTCTCGAACGACAGCTTCCCCTGATCCCTGCTGGTCACCGTGTAGAGCCCCGGCTGCCCCGCCGACTCGGGGACGGACACGATGCGATCCTGGTCCGTGTCGCCCGCCACCGACACGTCCCGGAGGTGCTTGAAGGCGACGTTCACGTTGGCGCCGGTGACCACGCCGATCTTCTTGGTGTCGATCTTGGTGGGGTCGGTGGTGTCGATGGTTCCGAGGTACGCGGTCATCACTGCGAATGCGGGGATGGGGTGGGCCGGGTCCACCGGGTTCGGCAGCTGCGGCGTCTGAATGAACGCGGCCGCGAGGAAGGTCTGCTTTCCGCAGGCGGACGAGGCGACGATCGGCAGGGCGAGCAGGGCGAGCGCGAGCTTTGTCGTTTGCATCTGGGCACTCCAGGCGTTCGGGCGCACGGATTGTAACCCGGCGGCCGGGCTAGACGTGTGGCGTTTGTCACGCCTGTCGTGCGAGCCTGCGCCGCGCATGAGGAGCCCGGTTCGCGAAGCGGTGACGCTGTGGGTGCTGGTGCTGCTCGGGCTCGCCGCGCTGGAGGTGGTCGGGCTCGCGGTGCCGGTCGTGCGCTCCGTCGTCGGCGCGCTGGCGGTGGCCGCCTTCCTCTACGCGCCCACGCGCGCGCTGGAGAAGCGCGGGCAGGAAGCCTTCGATGCTGGATGGAGATTTGATCGGCTTCGGCTCGATCTGCTCTGGGCACTGGGCACTTGCGCGGTGATCTTGCCGCTGTTCACCATCGGCTTCGTTTCCTTCACCGCGGCGCCCGACCGGCTACCTGCTGCGCTCCACGGCGTGCTCGCGCCCTACCTGGCGGCGGCCCACCCGCTGCAATTCCGGGTGCCGCTCACCGCCGACTTCGCAGGCAAAGTGCTGGGCAACGCCGCGGTCGCGTTCTCGGAAGAGTTCTTTTACCGCGGCTACCTGACCTTGCGCTTCGAGGAGCGGATGTCGCCGGTGAAGGCCGCGCTGCTCGCTGCCGCGCTCTTTGCGCTCGGCCACCTGCTCGAGCCGGCGCCGTGGCGGCTGGCCACTTTCTTTCCCGCGCTCTGGTTCGCCTTCGTGCGCCGGCGTACCGGCACCATCGTCGGCGCGTCTCTCTGCCACCTCTCCGCGAACGTCTGGCTCCTGCTCCTCGAGACCGCCGCGTTCTGAAGCTCGCGCGTCAAGGTCGCGCACTGAAACCCGCGTCGAGGAGTTCTCGGGAACCTCGGTCAGAGCGGCGCGATGCGGAGGTCGCGCGGGACGGCGAGGACCTCTCCTTCCGCGAGCTCGCGGAAGCCGGCGGGATCTTTCTGCGGACCGCTGACGAGGACGGCCGCGCGCAGGTTCCGGTGCTCGGTGACGCGAGGGTCGAGCGCGCCCGCTCCCGCCGGGATCTCGCACCGCGCGCAAGGCAAGAGGCCATCGAGCTCCCCGAGCCACAGCGGATGCCCGCGCCGCAGCGCCACCAGCACCCGTCCGTTGGTCGCGACCGCTGCGATGCCCGGCAGCGGCGTGCCCTGCTGCTCGAAGGCGCGCTCGGCCTCGCCCACCGCCGCCGCGAGCGAGCGCGCCGCCGTCTGCGCGTCCACGTCGAGGTCGTCGAGCCGGCCCGCGTCGCGCAGCCGCGCGAGGAAGGTGAAGAAGAGGCTCTCGGCCGCCGACTCGCCGGTGACCGCGCGGCGGAGGTACTCCGGCAGCGCCGCCACCAGCGAGGCGCGCGCCGGGCCCAGCTTCTCCGGCTGACCGGCGATGGCGAAGAGCCAGCGCTTGAAGCGGAACGGCAACGTGTGGCGCTCGTCGAAGGTGCGCACGCCCGCGAAGGCCACACCGCTGGTGATCAGCGCGGCCTCGCTCTGCACGCCGTCGGCGAGTCGCTCGAAGGCGGGCTCGTGCCCACCCAGCGGCCGCTTGCGCAGGAGCACGTCGTCGCTCTCGAAGAAGCCGACGCCGGCGGCTGGCTCGACCGGCCCGAGCGAGATCCGCCCCGACAGCCGCCGCAGGAGGCAGCCGAGCAGACTCGCGTCCGTCTGATGTAGAGCGAGAAACTCCGCCAACAACCCTCCCGTCGCGCGAGGCGTGTCAGCGCCCGCCTGCAATCTGGGTCTGGAGCGAGCGTAACGCACGTGCTCTGCATCCGCCATTCGCGGGCCTTTCGTTGACCGCCTCCCGGGCGGACCGTAGACTCCGCGCCGCCTCGCAGACTGGAGACGAACGGCATGGTGGACGGCGGCGAGATCGCGATCGGCATCGACCTCGGGACCAGCTACAGCTGCGTGTCGATCCTCGAGAACGGCAAGCCGACCGTCATCCCCAATGAGTGGGGCGAGCGTACCCACGCGTCGGTGGTCAGTTTCCTCGATGACGGCACGGTGCTGGTGGGCAACAGCGCCAAGCGCAACATCATCACCAACGCCGATAACACCGTGTACAGCGCCAAGCGCCTTATCGGCCGCTTCTACTTCTCCGATGAAGTGAAGAAGGCGCAGGCGGTGATGCCGTACAAGATCATCGAGGGCGAGAACAACTCGGTGCGGATCCAGATCCGCGAGAACGTGTATTCGCTGCCCGAGATCTCCGCGCTGGTGCTCAAGGAGATGAAGTCGATCGTCGAGAACTACCTCGGCCACGAGGTGAAGAAGGCGGTCATCACCGTCCCCGCCTACTTCAACGATAACCAGCGCCAGGCCACCAAGGACGCGGGCCGCATCGCCGGGCTCGACGTCATGCGCATCCTCAACGAGCCGACCGCGGCGGCGCTGGCGTACGGCTTCGGCAAGGACATCGCGCAGCGCATCGCGGTCTACGACCTGGGCGGCGGCACCTTCGACGTCTCGGTGCTGGAGATCGGCAAGGATGTCTTCGAGGTGCTCTCCACCGCGGGCGACACGTACCTCGGCGGCGACGACTTCGACGACCGCATCATGACCTGGCTTGCCGAGGACTTCCTCAAGAAGAACGGCATCGACCTGCGGCTCAACAAGTATTGCCTGCAAATGCTGAAGGAAGCCTCCGAGCGCGCCAAGATCGACGTCGGCCGCGATGCCGTGGCCAGGATCCACGTCGAGGGCATCTGCCAGGATCCCACCGGCAAGGTGATGGATCTCAACGCCACGCTCACCGAAGTAGAGTTCAATCGCATGGTGATGGACCTGGTGCAGCGCACCTTCAAGGTTTGTGATGAAGCGCTGCAGGGCGCGCGCATGACCGCGAACGAGCTGGACGCGGTCATCCTGGTCGGCGGTCCGACGCGCCTGCCCATCGTCCGCACCAGCGTGAAGCACTACTTCGGCAGGGAGGTCATGGCCGGCATCGACCCCGACGAGGTGGTGGCGGCGGGCGCGTCCATCCAGGCCACCTCGCTGCTCGACTCGAAGAGCGAGCACTACCTGCTCGACGTCACACCGCTCACGCTGCGCGTCGGCACGGTGGGCGGTTACACCGACAAGGTGATCGAGAAGAATACGCCCATCCCGATCGAGCGGTCGAAGTCGTATACGACCAACCGCGACGGCCAGGAGAGGGTGAAGATCAAGGTCTATCAAGGTGAATCCAACAAGGCCGCCGAGTGCGAGCTGCTGGGCGAATTTGAATTTTCAGGCTTTCGCATCGCCTACCGCGGCGAGGTGCGCATCGAGGTGACTTTCGAGATCGACACCAACGGCATCGTCAACGTGACCGCGGCGGACGTGGAGACCGGCCAGAAGACGTCGTGCACGATTCGGCTGTCCTCCGGCCTGACCGACGACATGATCATTGCCGCGCAGCAGAAGAACGCGAGCACGCAACTGGCGCGCGGAGAGGCTGCCTAAGGCGCCATGGACGAAGGGTTCGAGATCGAAGCGCACGCGCTCGCCCAGATCCTGGACGAGCTCGACTATTTCCAGATCCTGAAGGTCGGGCAGAGCGCGAGCCCGGTCGAGATCAAGACCGCCTACTACCGCGAGTCCCGCGCTTACCACCCCGACCGCTTCTTCCAGCTGCCCAGCTCGGACCTGAAGGACGCCATCGGGCGCATCTACAAGCGCATCAACGAGGCCTACGTCTGCCTGCGCGACGGCGCACGCCGCCTGAAGTACCTGGCTGACGTGAGCGGCCCCGACCGTGCGCGCAGGCTGCGCTTCGTCGAGGCGAGCGAGCAGGAGCTGAAGAAGGACAAGGAGCAGGAGGTCGGCATCACGCCGCAAGGCCGCAAGTTCTTCTTGGCCGGGCTGCAGGATTTGGCGGCTCAGCGCTTCGCCGCCGCCGAGCGCAACTTCAAGATGGCCATCACCTACGAGCCCTCGAACCCGAATTACAAGGCGAAGCGGGACGAGGCGGCCAAGCTGGTGAAGTCCGACTTCGTGGTCCGCTGAAAGCCATGCCGTTCGATCTCTTCTGCGCGGGGCTGGTGGTGGTCTTCGCACTGTTCGGGCTCTTCCGCGGCCTGCTGCGGCAGATCTTCGGCTTGATCGGCTTCGTCGGCGGCATCGTGCTGGCGCGCATGTTCTCGCAGCCCTTCGGCGACGCGTTCGCGAAGGATCTCGGGCTGCCGGTCGCCGTCGCCGTCGCCGCGCTTTCGATCCTGATTTTCTTGCTGGTGGAGATCTTTGCAAAGGTGATCGGTGGGTTTCTCCACGGTCACCTGGGGACCTTTACCGGCGGGGTCGATAAGCTGGGAGGGTTCGTCCTGGGCGGCGCCAAAGGGCTGCTGGTCGCCTGGGTGATCGCTTCGCTGGTGGCGCTGCTCCGGCCCCATCTGCAGACGGTCGAGCGCGACACGCCGGTGGCGAATCTCGACTTCGCGCACTCGCAGGCGGTCGCCGCCGCGACCAGCGTCAACCTGATCACCGAGCTGCGCCGCCCCGATCCGGCGCGAGTCAAACAGATCAAGAGCTCGCTCGGCGCGCAATAGCCGGGTGCGCCTGCGCTGTTCGTCGCTCAGCCTGTTGCCCAGTGGGGCCGCCGATTCTCGACGAGGACGACGAGGGCACGGTGGTCGAACCACCGGGCCAGCGTTCAGTCGCGCAGCCCCGCCGCGTCGAGCTTGCGCAGCCGCGCAGTGACGTAGTCGCGATCGATGGCGATTTTCTCCCCAGCCCGCTCGGGCGCTTCGAAGAGCACGTCGGCGAGCACTTCCTCGAGGATGCTGCGCAGCGCGCGCGCGCCGAGCTTCTTCTCCACCGCGTAGCCGACCAGCTCGCGCAGCGCGGATTCCTGCAGGTCGAGCTCGACGCCATCGAGCAGCAGCGCCTCGCGATACTCACGCGCCAGCGAATCGGGCGGCGCCGTCAGCACCAGGAAGAGCTCGTCCGCAGTCAGCTCCCCGAGCTGCACGTGCACCGGCACGCGGCCGAGCAGCTCGGCGAGCATGCCGTACTCGATCAGGTCCTTCACCCGCAGCCGCTGGTCGCCCGGCCGCGCCGCCGCGGCGCCGAACCCGGCCTTCTTGTCCACCTGGGCCTGGTGCAGGTCGGTGAAGGTCCCGGCGCAGATGAAGAGGATGTCCGTGGTGTCCACCTGGACGAAGTCGTGCTTGTTCCAGTGCTGCGTCACGTTCAGGGGCACGAAGATCTCGCGGCCCTCGAGCAGCTTGAGCATCGCCTGCTGCACGCCCTCGCCGCCGATATCGCGCGAGCCGGCGCCGGTGCGCGCGCTGCTGCCGCGGCGCGCGATCTTGTCGATCTCGTCGATGAAGATGATGCCGCGCTGGGTGGCGTCGATGGAGTGCCCGGCTTTGAAGAGCAGCTCGGCGACCATCACCTCGACGTCCTTTCCGTAGTAGCCGGCCTCGGTATATTCAGTGGCGTCAACGACGACGAACGGCACCTCGAGCAGCTCGGCGAGGTTGCGCGCGAGGTGCGTCTTGCCCGAGCCGGTGGGCCCCATCAACAACAGATTGGACTTGCGCAGGAGCGTCGGGCGGCCGAGCCGGCGCTGCTCGCAGCGCTTGAGATGCTGGTGAGCAGCAGTGGCGACGGCGCGCTTCGCGGCGGTCTGTCCGATGACAAATTTGTCGAGGTGCTGGAAAATCTGGCGCGGCGTGAGGACGCGGACCTCCTCGGTGCGCGGCGCAGGCGACCGCCGCGCGCCTCCGCTCGATGGTCCCGTGGTGCGCTTGTCGCCCGGCTCTTTCGGCATGTGGTTAGAATCATAAGACTTGAGGAGGCACAGGTGCCGAAACAGGACGATCTCCGGGTTGCGTACAGCACGTTCGTGGGCGCGCGGGACCTGGTCGGCAAGCTCACCGCGATCTTCAAGCGTGTGCAGCCGGTGCTGTTTTCGGCCGAGACCGCGAGCGAGGTCGAGGCCGCTCTCGCACGCCTGACGCGCGGCCAACGCGGCGTGTGGGCCCTCGAGCAGCTGCAGATGGAGATGGGAAACGGCGGGATCGAGCAGTACTTCTACAACGCGCCGGGCGACACGGCGCCCGAGGCGCTCGACGGCTTGCGCCTGATCGACGCGCCCAAGTTCGCGCGGCCGCTGGAGCAGGCGATGCAGCTCTTTCCCGGAGGCAAGGTGCCGCGCGATCGCGACGCGCGCGAGCTGCTGCTCGACGAGCAGGGGCTGTCCGAGGTGCTGATCGAGTCCGGCGTGGACGAAGTTTGGCAGGACGCCTACTCCGTCGAGGAGGAGCTGTCGAAGCTCGCCCTTGCGTATGTTGAGCGGCACCCCGACGAGTTCTTCTTCGACGTCACCTAGCGGCCCGTCTCGGAGACGCCCACGGAGGAATCGAGGAATGACGAGATGGATTAGCGCGGGCGCGCTCGCGCTCGCCTTGTTTGGATGCAAGGAGCAGGCGAACCCGGCGGACACGGCGAAGAGCAATCCGCAGCTCGGAACGCCGAGCGCGGGGGGCCCGACGGACGATCTCGGCGGACACTCCGACGCGGGCCCGCTCGATGGCGGCATGGACGCCGGGAAATAGCTCGGGCGACGGCTGCGCACCTGCGACCGAAGTTGCGTTGGACTCAGTTGGCAGCTTTGCGGAGCGCTTCCTCGACGCGCGGGAGCGCTTCCTCGATCTCGCGCACCGACACGGCGCCGACGCTGAGGCGAAACCAGCCGTTCTCGCCGTGCAGCCCGAACGCCTGGAAGGGCACCACCGCGAAGCCCGCCTCCTCGAGGAGGTACTTGCGAACGTCGTCATTGCTCTTCAGGCCGCGCTTACCGAGCAGGTCGAACTGAACCGAGAGGTAGATCGCGCCCTGCGGGGCGATGTCCCGCACCGGCAAGCCGGCCTTCGCCATCCGCGCGAAGCCGGTGTGCAGCGCCTCGAGGCGCAACTGCAGCCCGGCCTTGTGCACGGCGAGAAACTCGTCGGTGGCCTGCGGATCGCGCAGCAGCTCGGCAGTGGCCACCTGCTCGGCGCGCGGAGCCCACGCGCCGACGTGGCCGAGCAGATCGCGCATGGCGGCGATCACCGCGCGCGGCCCCACGCCCCAGCCGACGCGCACGCCGGTGGCAGCGAACGCCTTGGAAATGCCATCGACGAAGACGGTGTAGCGCGCCATCTCGGGCACCAGGTGCACGGGAGTCTCGTGGCGCGCGCTGCCAAAGGTCAGCATCCAGTAGACCTGGTCGTAGAGCAGGTAGAGCGGCTTCTCGCCGGTGCCCTCGCGGCGCCGGTTCTCGGCGACGATGGCCTCCGAGATGCGGCGGACCTCGTCCACCGCCAGCACGGTGCCGGCCGGGTTGAGCGGCGTGCAGAGCGAGAGCAGGCGCGCCTCGCGCAGGTGCGGCTGCAGCGACGCGGCAGTGGGCAGGAACCCGTGCTCGGGATCGGTCTCGACGGTCACGCCGCGCGCGCCGACCAGATGGCAGTAGTGGTTGTTGTTCCACGACGGCACCGAGTAGAGGACCACATCGCCGGGGTCGACCAGCGCGCGGTAGGCAGCGTAGATGATCGGCCGCGAGCCGCCGGCGATCAAAACCGACTCGAGCGGCACCTCGAGCCCGAGCCGCTTCTGCCAGAACTCGCGCACCGCCTCGCGCAGCCGCAGCACACCGTCGGAGGGCGGGTAGTTGGTCTCGCCGGCGGCGAGCGCGGCCTGGATCCCGGCGCGCAGGCGCTCGGGGATGGGGAACTCCTTCGAGGAGAAGTCGCCGACGGTGAAGTTGGCGATCTTCTTTCCGGCGAGGATGGAGGCGCGGATCTGGCCCGAGATCTTGAGGATCTCCGAGCCGATCAGCCCGGTGGCCATGGTCGAGAGGCCGCGGCGCGGATCTGGGCCAGCGAGATCGAGCTCGAGCTTCTGCATCGAAGTCCTCCGAAGATTTCGGGCGCGCGCCGATCTACCACAGGCCGCTCCTGCGTTAGCATGAGGAAGTGAACCGACGATTGAAGGCGCTGGTGTGGATCCTGCGGCCCACGCCGCGCGGGCCTGAGGTGCTGCTGTTGCAGCGGCCCGGGCGGCGCGGTGGCGGCTGGCATCCGGTGACGGGCAAAGGGGACAAGGGCGAGGAGGTGGCGGCCACCGCGGCGCGCGAGGCGTTCGAGGAGACGGGCCTGCGCGGCGAGCTGGAGGACCTGGGGCTCCGGCACCAGTTCGCGGGCAGCAAGCGCGATTTCGAGGAGCACGCCTGGTGGATGCGCGTCCCGGCGAGCGCGGAGCCGCGCCTCTCCGACGAGCACGTCGCGCATCGGTGGGCAAGGCCCGACGACGCGCTTGCGGCGGTGGAGTGGCCGAGCCACCGCGACGCGCTCGCGCTGGCGATCGAGCGCTGGCGGTGAGCGGCGGCTGCGCTTCCGGCAGCGGCGTCGCCAAAACGGTCAGGTGCCGAGGGCGCGGCGAGGCAGGCCCAGCGAGACCGGCTGCGGGGTCAGCGACGGCTGCGCGAGACTCGCGAGCGTGGTGCCGCGGTACACCTCGAGCATGCGCTCCTGGCCCGCCTTCCACACATGGTGCATCGTGCAGCTCGCGCTGACGTCGCAGCGGTCCATGTCGTCGAGGCAGACGTTGAGCTGCACCGGCCCTTCGGTCGCCTCGATGACCTCGAGGAACGAGATCTCGCTCGCGGCGCGCGCGAGCTGGTAGCCCCCGTGCACGCCTCGGACCGACCGGACCAGGCCACGGGCGGCCAGCAGCTTGAGGATCTTGGCGAGGAACTCGCGGGGAATGTGCAGGGTGCTGGCCAGATCCTGCAGCGAGGCGATGCGGTCGGCCGGGAGCGTCGCGAGATGGATCGTCGCCCGCAGGGCATAATCGATCTTGCGGCTGATCTGGAGAAGATGCTGCATGGCAGCTAAGAGTTAACCAGCGGCCCACGGAGGCGTCAACCAGGTGATCGATCTCCACTCCCATACGTTGCACAGCGACGGCGAGCGGTCGCCCGCCGAACTGCTGGCCGAAGCAAAGGCCGCCGGCATCCAGGTGCTCGCGGTCACCGACCACGACACCGTCTCGGGCATCGGCGCCTGCGCGGCGGCGGCCGCTGAGGTCGGCATCCGGCTCATCCCCGGCATCGAGCTGTCGTGCGAGCTGCACGGGCGCGAGGTGCACATCCTCGGGCATCTGCTCGACCCGGCGGCGCCCGCGCTGGGCAGGCTCGCCGCGGAGATGATGGCCGAGCGGCGCGAGCGGATGATCAAGATGATCGAGCGGGCACGCCAGGCGGGCCTCTCGGGCATCACGCTCGAGAAGGTGGCGGCGTATAGCGGCGGCGAAAATTTCGGCCGGCCGCACCTCGCCCGCGCGCTGGTCGCGGAGGGCCACGCCAGCAGCGTGAAGGACGCCTTCGATCGCTTCCTGCGCTCGGGCGGGTCGCTCTTCGTCGACCGGCGGCGGCTGTCGGTGCGCGAGGCGACCGACCTGGTCCATGCGGCGGGGGGCACCGCCAGCGTGGCGCATCCGGGAGCGAACAAGGTCTCGCAGCAGGAGCTCAAGGTGCTGGCCGACCTCGGGCTCGACGCGGTGGAGGCGCTGCACCCCGACCATGTGCCTTCACAGGCCGAGGCCTACGAGCGCTGGGCCGCGGCCCTGGGCCTCATGATTACGGCGGGCAGCGACTACCACGGCCCGCGAGTGCAGCCCGGGCGCAAGCTAGGGGATCGCAGCCTCTCACCAGATCGGCTGGCCGCGCTGGAAGAGCGCGCAGCTATCTACCGCGCCTAGCGCCGCCTTGAGACCCATGCTCCCCCGCCGGCGCTCGTTGCATCGAAAGGGGGATTGCAGCGAGCACCGCATTGAAACTAAGGCCTTGAGAAACTAAGCGTCACCGAAGGCGGCCGAGGCCCAGCGCAGGAGCGGCGCCCAGTAGAGGCCGAGCACCATCACCAGCGCGCTCAGGCTGACGAGGATGCCGGTATAGAGCCCGGGCACCGCCATCGGCGTATCGTCGTGCGACTCTTCGAAGTACATCGCCTTGATTAGCTTCGCGTAATAAAAGAGCGAGATGGCGCTGTTCAAGACGCCGATGACGGCGAGGATGACGTTCCACATCCCGCCCTTCTGCACCAGCGCGGCGAAGATGAGGTACTTGCCGGTGAAGCCCGCGAACGGCGGCAGTCCGGTGAGGCTGAGAAGGAAGACGGTTAGCGTCAGCGCGGCGATGGGCGCGCGGTGGCCGAGCCCGATCAGGTCGGCGATGTGCTCGCCGCCGGTCGCGCGCGAGACGGAGATGACTACCAGGAACGCGCCGACGTTCATCAGCACGTAGATCACCAGATAAACGAGGATGGACTGCACGCCCGCGGCGCTGGCGGCGGCGAGGCCCATCAATAGATAGCCGGCGTGCGCGATCGAGCTATAGGCAAAGAGGCGCTTCAGATTGGTCTGGACCAGCGCCGTCAGGTTCCCGAGCGTCATGGTGATGGCGCTGATGATGCCGATGATGGCGGGCCAGGGAACGTCGCTCACCGCCACCCAGCCGACGCCGGGGACGTTCTTCTCGAAGGCGGCGAAAAAGAACCGGATGGCCACCGCAAAGCCCGCTGCCTTGGGGCCGACGCTGAGGAAGGCGGTGAAGGGCGTCGGCGCGCCCTCGTAGACGTCGGGGCACCACATGTGGAACGGGACGCTCGCCATCTTGTAGCCGATCCCCGCGAGCACGAAGACGACCGCCACCACCAGCGCGAGCTGCGCCGCCGGCTGGCCGCCGAAGGCGTGAGCGAGGAACAGCCGCGAGGTCACGTCGGCGAGTTGCGCGCCGATGCCGCCGACGCCGACCACGCGGGTGGTGCCGAATAATCCATAGAGAATGGATATCCCGTAGAGCATGACGCCGGAGGCGACGCCGCCATAGATGACGTACTTGAGCGCGGCCTCGTTGGCCTTGCGGTCCGCGCGGCGAAAGCCGGTGAGGACGTAGCTGACCAGCGAGACCATCTCGATGGCGAGATAGACCATCAAGAGGTCTGTCGCGCTCGCCATCAGATACAGGCCGAGCAGGAGCGCGAAGAGCAGGCCGAAGAACTCGCCCACGCGAGCGTCCGAGACCTGCTTGCTCTTGGGCACGATCAGGATGGTGAGCAGCGACGCGGCGAGGAAGATCCAGGCGAAGAAGACGCGCAGCGGATCGTGGACGATCAGGCCGCCGAACAGCGGCGTGGTGCCCGCCGGCCAGGCGAAGGTCGCGAGGGCGGTGAGCGCGAGCCAGCCGAGCGCGCCGATGGTGAGCGACTGGACGCGGCGCGCGCTGCGGCGAACGACCAGGTCCTGCACGAACATCGCCATCACCGCGACGGTGAGGATGCTCTCCGGCCAGAAGTAGCGCAGCGACGGAATGTTGCCCATGGCGCGATGGCCTTTACTGGAGCGGCAGGATGAGGTTGCGCAAGGAGCCTTCGATGAGGTCGATGATCGGCTTCGGATAGAAGCCGAAGACGATGATCAGCGCGGCCAGCGGATACAGCGTCGCGCGCTCGCGCCAGTTGACGTCCGGCATGTCCGCATACTTGGGATTGAGCTTGCCCAGCATGATGCGCTGGATGGCCCAGAGGTAATACGCGGCGGTGAGGATGACGCTGGTGGCGGAGATGATGGTGAGGGTCTGCCACCTGGGGAACGCGCCGATGAAGACGGTGAACTCGCTGATGAAGCCGCACAGGCCCGGCAGGCCAAGCGAGGCGAAGAAGGCGAGGCCGAGCAGGCCGGCATATTCGGGGACCTGCTGCGCGAGCCCGCCGAAGCCTTCGATGTTGCGGTGGTGCGCGCGATCGTAGATGACGCCGACGATGAGGAACAGCATCGAGCTGATCAGGCCGTGGGTCCACATGTTCAGCACCGCGCCGTCGATGCCCTGCTGGGTAAAGGCGCTCATGCCCAACAGGCAGAAGCCCATATGGCTGACGGATGAATAGGCGATCATCCGCTTCAAATCCTTTTGCGCCAGACAGACGAAGGCCGCGTAGACGATGTTGATGGTGCCGAAGATGGCCATCGCGGGCGCGGCCCACTTGGTGGCCTCCGGGAGGATGGCGAAGTTGATCCGGAGGATTCCATAGATGCCCATCTTCAGCAGCACGCCGGCGAGGATGACCGAGATGGGCGTGGGCGCCTCGACGTGCGCGTCCGGCAGCCAGGTGTGGAAGGGGAACATCGGGATCTTGATCGCGAAGCCGATGAAGAGGCCCACCCAGGCGACGCGGACGAAGGTGAGGCCCATCACCAGCGGCGCGGCGGCATATCCGCCGGCGCGGCCCCACTGCGCCATCTTGAGGATGTTGAAGGTGTGCACCAGGTGGCCATCGAGAATTTCCTGCGGGCCGTTGTAATAGAGGCCGATGATGACCAAGAGCATCAGGACGGAGCCGGCGAGCGTGTAGAGGAAGAACTTGATCGCAGCGTATTCCTTGCGCGAGCCGCCCCAGATGCCGATCAGGAAGTACATCGGCAGCAGCATCAGTTCCCAGAAGACGTAGAAGAGGAACATGTCCAGCGAGCAGAAGACGCCGGTCATGCCCGTCTGCAGGATCAACAGCATCGCCATGTAGCCGGCGACGCCGTGCTGGGTGAAGTGATGCCCGTCGAGGTGGGTGTTGCCCGGCCACCACGGCATCGATGCAATCGTCGCGATGAAGCTCACCAGCGCGGTCAGCATGACGAGCGTGATGGAGATGCCGTCGACGCCGACGAAGTATTCGATGTTGTAGGCGGGGATCCAGCGCCCGTGCTGGACGAACTGGAGCGCCGGGTTCTGCGGGTCGAACGAGCGCCAGAG
This sequence comes from Deltaproteobacteria bacterium, assembly GCA_043781235.1. Taxonomy (GTDB): domain Bacteria; phylum Myxococcota; class Myxococcia; order Myxococcales; family 40CM-4-68-19; genus JANYKT01. The sequence continues at coordinate 86,968 of JAYWBT010000125.1, forward strand.
GACGAAGCCCAGCACCAGCACGAGGCCGGAGGCG